>DAOUMU010000227.1:0-4569 GCA_034409055.1 Anaerolineae bacterium
GATCTAAGAAGCTTAAACCAGAAACCCTTTTCTTGTCAACTCATCCCTAACCCCTAATCCCTAATCCCTACTTCCTACTCCCCGTTAGGGGCACATTTTCCGGGCGAAGTCCCGGACAATGCGTAGAAAGCTTATCACGGTTGAGGAGCGTGAAACTGGTAGCCGTTGGGATGGTATTGATGCCGAAAGCCTCCTTACCGTCGTTGACAGAGCTTCATCCGTTGCGTCTACGCTTGATAAAGGGGATCGAGACGAATATGAAGATGTAGAAGCTGTCTGTGTGTTTCTCGAGGGGGACTTGGCTGTTTTTATTGAAGCCGATGAAGGGGCAAAGACCCTGGTCATTGATCTTGACGAAGATGCAGATGATCGCGTCACCCGTATACTTGTGAAGGACATACAACCGGGCACATATGTTCTTGTCAGAACTAGCGGTGGTGGGGACTATATCGTGCCTGTGGCAGATAAGATTATGGGCAATCTGGCGCAACAAGCCCGCGAGTACCAGAAACACTGGAAAGAATTACTGCGAAACTACGCAAAAGCAAATGGTCTCTTAAAAACAAGTATCGATCTACTTGATCTAGGCTCAGACATTGCAAACGAGGTTAATGTCCGGAATTGGATATGGCCGAGGAGTATTCGTACTCATAGTTATAGTGATTTTCTCGCGATCATGAGACTTATCGACTTGGAAGACAAAGCCAAAGAATACTGGAACATAATGGGAGTCATTAATAAAGCCCATCACAAGGCTGGCTTTGAGATAAGAAATTCACTTCTCGATCAAGTCAGGGACATTGACATGGAAGAGTTGCAAAGACGAGGAAAAATGGATTTCAAATTGTCCGGTGATGACGAAGGCGGGCTTATCGCTTTTCGTGTTGAAAGCGTACTGGCAGAAAAAGTTAAAGTTCCGTACTCACGTATTGGACAGCCTTTCAGACTGGAACATTGACTATGGCACGGATGATTCCGGCTCAAATCTATGCGGGTAATCCAAGCCCAGGTGAAAAAGAAATATTTCGTCGGCTTGCGAATGACCCAGATACAGAAGATTGGATAGTGCTTCACTCACTAGACATTGCCCAGCATATAAAACGTCTATCCGGTGAAGCAGATTTTGTAATAATTGTACCGCATAAAGGTGTCTTGTGTTTGGAAGTCAAGGCAACCTCAAAAGTAAGGCGGGAGGAGGGATTGTGGTATTATGGTAATAATCCAAAACCCGATAAGCGTGGCCCCTTCAAGCAATCCTCTGAGGCAATGCATAGCATCCGGAAGCGACTTATCGAAAAAAATAGTAGCTTGGCCAGTATTCCCTTCTGGTCGGTCGTAATATTCCCCTATCTGCAATTCAGTATTAGCTCAGGAGAATGGCACGACTGGCAGGTTATTGATAGCAATGGGTTTAGAAGAAAATCCATTAGCTCGCTGGTACTTGAGGTTCTCGATAAAGCAAGGAGTCTTCTAAAGGAAAATAGAGTTATCTGGTTCGATGAGTCACGCAATGAGCCAACAAAAACACAATGCGTCCAGATTGTGCATATCCTGAGACCTGATTTTGAGATTTACGAGCCCCCACGTAAAAAGATCGAACGTTTGGAGCAAGAGGTCAAAAAATACACAGAGGAACAATTTATTGCCCTGGATGCGATGGCAGAAAACCCTCGTGTGATCTTTAGCGGTCCAGCAGGAACGGGCAAAACGATACTGGCAATTGAGGCTGCGAGGCGGAGCCGGGCTATCGGCAATCGCGTCCTCTTTTTGTGTTACAATAGATTATTGGGCCACCACCTTGAGTCAGAAACTGCTGCGATCCAGCCAGAAGTAACAGTCGGTACTCTGCACAAACATATGCTGACCGTTGCGGATATCAAACTACACGGGGAAACGTGTCGCAGCCATTTTTGGCTAGAGGAACTTCCCCAGAGGGCTATAGATAGATTATTAGAAGATACAACTGAAAGCTACCTTTTTGATGAAATCATCATTGACGAGACACAGGACTTACTTCGCAATAATTATCTTGATTTTATTGATCTGAGTCTTAAAGGTGGCTTGAGTGCCGGCAAATGGAAGCTATTTGGAGACTTCGAAAAACAAGCAATCTATGATTCCAATGCCGAGATTAGCATCAATGAAGCGATTTCAACGCGACTTGGCAACGCACCCAGATATGCTGTACGGATTAACTGCCGCAATACACCGAGAATCGCCACCTTAGTGCATTTACTGGGCGATCTGAATCCAGAATATTCAAAAATTCTCCGGCCGGATGATGGCGTGGAACCTGAGATCGTCTATTACGCAGATACCGGGGACCAGAAAAAACGTCTTCTACAAACGGTGCAAAAACTCAAGCGAGATGGGTTCTCAGGCACTGAAATAGTAGTGCTATCCACAAAGGCACCGGATAAATCCATAACCAGCATAATGGACGCAACCGCTCCGGTGAAGTTTACTACATTTGAAAGTGCGTCAAAGAAACGGATTGGTTGTGGGTCAATCCACGCCTTCAAGGGCATGGAAAGTTCGGCAGTTGTCGTTACGGATGTGGATTCGATTACTGGTGATCAGGCTGCATCATTGTTCTATGTCGCAATGACGCGTGCTCTACATCGGTTGTACATTTTGGCCCAGAACAATATTAAACGAGACATTTTAGAAATTATATTACAAACATAGGGGATTGGGTATATGTCTACCAACATTACTAACAGAGACCTTGTACTAGGGGTTTTGAAACAGGAATTGGTCGGCCCGTCACCACAAGGGGAGGAGCTTGACTGCTCGACCAGTATACGCTTCGAGAATTCAAAGGACTCCTACGGGCCTTGGAAGCAGACAGAGAACGGTGAGGAAATTCTACAACGCGACCCACCAACCAAACGTTATGGGATCGGTGTACTATATCCCTGGCAAATAGTGGCCGAAGATACGGTCGAGGATGCTGGGACCGCGGCCATTGGCTTACACAGCCGTGACGAGGAAAACAGCTCGCTTACAGACAGTGCCCTGACGCCCGAAGGCGCAGAGGACATCGAAAAAGGACTCAACCGAGACAATAACAATGATGATGGGTTAAACGATCTCGATCTTTCAGCGACGAATACCTACCGTCCGAGCAGTATGGGCATCAGTTTCTTAACAGAACTACCCCCCGGCTCAAAAGTCGTTGTTAAAGCCTCGTTAGGACGGTATAAGTCGGTTGAAGTTCAAGTTGAAAAATATATCTCGATGTGGTGGTTGCGAATCCCGATTTCCTTTGCAAAAGAATTTAATGCCGAGGCAATCTGCGCCAATCGCGTTGTGAAATTAGAGGAAAAGCCTCAACCAGAAGAAAATTGTGGCCCCATCGATTTGCGTGTCGAGTTATATGCTCGCCCGAACCCGTACAGTGACAATCCACGGGAGAGGCTTATCACAGTATGCTTGGTTAACCGGACCGATCCAGGTAGCAAACGTTCTGATGAACTGTGTCTGTTCCAGTGTTCTTTTGATGTGAAGGTTGTGTCTCTGGAGGGGGAAAATCTCATCCTGCCGTATCCAGAATCCCCAGCTGGTGTGTTAGATGATGAAGAGAAATCTCTTGCTCTGCTTTACCGGAACTTCCAAACCTATGCTGCTGGTCACGGATGCGCAGCAGATTGGGGATTAAAGGATAATAATGGCAAGGTCAGCAAAGTGACGGCTGAATGTTTGCCGGTTTTTGAAACTCCTAGCACAACACCGGAAATAAAAGATAATGATGGCACCCCGATTAAAGTTGCAATGGCTCCTCTGGCCGGTTTAGTACCCGGCAAAGATGGCTTTGACGAACTTGAGCGTGTTATTGAACTATATGAAGAGTGGATCGCCAGGAAGCGTAATGCGATCAGCAGCCTTCCAGCATACTTGCATAAGACCGCAGAGAATCACTTGGAGAACTGTATCCATTGCGTGCGCCGTATGCGAGATGGTATGAGATATCTTGAGAGGGATCCTCTCGCGTTGAGAGCCTTCCAACTGGCTAACCATGCAATTTTGGTGCAACAACTAACCAGAAAAGATCCTCGCCTTGCTTTATACGATTACAAATCGAATCGCTGGAATTTCTCGGATACCTACAGCGAGCCTGATGTTGGCAATATAAAACCCGAACAGGGACAATGGCGTGCCTTTCAAATTGCCTTTTTGCTTATGTCGTTGCGATCCTCTGTTGAGGAAGAGGATGAAGACCGCGAGACAGTAGAACTCATTTGGTTCCCGACAGGCGGTGGCAAGACTGAAGCTTATCTTGGCCTGGCCGCATTCGTTTTGTTCATGCGACGCCTCAAAGATCCCAATGATACGGGTGTCCACGTAATCACCAGGTACACACTACGCCTTCTGACTACACAACAGTTTCAACGAGCCTCAAGGCTCATCTGTGCTATGGAATATATCAGGCAGCAAAATTTGGCAATACCGCAAAAGTCGGCAGGTAATTGCCTCATAGAGGAATTCATCCCCTCTGAAGATGTACCATCTCGGGTGACGTATCTGACGGTAATTGAAGCCACCGTTCTTTCAAATCTTGAAGTTGCT
>DAOUMU010000228.1:0-3048 GCA_034409055.1 Anaerolineae bacterium
TTTTGATTCCTAAGCCTACACCATTCTCATTACCATAGGCTTCCGCCGTATCGACATGTCGGTAGCCCGAACGGATGGCTTGGTGTACCAGGGATTGCGCGTCTTCATCTTGAATGAGGTAGGTGCCGAATCCAACCATCGGCATCTTAATGTTATTTGTTAGATTAATATATTTTTGCTGGGTTTGCATTGTTTCTCCTTGACTTGCTCCTGTGAAATTTGATTTGACTATCACAGTATAAACCCATTAAGTACAATTACCTCTATCTTATCACGCCGAATTTATATCCAATCACGCCAAAAAAATTTTGAAGTGTTATGACCAAGGTCGATTTACCTGCACTTGATGTTCCATTGAGTAAAATAATCTGTCCTTCTGCCATAGCACCACTTCTGTTTCGAGCCACCTAACGATTAAGCTGTGGCGATTGCGGGTTGGCGCAACCACCGCCGAAGATTAGATACGTTGCAGCCCCAACCAACTACAAAAAACGCAGCTTTAGCAATTCGCCACCAGCGCCTTGTTGGGCGGCAGTTAAAAAGGTGAGCAAACATTCTCCATTTCAACTCACGCTTCAGGGTGATGGCAATGTATCTTCACATCTTCCAAGCACATCCTGAATTGCCTCGATTACCACCTCAGGGCTTTGAAGCTGAGGATAATGTCCTATCTCGTACGATCTGAACTCACTATTCTCACTTAGTAAAAGTAACTCCCGCTGCAATTCAATCCATAAATCATCTAGTTGCTGTCCTAGATCTCCCAAGGAAGGTGAAGGTCCTGAAGTAGCAAGCACAATCAATGGCCAGTTGCCCAGATATTCATACTGCCCTGCTTGTGCCAGTGTGTTAGGGCTTTCAACTTTCTCATCAAACCATGTCATACTTGATTCAGGTAAGAATGCCTGTACTGGATCATAGATTTCAGGTGGTAGGTTATATAATATATTCCCTTTATATCGGCCTGGCGATCCTAGGTGAGACAAAAACAGGATCAAAGGCCTGATATTTCTATCTGGAATTTCCGGTTTAACGCCATACTTACTGAAGCGTGCGAGCATTTCAGGATGACTTGATTCAAGCAGCACCATGCCGCACACATCATCAGGGTACTGTCCCGCAAATATCCTGACATAAGCGCCACCAAAAGCATGACCTACCAGGATATAGGGACCTTCTTCGCCAGCAGCATCTAGAACTGCAGATAGTTCGCTGGCGATTGTCTCGCCATCTCTAGGAAGTGGCCCTGGTTCACTCCACAGGATTCCAGCTCTATCGTAGCTGCAAGCGCGGGTCAATTCCCCGATTCTTTCTTGAACTGGCACCCAGCTTAATGAGCCATACTGATCAAGGTCGGCTTCAAAAACAACCGTTGGGCTTCCGCTTCCCACACAGTTCAAATGAATATTATGGGTGTCGAGACTCACCATTTTGCCGGGCGGAGGATATTCCGTCCGGTATTTGCTCCGAGTGATAGACTCACGAACCAACAAATAAACAACGAAAACCAAAAAGAGACACAGCACAACCACCAATATCCGTCCGGCCCAGCGAAGTATAACAATCAGCAGATTTCTTGCATTCACAGGTTTGTCCTCCTTGTGGGGAAAAGGTAAAAAAATGAATACAATTATCTCTCTTTAAACACCATAAGTGCTTTTTATAGGACATTCCTGAATACCAAATTTGTGATTGAGGTATAATACATAAGCCGCCCAACGCCAGAGTTCACCCGCAGCCAAAGGTGAGCAAACCCACCTGCACAGCAGCCCAACAACCGATAGCCAAACCACCCGGCTATCCAAACCAACTTTGGCTGTCGGCGTGAAACGACTTGGTGCGATCCGTTCGTTCGAAACCGGTCCTTCCGGGCCGGGGGATGGGCGGCAAAGGACAATTGACCACTGTCCTTTGATAACAAAGTCCTGCGTACTTTGCAGGCTGTAGATTGATGTTGGTGCGATGAGACTAATCTGGTCAGTCTCGTCAAGTCCAACCGCCGAGATGGTTCGGCTGACAGCATCATCCCCTCCTGGGTGACTGGTTCTCAAACGGGAGAAGCGGGATGAAACGGCGGAAAGGGATGAACCAGACATTCTCTATCCCGTAAGGTTGTTTCTCAACTCAAATGTGCTCCACCATCCACTTCTATAATCGTTCCTGTGACGAAGGTGTCCTCTACTAAGAAGGTAATCGCTTGTGCGACATCTTCAGGACAACCTACTCTACGAACAGGTAACTGTTCTGACGTTTGTTTGAATATTGTCTCTTTTGATTCTTTCGGCATCATATTCCACCAAGGTGTATCGATGACTCCAGGTGAAACAGCGTTAATTCGCGTGGGTGCCAGTTCCTTTGCTAAAACAGGAACAATTGTTTCAATTGCCCCATTGATCGCAGCAAGTCCCATAGTACCTGGAATTGCCACACGCGCACTCCCCGCAGAGATGAAAGTAATAGACCCACCGACCTGTAAGTTGACGAGAGCACTCTGGGCTACCGAAACCTGAGCAAAGAATTTCTTTTCCATTCCGCTACGAATGTCGTCTAAATCAAGATTCTTAAACAGACCTGCACCTTTGCCACCGCTAAATGAGAGAACAAGGTGTTGAAAGCCACCAACCTGCTCAAAGAAGTGATTGACTGCGGTTCGGTTAGTAGCGTCCACACTTGCGATTTCGACGCCAGCACCAATACGAGCGCGAGCCTCCTGAAGGCGGTTTTGATTACGGCCTACAATGATTACATGTAACCCATTTGATAAAAGTTTCTTGGCGGTTGCTTCACCTATACCTGAACTTCCGCCAAAAATGATAACAGTTGTCGAACTCATAATATCTCCTTGAATATCTCCTTGTTTCTTAAATACAAACACATAGTGAAAATTGGAAACCCATTCAATAAAGACTTTGAGCCGCCTTCTGGGCCGATGAAAATCAGTCCAATTCAGGTGATTTCGCATCACAAAATTGATCCCATTTTTGTTCCGACCCCCTGTATACAAGAATATCCACCTTTGCCCAGCAAGTAGTTGTGAATTGAGCAGGT
>DAOUMU010000229.1:0-13944 GCA_034409055.1 Anaerolineae bacterium
GGTCACTTGGGACATTTGGCTCGGTCTCCTAATAGCTCGTAGTTTGAGGTAACAAAAGAACAATTATACTGCGAAAACCCAGTTTTGATCAAATTTATTCAGACACGGCTTAAGTTGACGCATATGCTTCAAGGGCCTGGGCTTGCAGTTTGGGCGGCAGATGAGGGGCTAATTCACGCAATGCCTCTGCAATTGGACTGCGGCTACCCGGTCCCAACACTCGTTCGGGTAACTTGAGAACCGCTTGCAAGACCTGGGCCATGTTTTTGCCCGTTACGTGGCGACCAAGTTCGGCCAATGCTTTGGCCCGATCCAGATCAGATTTTATACGCGGCACAACTTTCAGCGCTTCTTTGATGACCTTGTTTTGTTGTGCCTCTGCCAGTTGGGGAACAAGCGCGTTCAGCAAGCGAGCCCGGTCGCGCTCATCTTTGATTGGCCAGGTGACGTTCAACGCCGCTTGACATTGGGCGTTGCTTAAATTGGGGGCCACGGCTGCCAGTAAGTCTATTCGCTTTTTGACATCTTTGATTTTTGACTCGCTTGGCGGTGGCCGGGAGATAACTTTCTTGACCCAGGAAAAGGGAGACCTTACCTCAGTTTGGTCGGCCACCACCAGGCCCAACTCGTCTTGTAAAACCTGGTCAAGCAACGCGCCCTGAAGATGCGGGCCAAGGCCGGCCAATACTGTGATTCGCGCTGCTTCATCTGTAATGGTTGAGGCTGTCTCGATCACGGCGGCTTGCTGAGTCTCAGTCAGGTAGGGCGCCAGCTCGGCCAAGGTCCGGACGCGGTAGGTCTCGTCATCAATCTTGAAGGCGGTTTCCAAAACGCGCCCAATCTGGGCCGGGTCCAATCGCTCAACCAACCCGGAGATAATGTTGATAAAGGGTCTGCCCCAGGCCGGTTCCCGGCGCTGTCCTGAACCTGGTTCAGTTGCCGTGTCTTCGTCCGCCGCTTTTTGTGGTGCGGACAGCGCGATATCCAATACCTGCGACAGCAATGCACCCTCCACCGTGGTCGCCAGCATAGAAACCGCCAGGAGCCGGTCCGTTTCAGATGGCCCACCGGTGGGCACGGTCGAGACCTGGTCCCCCTGGATGATTTTGACCTCGCCCGGTTCGTATACCCGGGTCAGGGCGATATCCAACGCTTGCGTCCAGACTGTTTCTTGCTGCGCCTTTGGCAGTTGCCTGGCCAGCAAGGTCAATCCCCCGGCACACTCGACCACATCTTGTAGGGCGGTGACCGCCTGGAGTGCCTCGTCCAACAATCCCCCTTCCAGTTGCGGGCTGAGGGCGGCAATGGCTCGCATCCTGTCGCTCACCGTATCGCCAAGTACCCGACCCGGCAGGGCCAACGCCATCTGGAGTGCCTCCGCTACCGGATCACCGGCCAAGCGCGGGGCGACCAGGAGAAGTGCGTGCCCACGTGGGCTGGCGTCGGCCAACCAGCCGGTACTCTCCGGAACTTCCCGCAGCGCGGCTACGGCGATGGCGCTAATTTCCTCGCGTTGGGGCATGACCAGGTTTTCGTTTCTGAGCAGCAAAGCGCAAGCGGCCACCCGCTGACGAGGATTGGGGATGGCGATAGTAAGGGTAATTGTTTGCTCTGGCGACCACAGGCCGGTTTCAACCAGCCTGGCGATCAGGGCCGGGGGTACGTTACTGGCCACAGAGTTGAGACTGCTTTGCCCCAGGCCCAGGCGCACCAGTTGGGACAGGGCAGTCATCGGCGCACCCGCAGCCCGGTCTGCTTCCTCCCGGGCCAGGATGGTTTCCCACTGTTGAGGATCAAAGGAAATGAAATTGTCGACAGGCATCAGCCCTCCTGTTGGCTATGATCATGCGCCCTCAGTGACACCACCTCTGTCGAAAATATGGGGCCTGGCGAATGTGTTATCCATCGAACCATCCAGATTGGCCGCTTAGCAGGTTATTATCCCCAAGTATACCAATAACACGAGTTCTCAGCAATAGCTTGGTTTGGGGTTTTTGACCACAAGCCTGATGACAGTAGGTCATTCGCCAATACACCAGTATGTGTTTGCTCAATATTGTGTTACAATAACGGCGGTGATTCATTTTTTGGGTAAGCAATATATGTATGATTTGCACTGTCATCTTTTGCCCGATGTTGACGATGGGCCGGCCACCTGGGAACAAACCTTCGCCCTGGCCCGGTGTCTGCTCGATGAAGGAGTGACAACGGTCGCCGCAACTCCGCATAGTTACGGCATTCGACCCAATCGCACCTACGACCCGGCCTACATCAAGCAAGTTGTTGAGCAAGCACGTATTAAGTTTAAGGCACAAGGTCTCCCCCTGACCCTCGTTTCGGGTACGGAAATTCTACTGGGCGACAATTTAATGGCCCGGCTAAACCGGGGTCAAGTGCTGTGTTATGGTCAAAGTCGGACCCTGCTGCTTGAAACATCGGCTTACATTGAGCCCGACGAGCTAATCAATGCGGTTGACAAGTTGCATAACCGTGGTTATCGGGTCGTATTCGCCCACCCTGAAAAGTTAGAGGCCGTGCACGACGATCCCAACGTGCTCATTCCCCTGGTTGAACGTGGCCTGGCCATGCAAGTCACGGCGGCCAACCTGGCCGGACTCAATGGACCTCGCCAGCAGCATCTGTGTGAAGATCTGCTCCGGCACGGCCTGGCCCATCTGATTGCCAGTGACGCCCACGCCGCCGCCGGCCCCCGGGCTCCGGCCATGCGGGCGGGTTATCAAGCTGCGCTAAAACTGGTCGGCCCCCAGGCCTATCATCTGGTGGTCACCATTCCCCAACTGATCTTGAATGAAGAACCCCTGCCGGCCTTCAAGCCAAAACGGGTCATAACCCGAAGGAATTGAGACCCGGACAAATCCATCCCCATTTGTCCCCTATCCCAATCAGACTTATAATCAGGCGACTTAAGATACCACCATAGAAAGTCGCTCAACAATGAACCAACTTCTAATCTGGGGAGCCGGTAAGATTGGCCGGGGATTTCTGGGCCAGCTTTTTAACCAGGCCGGTTATTCCCTCTGCTTCGTGGATCAAGATCGCACCCTGATAGAGCGATTGCGGCAGACCGGCCATTATGCGGTGCGGATGGTTAGCGCAGACGGCCTGGAGCGAACCCTCCTGATTAGGGGTGTCCAGGCGCTGCACACCGAGGAGGTCGAGGCCCTGGCCGAAGCGGTGGCCGGGGCGACGCTGATTGCCGTAGCCGTTCCCGCCGCCGTGCTGGGAGAGGTGGCCCAGGGGTTGGTCCCCGGGCTGACCCGGCGGGCCCAGGAAACCCCCGACTCCCCCCTCGATATTTTCCTCTGTACCAACATTTTACACCCAGGCCCCGATTTCCGGGCCCGGTTGGCCCAGGCAATGCCCCCAGCGGCTAAAAACTATGTACAGCAAAAAGTTGGGGTGGTCGAATCGCTGGTGATCCGCATGGCCCCCCAGCCTCCCCCCTCCTTGTTGGCCCGTGATCCCCTCCTGGTGCTGACCGACGATTACCCGGAGTTGCCCCTGGACCGGGCCGCTTTTCGCGGTCCATTCCCCACCGGATCGGGCTTGCGCCCGGTAGAGAACATGCGGGCCGAAGAAACCCGAAAACTGTACACCTATAATCTGGCCCACGCTATGTTGGCCTACCTGGGAGCCCTGCGGGAATACCAGACCGTGATCCAGGCCATCAGAGACCCGGAGTTACGCTGGGCCACGGCCGGGGCATTGGCCGAGGTGAGCCAGGCGCTGAGCCGGGAGTTTGGCTTCAGCCCGGCAGAGATGGCCGGCTGGAACGAGACGGTCCTACAGCGAATGGAGAATCCGGCCTTGCAAGATAGTCTCGAACGGACCGGAGCCGATCCAGAACGAAAATTGGCCCGGCAAGATCGACTGATTGGCCCGGCCCTCCTGGCCCGCCAGCATGGGATTCGTCCCCGGCACATCGCCCGAGGGGTGGCGGTGGCCCTCCTTTTTCACCCACCGAACGATCCGGCAGCCGAGCGGGTACGCCAGGTGGTCGAGACAGAGGGACCGGAAGCTGCCTTGTTGCGCTTTTGTGGCTTGCAGACAGAAACCGATTTGATCGAGATGATTCTCTCCAGTTTCTATGGCCTCCAATTGGGGCAGGAAGCATATCGTCTGGGCGTGGCCTACGAGCGGGAGTACCACGGCTGTGGCCAATGCACCCTGGCCGCCGTTCTGGATGCGCTGGACCGGCGGGAGGACACCCTGTTCCAGTCAGCGACCGCGGTAGCCGGAGGTATCGGTCTCTGCGGCGACGGGGCCTGCGGGGGGTATATAGGCGGGGTCCTGGCTATGGGGTTGTACATTGGCCGGCGGCGTGACCATTTTGACGGGGACCGGGAGCAAAAGAATCGCACTATGGCTATGGCCCAACAACTCCACGAGCGATTTGTAATGAGCTATGGCAGTGTCATCTGTCACGACATCCACCAGGAGCTGTTTAGCCGTTCCTTCGATCTGACCGATCCAGATGAGCGGGTGGCTTTCGACCAGGCCGGGGCCCACACCGACAAGTGCCCCCTCGTGGTGGGCCGGGCGGCCCGGTGGACGGTGGAGATTTTGTGTGAGGAGTTGGGGAGGGAGGGGGTCAGTTAGTACATCTGTGGGATAATAACTACCAAAAGACTTATGCTGTCCTGTACTCGGATAACATAGAGAGGATAACCGATGGCTGAAGAAACTATTTTTAGTAAAATTATTAAAGGTGAAATTCCGGCTGATATTGTCTATCAGGATGAACTGGTCACGGCTTTTCGGGACGTCAACCCCCAGGCCCCGACCCACATTCTGATTGTTCCCAACAAACCCATCCCCACTGTGAACGAGGTTACCCCCGAGGATGAATCTGTTGTGGGACACATGTTTACGGCAGTGGCCAAGATTGCCAAAGAGGAGGGGATTGCCGAGGATGGTTATCGCCTGCTGGTCAACTGCGGACCGCACGGTGGCCAGGAGATTTATCATCTGCACATGCACCTGTTTGGCGGGCGCAGACTGGGGCCTATGCTGGTCAAGAGGTAAGAGAAAAATACGGACACCTGATTTGACACAGATTTTGCCACCAGCGACCGCCGACCGATGACCACCGAGATAGTTTACATAAGCTCAGTACATCCAAATTTGCTCTAGCTGGACCAGTGCGAAGACCTGTGCAGCTTTGCTGCCTCCCCGTGGGACAGTCCAGCGGCCAAAACGCGGACTGTGGTCCGCTCCGAGCTTGAAAATTGGATCTACTGAGGCTCACTTTTAGGGCGGTCTACTATCCACGGTCGACGGTCAACTCGTTAAGTTGATTTCTGAAGGCGTCTCCACTTACAGTGGTGTCACCCCTCCATAACTGATCCCGGTTAGATAGGCCACGTTCCGTTTCCACGTGGTCAAGTCGTCGAGGCTGAATTGGTTCAAAGTTGTTGGTGTGGCAGGCCCGCATGCCCAGGCAGCCAATGGCCTGGATGGCCGCGTTAGAACTCTCACTTCTCTTAACTGGACACACTGGCGTATTGCCGGAGTCCAAGCCGAAACAGAGCCGACGCGCCGGCCAAAAATAGAATAGCCAAAACCGGGCTGGCGATCAACATGGTTGTTGATACCGGGCCGATGAGGGCCTGGGCCGGAACTGTGGTTATAAAGGCAACCGGCAAGACCCAGGTCAGGGTCAAGCGTAGCCAGCCGGGGTACAGGTTTACCGGATAGCGAGCCAATTGAAAAAGGGCGTTAAAAACCCAGGTAAAGTAGAAACCGGGACTCCAGAAAATCAGGCCGGTGAAGGCGAGTAAAATGGCGTATATAAGGGTCATGGCCAGGCTCAGGGCCACCAAAAAAGTGATGAGTTGCACCAGGGTGACTGATTGTTCCAGTTGAATGACAGCCGTGACCAATACAGCCAGGCCTAAAGCCAGATCAATCAAGGCCAAAGGTCGCCAGTAACGGAAACTGGTAAAAAATTGCGTATCAACCGGACGCAGCAAGGTAAAATCAAACTGTCCGGTGTGAATCTGGCCTTCCATACCGGCCAGGGCATCCAGACTGGGCGTAATGAACAAAGCCTGCAGGGCGCTAACGGTCAGATAAACGCCCAACAGGGCCAGGGTGGATGGAAAATCCCAACTATGAATGGTGTCAACCTGGCCAAATAAGACCACCACGCCCAGTACACCCGTTCCCAAATTCAACAGCGAGTGGAGCAAACTGAGCCAAAAATTGGCCCGGTGGGCCAGTTCGCTTTGGGCCGAGGCCCTGATAAATTGGGCCATTAATCTTGCATAGCGCATGGTCAACCTCCGACCGCTTCGTAATGTTTGAGGCCCAGCCGCCAGACGATGGTAAACAGAGCCACGGCTATGGCCAGCCAGCCGATTTGAAACCCAAAACCAAGCCATAAACGACTAAAGTCGTCACTACGAGTCAAGTCTGTTCCGGGCAATTGGCCGGTCAACACCTCAACCGGAAAGCCGACCATATACCGCCAAGGCAACAGCACCGCGGCCGGCTGCATCGGGCCGGGCAACAGCATGGCCGGGGCCACCAGCCCGCCCAGCAAAAATAGCAGGGCGTCTTGCAGGGCCAGGAGGCCATCGGCGCGGGTGGCCCAAAAGGCCAGCAAGGCCAGCCAGTAGCCCCAGAAAAAGCGCAAGGCCCAGGCCAGGAGCAGGGCCGGGATAAAGGCCAGGCCATTGCTCCAGGTCAGGTCAAGTTCGGGGCGCAAGAACAGAGCCAGGAGCGCCGTCACCGGAACGGCAAAGGTCATCATCACCACTTTACCGGCCACCTCGGCGGCCAGGGTGTTGTATAAGGGCGACATGGGCCGCAGCAGTAAAACATTCATGCTGCCCATACGAATCAGGTCGCCTACGGTCCAGTTGGTCTGGGCGTAGGTCAACTGGTTCACCAAAATTAGGACCAGATA
Organism: Anaerolineae bacterium; assembly: GCA_034409055.1. Lineage (GTDB taxonomy): Bacteria > Chloroflexota > Anaerolineae > 4572-78 > J111 > DAOUMU01. The sequence goes on from DAOUMU010000229.1 coordinate 6,932, forward strand.
GTAGGCTACAAACTGGCCGCGACTCAGCCCGCCAATGGTGGCCTGGCCGGCTGCGGTAGACCAGACAAACAGGTAAATCAAGGGGGGAATCATCCAGCCAAAGGCCAGCAAAAAGAAGAAGCTGCGATATTGCAGCCACGATGCCCACGAGCTTTTGATCAAGGCCCAACCGCCTCGATGGTTCATACTGTTTCCTCCTGATAAATCTGATCAATTACCGCCTCAATGGGCGGGTCTTCTACGGTCAGGTCGGCCACCGATAAGGTGTTGAGCAGGTGAGCGGTGATGGCGGCCGTGTGGGCGCGGGGCACGCGCAAGGTAAGCTGGCCGTTTTCCCGATCCACGAGGCCGGCATCAGCCGGTAATTCCAGATTGTCGGTGGGGCCTCCGTCAGGCAGGGCCAGGCGAATCAATTTGAACGGAGCCAGTCGTTCGGCCAGTCCCTGCAGGTTGCCATCGTAGAGCAGTTGGCCGTGATGAATGAGAATGACCCGTGGGCACAAGGCGACCACATCGGCCATATAATGACTGGTGAGAATTACCGTTGACTGGTTGCGCCGGTTGTATTGGGCCAGAAAACGCCGTAGCCGGCCCTGCATTGACACATCCAAGCCCAGAGTCGGTTCGTCAAGGAATAAAACCCGGGGCCGATGGAGCAGTCCGGCGACCAGCTCACACTTCATCCGTTCGCCCAGCGACAGGTTACGCACCGGTTTGGTCAGTAAATCCTGCATGTCCAGCAGGTCAACCAGTTCAGCCAGCGTTTGTTGAAATTCGCTTGGCGGTACCCGGTAGATTTCGGCCAGCACCTGAAAGGTATCCAGCGGTGGAATGTCCCACAACATTTGACTCTTGTTACCCAGCACCATGCTAATGCAGCGCAGGTAACTATCTTCGCGCTGCCAGGGAATGTATCCGGCAATCCGGGCCTGTCCGGCGGTTGGGTGCAGCAGGCCGGCCAGCATTTTGAGCGTGGTGGTTTTGCCGGCCCCGTTGGGCCCCAGAAAACCGACCATTTCGCCGGCTTCTATGGTAAAACTGATGTCGCGCACTGCCTCAACTTGACGATAGGTGCGGCGCGCTAAATTTTTGAGCGAGGCCATCAAACCGGGCGCCCGTTCGGGCACCCGATAGGTTTTTGATAAGTTGTGCACAATAATTTGTGCCCCGGTCATATTTTTACACCTCCAAGTTGCTACATTGCTCCACAAAAAAGAGGAAGTATCGTTTACTTCCTCTGTACTTTTATTATACAACCTTGGTGTAATAATGGAGGGTTTGGTGGATCTACAAGAAAAACGGGGTAATTACAAAGCGATGTGATTGTAACAGAACCTGGTTTCAGCCACTTTCATCACTGAATTCACGCAACCGGCAGCGCAAACCAAAAGCGACTGCCCCGGCCCGGTACGCCCTCGCTCTCGACGCCAATTTGACCGCCGTGGGCCTCGACCAACTGCCGGGCGATGGCCAGGCCCAGCCCAGAGCCACCGTGTTCGCGGGAGCGGGATTTGTCGGCCCGCCAGAAGCGATCAAAAACGTGGGGTAAATCTTCAGCGGGGATGCCGGGACCGGTGTCGGTGACGGATATGCGAACGAATGTGGCTGATACCCAGGCGGGCACAGGTTGAGGGGTATGACCGCCGCCGGCCCATTCGACACTCCCCACGGTCGCAGGGCAGGCCGCCGACGGCTGACCATTGGCCTGCCGGGGGTCAGCTTGCCCCTCAACCGAGATACCTATCGTTTCCCCCGCCAGGGTGTGACGCAGGGCATTGGCCAGCAGGTTGTGCAGTACTTGCCGCACCCGGTCCGAGTCGGCCAGGACAGGGGGCAGATTGTGGGGGAGGTTGATTTTCAGGTTGATCTCTTTCTCGCGGGCCAGTTCGGCAAAGAGGTCCACCGCCCCTTCGACCAGGGGGGGTAGGGCAGTCGGCTGGATATTCAGACTCAATTGACCGGCCTCGGCCTGGGCCAGCTCGCGAAGGTCATTGATCAACCGGTTTAGCACCAGCGTTTCGTCGTAAATGACGGCGATTTCCCCTTTTTCCAGAGGGTAGACGTCGTCCAGAATGGCCTGCAGATTGCCCTGAAGGACGCTCAAGGGGGTGCGGAGTTCGTGAGCAATGTCGGCCATCATGTTACGGCGCAATGTCTCAGCCTGTTGCAGATGGGCGGCCATTTCGTTAAAAGCCCGGGCCAGGTCGGCCACTTCCTCGGTGCCCTTGACCGGGACCCGCTGGTTCAGTTCGCCCCGGGAGATGCGCCGGGCCGCCGCTGCCAGCCGGCCCAGCGGCGCCGAAAGCCCCCGGGCAATGATAACACCCAGCAGCACCCCCAGCCCACCGGCAATCAGACCGGCCTGGAGCAGCAAGCGTGGGGTCTGGTTTAGAAAGATTTGGGCCGGACCGGTCAGCATGGCTTGACCAGGCGGCATATCGACGGTCAAATAACCGACGGTTTGATTCCGCCATTGAATGGGGATGGCTTCGGCGATTTCCTGCCGGTTTAGCTGAGATGAGACGTCTGTCCCCGCCCCATCGTAGACCACGCGTCCCCCGGCATCAGTTAGGATAAATTTCGGCGCGCCGTGCCGCATGCCTCGCCCGAAGCCCGAACCGCCAGGACCACGCACGTTGCTGAATACGGTTTCAACCCCGGCCCAGGTTTGGTTTTGGGCGTAATACTCGCTTAAGGCCGGTCCCAAGGCCGGTTCCACCAGTTGGTTGTGAAACATAAAGCGACGGAATTGGGTTCCGATCTGGTAGTTGCCCAGAACGGCCACGACGATGATGGCTGTGATAATCACCAGGCCAAAGGCAAGGGTCAGTCGTACCCAAAGTTTGTTCATCACTCTTCACCACGCAGCCGGTAGCCGACGCCATACACCGTTTCAATATAGGCCGGATTGTCCGGCTTAAGGCCGATTTTCTTGCGCAGATTCTTGACGTGGCTATCGACGGTCCGTTCCATACCTTCGTAGGCGTAGCCCAGCCCTTGCTCGATCAGTTCCAGGCGAGTGAAAGCGCGCCCCGGATGTTCCACCAACACTTTAAGCAGATTAAACTCGGTCGGGGTGAGCTCAAGGGGGCTCTCGTTCATCGTCACCTGATGCCGGTTCAAGTCCACCCGAACTGCCCCAACCTGCAGAGTCTGGGGTAGGCTGGGGCCGTCGGTCGTTCGGCGGAGTACGGCCCGCACGCGAGCCACCACCTCGCGGGGGTTAAAAGGCTTGGTGATGTAGTCATCTGCCCCCAGTTCCAGGCCAACGATCTTATCCGTATCTTCAACACGGGCGGTGAGCATGATGATGGGCAGGTTAGCCAGGGTTTGGTCGCTGCGAATCAGGCGGGTAATTTCCCACCCATCCCGGTCGGGCAGCATCAGGTCGAGCACCACCAGGTCCGGCTGTTCGCGCCGGATGGCGTGCAGGGCGGTTTCGCCATCGTGGGCCGTCAGCACCTGGTAACCGGCCTGCTCCAGGTAGGAGCGAATCAAGCGGACAATCTGTTTATCGTCGTCAACAACAAGAATCCGGAGCATTGTTGCCTAGCACCATCCACAATTTCATTCAAGGTGAATAATTACTGTTATTATATCCCACCCCCATTGGATATGCCAGAACTTAAACATAAGCCAAACTTTCCCGTACACTCATCTGGCTCGCTTTTTGGGCCGGGAACCAACTGGCGATAACAGCCAAAATGGTCACGATGACCAGCCAGTAGAGGACACCCAGACTGGAAAATTGATAAACCAACTCTATATTAATCAGGAAGGAGAGGACCTGGAGGATAAGTTGAGCGGCCGGGATACTAAAGGGGATGGCGATCAGCCAACTGAGCCAGCCCAAAATCAATCCCTCCCCGATAAATTGTCCGGCAATCACCAGGGCCGAAGCGCCAATGGCTCGCATCACTCCAATCTCCCGGGTCCGCTCCAGTACATTGATAGAAAGCGTGCCGCTTAAGGCAATGGCTCCGACAACGGCGATCAGCATGGCCATACCGGTCAGCAGCACCAGCAGAATAGACATGCGATCGACTCGCTGCTCGATGAGTCGATGCGCGGTATTGGTGGTACTGGCCAGGACCTCATAACCGTTGGCCTCATAGTGAGTCCGCAAGGCCGTGGCTGTACTCAATTCACTGGCTGCGTCCCCGTGAATAGTCTGGATTCTGACCGCGTTACCCCGGCCGACCTGGCCGACCTGGCGCAGGAGGGTCTCCCGAGGCACCAGGGCCGTGTCCTGGTCGAGCGGTTCAAAAACCAGGCCCACTACCTGCCAATTCGACTCGCGCTTGTTGGGAATGTCGAGGGTAAGCCAATCACCAACACCGATCCCGATCTCTTGGGCCAGGGCCTGATTAAGCACAATGGCATAGCGGTCCTCCGCTTGCAGCCAGCGTCCGGCGCGCAGTTGGGGCACATAGGTGATTGAGGGGAGAGGAATGCCGCGTAACTGCACATCGCTATCCTCATACGATTCGGGTTGCCCCATAGGCCGGGCTTTGCCCCGGGCCGTGCCCCATACCTCCACCGCTTGCACCGTCGGCTGAGTCACGGTCAGGGCTTCCACCTCCCTGATCCGTTCCGCCTGCTTCAGGTCAAGCATTACGTTGGCCTCAAAAATGGCAAAGATGACGTTGCTAAAAGTATTTAGGAGTGAGGTCTGGGTATGCATGACCATCATAAAAATGGCCCCAGCTCCGACCAGGGTGATCTGGGTCAGTAACACCCGCGTTTTGTTCCGAAAGGTATTACCGATCGTCAAGGCCACCAGGCGCGGAATAAACTGGAGCTTAACCAGGAGCCGGTCGAGCAAACTGGACGCGTCGCCCAGCCCGTAGGTACTGAATGCTTCGCGGACGGTGATCCGCGCTCCGGAGAAAATGGGCACCAACGCCGCCAGCAACGGAGATAACAGGGCCACGGCCACCTGGGCCAGCGCGGCGGTACGGGAAATTTCAAAGGGGCCGGGAATCATGTCGAAACGGTTCGTCATCAACAGGCGCAAGCCATGGGCGCCCAAGGCCCCCAGGGGAATGGCCAAGAGCAAGGCCAGGGTGGCATAAATGGCCACCGTGATCATATAGATAAACAAAATACGAGCAAAGCTGGCCCCGACAGCTTTCATAATGCCAATTTGATCGACCTGTTGAACGATTATGGCGTTGATGGTATTGTAGACCAGAAACAGACCCAAAATCAGGGAAAGGCCGGCCATCACGCCCAGGATCATGGCGACCCCATCGACCACGTCCTGGGCGATAAATCGCTCGGGGTGACCGGTACGGCTCCTAAATCCACCCGGCATAGGCAGGGCCGGTTTTACTTCAATCCCCTGTTTTTCCAACCGATCCTGCATCAAGTCGGCGGCGGCTTCGACGCGGGCCTGGCTGTAGTTGGGAATTGTGGCCAGTACCAGGCTGTAATTTGCCTCCCCGGTCAACTGCTCAAAACGCTCGCGGGTGGTATAGAAGAAGGGCTCCGTGGCTATCGGCGACACGGCCGTATTATAGAGAATACCGTTCAGCTCAACCGGGTAGGTCCGGTTATCGATCTCCAGATAGACCTGCTCCCCGACTTCAACGTCCCGTCCCCGTTGCACCCCCATCATTTTGCGATGCGGCCAATCGCCTTCGTCCAGGATAATTTTTCTGATCGCCTGTTCTTGGTAATCGTCAAGGGCGATTAAAAGGGTCGGCTCCCAGACCTGGTCGGGACTGCCTCGCCAGCGGACGGCTTCCTGGGCCCAACCGATGGCCGTCTCAATCTCTCTGAGATTTTCCAGGGATTGGATCATCTCGTCGTCAACCGGGGGATCAACCTCTAGGCCGATGGTAGCCGGGGCAGAGGCTCGCCAGGTGCGAGTCAGGTCCTGGCTGATAAATTCATTGCCGCCGATGACCATGCCAACGGCCGAGGCCCCAATCGCAATAATCAGCACTACCCGCAGGGTGCGCCCTTTATTTTCCCACAAGTCATACCAAATCTTGTGACGAATAACCCCTAAATTCAATTTGACTACCCTCCTTAATAGGACAGTAATCAGTGAACAGTGAATAAGCTAACTGATTAGACAACGGCACATTCATCTGATCGACAGACAGTGGCTTGAGCGTAGCGGCGAGCGGTACAGACGATCCAGTGCCAGTGCAAAGTTAAGTGAATGGTCAGAATAGCGATCATGGCCAAGCCGGCCCACAGGTGCAGGTCATTCCAGCCGTGGCGGGTCAGCCCCAGCAGGGTCGCGTTGTAAAAGGGATTACGTCCCCCCCGGTAGCCGCCGCTGGGGAGCACCAACCAAACCACCAAGCCCGATAAGCTGACCAGGAAGAAGGCAGTAAACAGCAGCGTATCGAGTGAAAAATTAAGGCGAGTCTGTCGGGCCAACTTGCCAAAGAAACGGGAGATGGCACACGAGAGCCACCGCCAGTGTAGAACCAGGTGAAAAGTTGCCCCAATGAGCATCACTAGGCCGGCCCAGTTGTGCAGGTCAACCCAGTCACGACGGGTCAGTCCCAGAAAAATGAGGCCGCTATTACCCCGTCCACCGGGTATCACCAGCCACAGCAGGAGACCGGTTAGGACTGTTATCAAAAAGGCGGTGAAAATGGCAGCGTCGAGCCAGAGGTTAAATTTGGTTTTGCCGTACATAAGGGATACCTCCAAATGATATCTATCCGGTGTTTATAGCATACCAGCCAAATGTGGAGAACCTATGGAGATGTTGTAAGGGGATTATGGAGAAGGCGGAAGTAAGTTGGCTGGTTGGTTAGTTGGTTAGTCGATCGTTCGTCGTTCGTCGTTTAAGTACTCGTGTATAGGTACGATTGAAATTTTCTATATTCTTTAGTTTCCGCTAAAGGTGTGTGAATAATCACACAAAGTACGTTAACAATCGAAAAAACAGAGCTGTTGCGACCATTGAAACCGGGCCGATTTGCCCCAAAAAGGGATAAGTTGTAGAACCTAGCCAGATGAAGTTAAGGAGCAAGAATGATGGTAAT
>DAOUMU010000230.1:0-3768 GCA_034409055.1 Anaerolineae bacterium
ACTTTGGCTGTCGGCGTGAAACGACTTGTTAGGGGTGCGCCCCCCTGCGTAAACCCTCTAAGCCCTGCCCGCCCCTTTTTCTGACCAACATCCAAGCGACCAGTGTCACCTGGGGCGCAGCCCTAACAATTATTGATGTGCAGCCTGCATAATAGTATACTGCACATTCACAACTCTATGCAAGCTCAAATGCCAACCTGAAAAAATGTGCTTATTCTTGAAGTTTGCCGGATAATACCATAATCAACGGTATATTGCAGGCTCCGAAAATCCGGTTGAATCACTGAGGCCCTGAAATTCACTGAATCCACTGAATTCCCCGTCTCCTTCAGCGCCATCAGTCTATTCAGTGCTTCAGTGCTTCAAAAAACGCCCAATCCGCTCAATGTCAAAATCTCTGTAGACTCTACAAACTACAATTCTCATTCCCCAACAGCAAGCAGTAAAGCCACCGGGGCCGCCCAATTAGGCAAGCAGCAGATTTTAGTTATAATTCTAGTAGCCGGTCCACCCCCCTTTGGGGGGTCGGGGGGGAACCGGAGCATCCCTATGCCCGGTAACCGGTCCACCCCCCTTTGGGGGACCGGGGGGGACCGGAGCATCCCTATGCCCGGTAGCCGGTCCACCCCCCGTTGGGGGGCCGGGGGGGGTAACCGGAGCATCCCTATGCCCGGTAGGTATCACCGCTACACGGAGAACTAAACCTTTATGGCAGAAAAATCACTCAAAAATCAGGCCGAAGAGATCATGGTTGCGGTTGACCATGATTTGCGCGAAGTGGAATCCAAAGCGTTGGTCTCCCAGGACGAAGTCGATGCCAAAGCCAACGCCATTATGAAAACCGTTTTTGGGGTTATTAGCGATGTTGACATTGAAGCGGCCGCGGCACGGATCAGGGCCTTGAGAGAAAAACATCCCGCTGCTTCGCCGGCTGAATTGTCACAAATGCTGATTCGGGATAAATGCCAACGTACCGGTACGGTGGGCGCGGTTACATCCGGGGCGGCCTTGATTCCGGGGCTGGGTACGGCCGCAGCCACCACCCTGGGTGTGGCCGCCGATATTGGGGCCACTTTCAAATTACAGGCCGAATTGGTTCTGGAAATTGCTGCCATTTATGATTATCCGCTGACCGAAGAAGAAAAGCAGCAAATTGTCTTGTTGACGACCGGTCTCAGTGCTGGGACCAGTGCCTTGACTCGTAAGGCCGGGCAGGCCGTGGCCATTAGAGTAGGCGAGAAGCTGGCCGAAAAAGCAGTCCAGAAAACATTTGTCAAGGCCCTACCTGTGGTCGGTGTTATTGCCTCGGCCGGGACCAACGTTCTGTCAACCTATATCATCGGCCAACGCGCCGATGCCTATTTCCGGTTGGGGCCGGAAGCAGTCGGCACTTGGGCCGATAGCCTGCGGGCCATCAGCGGCGTGGACGAGCGAAAAATTACCAGTTGGCTGGCAGTCAGTGGTAAAGCCACCGGGGCGGCTCTGGCCCTTGGCGCAGGCAAGGTCGGTGCAGTTGGCCAGGCCGCCGGTGGGGCTGTCGCCAGTGGAGCCGGTAAAGTGGCCCAAACAGCTACCTCTGGGGCTAAACAAGCCGGTCAGACGGCCCAGGTCGGGCTTAAAGCCTACTTTCGCTGGGTGATCGCCTTCTGGACGGCTGTTTTTAGATTGGTGGGCTATGTTCTGGGCTTCATTTGGGCTGTCATTGCTTTTATTCCCCGCCAGATTATTGGCCTGTTCAGACGAAAAGACAAATCGTAGCCGAGGCATCCCCATGCCCGGTAGCCGAGGCATCCCCATGCCCGGTAGCCGAGGCGTCCCCATGCCCGGTAGCCGAGGCATCCCCATGCCCGGTAGCCGGGGCATCCCTATGCCCGGTTAAGGTAAGGTAGCCGGGGCATCCCTATGCCCGGTTGGTAAAGATTCAAATTGTTAATTACTAATTGCTAATTGATGGTCGATAAACTTTGTTTGCTTGATTTCTCGCGGGCTGACTTAAAAAAATTACTCACCAATTGGGGCCAACCCACCTATCGGGCTGAGCAAATTGAAACCTGGCTGTACAAACGGTACGTGGACGATATCAGCCAGATGACAAATTTGCCCAAAGCCCTCCGGCAGCGTCTGGCCGGTCAGTACTACCTTAATCCGCTGACCCCGCTGGTCTCGCTCGACTCAGCCGACGGCTATACCCGGAAAACCCTGTTTGCCCTGCCAGATGGCCGGCAGGTGGAAGCTGTTTTGATGCGCTACGATAACCGCCAAACCTTGTGTATCAGCACCCAGGCCGGCTGCGCTATGGGCTGCCCCTTCTGCGCCACGGGCCAACTGGGATTTATGCGCAATCTCTCCGCCGGAGAAATTGTCGCCCAGGTCCTGTATTACGCCCGCCAACTTCAGCCACAAGGACGGTCCACCCCCCTTCGGGGGACCGGTAGGGAAGTCACCCCCCCTCGGGGGGCCGGAGGAGGGTCCCTCCCCCTTTGGGGGGCCGGGGGGGAAGCCCCCCCCCTTTGGGGGGCCGGGGGGGAAGCCCCCCCCCTTCGGGGGGCCGGGGGGGAAGTCACCAATGTCGTTTTTATGGGCATGGGCGAACCTCTGGCTAACTATAGCCAAACCTGGCAAGCGATCCGCCGGCTGAACGATCCGGCCGGCTTTAATTTGGGGGCGCGGCGTATGACCCTATCCACTGTCGGCTTGGTGCCGGCCATCCGCCGTATGAGCAAAGAACCTGAGCAAATTGGCCTGGCCGTCTCCCTGCATGCCCCGACCGATGCCTTGCGAAATACCATTGTCCCTATCAACCGCCGTTACCCCCTGCCGATGCTGATCCAGGCGGTCCGCGATTATATTGCCGCCACCCATCGCCGGGTAACATTCGAGTACGCCCTGATGGACAATTTAAACGATAGTCACATACACGCTGACCAATTGGTGGCCTTGGTGCAGGGATTACTTTGCCATGTCAACCTTATCCCTCTAAACCCTACCCCTGACTCACCCTGGCGTGGTTCACCGGATGAGCGGGTGTATGCTTTTCGAGATAGGCTGCAATTAGCCGGAATTTCGACCACCGTTCGTTTGCGCCGGGGGATCGATATTGCCGCCGGGTGTGGCCAGTTACACAACGCTCACCCTATTGCTGGAAAATCTCTTGCATTTTTGGCATGAACGTTGTATTATAAAGTTATATTATGGTTAAGTTGCCTTTCAAGCTTATCCAAAAAAAGGCCAGCAGGTATGCTGGCCTTTGATGAGTTATTTCACTACCCGACACGAGGAGAGAAACAGGTTTTTTGTCGCCTGAACCAGGCTAATCGTTGCTTTTTGAGCATTCTGGAGGGCCAAAAATGCTTCAGCAAGCTGATTTTCAAATGTCGGGTAACGAAATGAGTTATTAAAACCGGCTCAGGATTTTATAGCCGTGCGTAGACACCGCGCGCATATTTTAACTTTACGGATTTTGCCATCCTTAAAAATGGTCGCCTTTTGAATATTAGGCTTCCACTTTCGCTTGGTGTGACGCATCGAGTGGCTGACGTTGTGGCCACTCATCGGCTTTTTACCGCAAATTTCACATTTAGCCATAATAGACACATCCTTTTCCAATTTTCAAGAAAAAATCGCAACGTTTCTGTTGCGACCACGTTTTAATATAATAGCATACAGCTTCGGAATCAGCAAACATGGTATCAGCCAATAAAACCTTAACCACCCTACCACCTGCAACCTTGCCACCCTGCAACCTTGCCACCCTGCTACCTGCCACCC
>DAOUMU010000231.1:0-11102 GCA_034409055.1 Anaerolineae bacterium
ACCCCACCCTGACCCCATTTTTTGCCCATAGCCGCCTGTTCTGCTTCGATTCCCCTAACGTAGCGTAGAGCGTGGAGCGGAAAGCGCACAACCTAAAAATTTCTCCCACGTAACACGCAATACGCAACACGTTCCATGTTCTTTGGAGGACTTAATGCAGAACAACCCACTTGAGGAAAAAGTAGCCCTCGTCACCGGCGCAGGCCGGGGCATTGGCCGGAGTATCGCCTTGACCCTGGCCCGTAATGGCGCGCACGTAGCCCTGGCCGCCAGAACCCGAGCTGCATTGGAAGCAGTTCAGGCCGAGATTGAGGCTTTTGGCGGACAGGCCGCCAGTTTCGTTACCGATGTCAGCCACGAACCGGAGGTCATTGCCCTGGTGGGCTACACTATCGAACGATTTGGCCGCTTGGACATTCTGGTCAACAACGCCGGAATCGGCACTTTTGGGCCGTTGGCCGAAACCACGACCGAGGCCTGGGACCGGTTGATGGCCGTCAACGCCCGGGGGCCATTTTTACTGTGCCGGGAAGCCATCCCCTATCTGAAACAGCAGGCGCAGAGCTTTATTATTAATATTAACTCGGTGGTAGGAGTCAAAGGCTACATCAACCAGGCCGCCTATTGTGCTTCCAAGCACGCCGCAATGGGCATGACCAAAGCCCTGGCCAAGGAAGTGCAGGCCGACGGTATTCGCGTGCACGCCATCTGTCCGGGTGGAGTTGATACCGAACTGGTCAGCCGAGCCCGGCCCGACCTGGACCGGTCTGTACTGATGCGACCGCAAGAGATTGCCGACGCGGTCCTGTTCCTGGTCACCCGCTCAGGCCAGGCGGTTATTGACGAGATCCACCTCCGGCGGGCCGCTTCAACCCCCTGGGCTTGAGAGGGTGACATGTCAAATCAAAAGATAATGTTACCGAAGTAAAATAGTTTCTATATGGCCCCCGAATGTGGTACAATAGCCGTAATTATTTTTTTCCGGAGAGGAAATACCGATGACCACCGAATATGTCCGGCTTTATCAAGAAATCACTCGCCGGATTGTCGCCGCAGCCAACCCGGTTAAGGTGATTCTGTTTGGCTCTTGGGCGAGGGGCACGGTCCGCCCCGGCAGCGATTTGGATTTGCTGGTCATCGAACGCGATCCGGTTTCAGCGCGTCAAGAAGCAATCCGGCTGCGGCGGTTGTTACGCGATTTAGAAATTCCTATAGATATTATTGTTGTTGGACAGTCTTTTGCCGAGCGGTATGGTGATATTCCGGGGTCGGTACTTTATCCCGCCTTTCGAGAAGGTACGGTTCTGTATGGCTGACTCTCGTGAAACGCGCCAGCAAGAACTGGCCCAACTGTTGCTTCAAAATTTGCCGTCCAGTTCCGATACTTGTTGTATCAGGAAGAACAGGGCTTCGACCGAAATGCCGGTTTAACCTTAGCCGAAAAATTTGTTGAATGGGCAAATTCAATCATCGAATTGCCGACGCACCTATCCCCTACGCATAGCGATGATGATCACCCTATTGAAAAGAAATTATGCCAAATGGAAATTCAGATTATGGATGGCGAAAATTTGCTATCAGAAATAATCTAACCTTCAAACCCGATAACTTCTTTTTAATGAGAGATGCTCATGTTACTGGCAAGTATCGTGGATATACTGTCACGCTTGAGACTTTCTCCCGAACTAAATCAATTACACTTTCTACCCAATGGGTAAGAAATCCTCCGTCCTCCAAACGTATTTACACTCGAATGGCACTCAGCATAAATAAGGCAACCCCACCTCGCTCCAATGATGAAACATTTGAGAGAAAGCTGGATACAGAGAATGTTGTAGATTTTCTGGTTCCCTCAATTGCACAGGAAATGGTTAGAGGGCGATTCTATGCTTTTGAAACCGGTCGAGAAATAACTTACGAACAAGAGTATATTGAAACCGATGCTGAATATCTACAATTTGTTCTTGGTGCATTGCAAGGGTTGATAGAAATATATCCACGTGTGGTTGAAATGGGAGGAGAAGTTGTACCAGTTCTACATCCAATCAGTAAGAGATATCATATGTTACAACACGTGGCCGGTCAGTTGATATTTGATATTGGCAGAAACACGGAAAAACAATTAAAGGGGCAAGAATCGCAATTGTTGTGTCCACATTGTTTAGTACATTGCGGTATGCATCGGATAAACGTACCGTGGATTGGCGAGATTACATACTACGGTTGCAGGGCGTGTGGTCAAAGCCGAAATTTTGTTCCTTCGGATAATTATCGATTGGTTGTTGTATTAGACAGGGGGTTGATGGCAGAACAAACCAATCATAACGAGACCATACGGATAAATTGGATAGAGTACCGCAAATTGTTTGATTTTGAAGAAGTTGAGGTTGTAAGAGCAACAGATGAAGATGTCGAACGTTTTGCGGTGCAAGTGGGTAATGATACTGATCCTTTCAGGAATATTCGTTACAAACAAATGATTTGTACCATATCATCGGGTTGTGGATTATCAGAGAACTCAATACGGATATTGCATCGAACGTTTGGGCAAATTGAGGTGAAAGAATTTGGTTATCTTCAACCGTAAATTGCAAATCAACGGGCAACCCAACAATTCATAAAAATCAAGCCAGTATCCAGGTGGGTAAAGGTTCGCAAGATGATTACAATAATCACGTTGTAGCCGACTGCCTACCCTGCGCTCAAATTCGGTGGAGTGAAGTCTGCCACGTCGGTTGAAAATCGGAGTGGCTGTGCTGATGAAGAGGCATTTAATTCAGGCAGTTTTTTGTACTCCAACCATTCCTTTCCCAGACCGAGCCATCGGACCGCGGCTAAACGTGTAGCGTTAGCCGCGGCAAACAAAGTCTGCAAAATATAAGGGAGGAGAAATGTCAAAGAGACTTAAAAGGTTGCTTGAAGAGGAAGGGACTATAGCAGTTTTGCGTGCTTATGGTCTCGATCAAGTAATAACAGACCAAGACGACCCGCAATTATGGGCATCGGTGTTGGTGAAGTACTGGCCCGCTCCCAGTGATCCGGTTGTGCTGCCAGAGACGCTTCAATTTGGGGTAGGAAGGACTGTTCGCGGAGAGGACGGAGAAGCGGTGAGTGTAGGAAGGAACGGGATGGAGCAAATAGAGGTGTGGTGTTTTGAGCGGGTGGATGATGAGCGATTGCGCGTGGTCGAATGTAAAAGCAAACCGTCTGCCGGGATGTTAATGGCGATGGCGATGATGGAAGGCGGTGATCTATCGAAGCTGGGCCTTTCAGGGGGATTTGGGGTGACAGATTATATTGACATCAGTCGGCCCAGCAAAGGAGAAGAGAGCGTATTGGTACATAAAGGTGTGTCAATGCCACCGAACGCAGGCGAGGGGAAGACCTGTTATTGGGAACGCGGAGAAGGAGGAGAGTGGCGTGAGACGGAGAAAGTGTTTTCGCGGTGGTTGTCTTGAGTAGACCGGTTGTGTGGAAACTTGTGTCAGAATGGTGGGTTGGGAGTGTAGATATGAGAGCTCAAGTGCATGAAAAGCTGATCTTCGAAGGAGAACAAACTTCAATGGCGTTTTGCCCTCCATTGCCTGAGCATCATCCGAGGATAATGAAACCCATAAAAACATAATGTAGTTTGCAATTTAGCCGTGGGTGTTTGTTTCCCTGGCCCTGCCCCTATTTCTCTATTTTCGGGCAGGACGGCTAGAAAAAGAGAGCTTCTGAAACTGTCAAAAATTTGTTTTTGTTCACGTCAAGGCCAACGGATTGCGATGCGTGAAGCGGTAATCGAGGGTCAGCCCGCCAATAATCGGAGCAGCGACGATCAATACACTGAGCACAATGAAAACGGGCGGGATTGAATCCCAGATGGTCAGGATGGAGGCGGTATACCCCAGGGCGCTCAAGATCAGGGCGTACCAGCGAATCCGGCGGCTGGCGGGCGACATCACCAAGACGACCATAAAGACATAAAGGGGACCCTCTACCAGGGTAAAGAGATGAAGGTATTCCCCCAAAGCGGTTGGGCTAGAAAGCTTAATGCTCACCACCCCCATAGCAAAACTGACCACACTCCAGATAATCGGCTGCAGAGAAAAGGCAACCAGCAGCCCGTCATGTTGCCATACCCACAGCTTTCGCCCGAAGTAATAGAGCGAACCGAGTAAAAGCACAATATATCCGGCCGTGGTCACCCATTTTACATTTTGGGTGACCCTGAAGAGGCTTTCGCCTGAGTCCGTGCTTATCATCAGAGTTTGGCTGGCGTACAGGATTGTCCAGGCCAGCCACCAGCCCAGTAACATCAACGATTTACGGTGCAGACTCAAATAAATCATGCCCAGGTATATCGGCAGCACAACCAGCCACCCCAGCAGCATATCCATCGTCGATCCGGTGACCAGGGCTTTGCTGACAAAAATGACCACAGCCGGAATCAGGGCCAGCACCACATCCAACCAGGTGTGGCTACGGTGTATGTGACTGAAACCATTCCCCATATCTGAGGGCGAGCCCATTTCTGCCATAAGTTTTGCCTCTCTTTCTCCTGGTGTTTGACCCATCTGCGGGTCTTGTAGACCATCATCGATGTGACTTTTAATTTCGGCCAGGATGTCAGCCCGTTCTGCGGCGCTCAAGGCGTTTAGATCCTTCTGTAATTGAATGAGATAGCTGTGGATTGTCTTCATGACGATTTCTCCTCGGCCAGTGGTGGTTGTAGAGCCAATGTATCAAATAGCTTCTGGAAGAATGTCTGCCAGGCTTCGGTGCGCTCGACCAGTACGCGCCGGCCGGCTTCGGTGATGGTGTAATATTTGCGCCGGCGCTCGCCTTCCCCTTCACGCCATTCACTTTTTACCAAACCATCCTTTTCAAGCCGGTGTAGGGTGGGGTAGAGCAGGGCCGCCGTCATCGTAAAATATCCATCGCTGCGACGTTCAAGCTCGCGCATGATTTGGTACCCGTACTTCGGCTCCCTTTGGAGGATGCTCAATATAAGCAAGACGGTACTTCCCTTCCGCAGTTGTTGGATGTGGGTCATAAACTTACCTCTTTATATAACTTTATTATATAACTAAATTATATATTAAAGGAGATATTTGTCAAAAAACTCCACAGTCGCTATGCGCCCGGTGGCCCTACCACTCAGGCCTTGATCACCCTGACAATTTGTCAAATAACAATGCCCCCTGCTACAATCGACTCATGTTGGGCGGCTTCTTCCTAGACCAGCGGGAAATCAGTACGCAACATCATCAAGTCCAGACTGAAGACGGCATCTTTCCGACTCCTCTATCTTAGATGGCATTCACTTGCGAAGCTCTATTTGGAAATTGATTGACGGTCGATGGCAAATGGTCTTCCATCAAGGCACTCTTGTAGGGCCGATGATAGCCATTCCCTGTATGTGGCGAAAAATGGGTAAGGCCGTTTTCGTCATTCGTCGTTCGTCATTCGTCTTGCAGCGAAGTTTTCTGTGTTACTTCTGCGGTACTATCCCTATTCATTAAGCGAAGGTGTTTCAAATGGTGAAATCAAAACAAGAAAATCTACCTCTCTACCGAAACCCGGACCTACCTGTAGAGGAACGGGTGGCTGATCTACTCGGCCATATGACCCTGGAAGAGAAAGTGGCCCAGCTCTACTGTGTGGGCAGAGTGGTCGAAATGACCGGCGTTCTGTTCGATGAGGAGGGGAATCTCCTGCCCGAGAAAATGGCTGATCTCTGCCGGTATGGCGTCGGCCAGATTGGCCGACCCGCCCAAAGGCGCTCGCCGCGGGCGGCAGCGGAATTGACGAACGCCATCCAGCAGTATCTTGCCGGGGAAACCCGCCTGGGGATACCGGCCCTGTTCAACGAGGAGGGTCTGCACGGACTGATGGCCACCGGCTCGACCAGTTTTCCGCAAGCAATTGCCCTGGCCAGCACCTGGGACGAAGCGCTGGTGGAAGCGGTTTACACTGCGGTGGCCAGGGAAGCGCGGGTACGTGGCAGCAATTATCTCTATACGCCTGTGTTGGACCTGGCTCGCGACCCGCGCTGGGGCCGCACCGAAGAAACCTTCGGCGAAGACCCCTACCTGGTCTCCCGCCTGGGCGTGGCGGCAATCCGTGGCCTACAGGGACGCGGCCCGAAGATCGATCAAGATCACGTGATTGCCTGTGCCAAGCACTTTGCCGTCCACGGGCAGCCGGAAAGCGGCCTCAACTCAGCCCCCGGCAACATCTCCGAACGGATCATCCGAGAGGAATTCCTGCCGCCCTTTCAGGCTGCCGTGATACAAGCCGGGGTGCAGGCGGTCATGGCTGCTTATAACGAGATTGACGGCATTCCCGCCCACATAAACCGTTGGCTACTTCAAAAGGTTCTGCGTGACGAGTGGGGCTTCCAGGGCTTCGTGACCTCAGACGGATTTGGTGTCCCCCAACTGGTCGCGCTTCACCACGTGGCGGTAGACCAGGAACAAGCAGCGCGCCTGGCCATCGAAGCCGGTGTCGACGTTGAAGTACCCCAGGGCATCTGCTATTCTACTCTGCTCGGACAGGTTAGAGGCGGGGCGGTGACCATCAAGACAATCGACCAGGCGGTTGGCCGCCTCTTACGGGCCAAACTCCGGCTGGGCTTGCTAGACGAGACGCCTTATGTCGATCCAAATGAGGCCGAGCGGGTCACCAACTGCCCCGAACACCGCCAATTGGCCCTCAAAGCTGCCCACGAGGCCATCATCCTGTTGAAGAACGAAGCCAACCTGCTCCCCCTGGATGCTGACAGGCTCCGCTCCATCGCCGTCATTGGCCCCAATGCCGGCGACCTGCACCTCGGCGGCTACTCAGAGGATCCTGGACGCGGGATAAGCGTTTACGAGGGCATCCGCCAGAAGGTAGGTGACCGGATGCAGGTCGCCTATGCCGAGGGCTGCCGGATTACCGAAGGAAAGCAGGGTTATACGGCCTGGCACGAGGACGAAGTGACGCTCAGCGACCCCGCCGACGATACCCCCAGGATTGCCGAAGCCGCCCGGTTGGCTCAGAACTCCGACGTGGCCATCCTGGTCATCGGCGGGAACGAAGGTACCTGTCGCGAGGGATGGTGGTTCAACCATATCGGCGACCGGGACGACCTGAACTTGCTGGGCCGGCAGGAGGAACTGGTCCAGGCCGTGCTGGCCACCGGCACCCCGACGGTGGTCGTCCTGCTCAACGGGCGTCCCCTGACCATCAACTTCGTCGCCGAAAACGTGCCCGCCATCCTGGAAGGTTGGTATCTGGGCCAGGAAGGCGGCCTGGCCATCGCCGACGTGCTGTTTGGCGACGTGAACCCGAGTGGCAAGCTGCCCCTCACCTTCCCCCGCTCGGTGGGGCAGTTGCCGGTCTACTACTACCACAAGCCATCTGCCAAACGGGGCTATCTGTTCACCAAGACCGAGCCACTTTACCCGTTCGGCTACGGGCTCAGCTATACCACCTTTGCCTACAACAACCTGCGTCTCGTGCCGGAGAAGATTGCCCCGGACGGACAGGTCCTGGTGCAAGTCGACGTGACCAACACCGGTCAGCGGGCCGGTGACGAGATTGTCCAACTCTACATCCACGACCAGGTCAGCAGCGTGACCCGTCCGGTCAAGTTGTTGAAAGATTTCCACCGTCTCAGCCTGGTCCCTGGGGAAACAAAGACCGTCGAATTTCTGCTCACGCCTGATAAGCTGGCCTGCCTCGGCCAAGATATGCAGTGGCGGGTGGAGCCCGGTCTGTTTGAAGTAATGGTCGGTAGCAGTTCGGAACGGGTCGATAGCGTCACTTTGGAAGTCGTTTAGGTGCTGGTGGCCAGGCATAGGGATGCCTGGCCTGCGTTTTGCTCTGGTCAGGCATGGGGATGCCTGGCCTGCGTTTTGTCCTGGTCGGGCATGGGGATGCCTGGCCTACGTTTTGCTTTGAAAACCAGGTTCTGTTGACATTTGCCGATTTCGCACGCTTCGATACGTCTACAAAGGTACTCAGCAAGCGAAATCGGCCCAAAAACGCATCCTGAGTAGGCTGAGCACAGCGAATGCCGTATCGAAGGGGCGTTTTTGGACTAACCAGGTGAAATGTCAACAGAACATCTTTTGTAACTTCTATCTTCACTTTTCTCCTAAAATAGGCTATAATGAGAACACTATTTTGTGTAAAATGTCATACAAGGAAGGGAAAATTTTAATGGCAGATTTAAAACAAACAATCTCTGATCAAATGGGCTGGTTGGAATGGTTGACATCCAAAATTCCCGGTTACAGTGGTTATAAAGAAAAAGAATTACGGCGCGAGGCAGATATCCTGTTGCGCCAACATTTGGCTCAGCAACTTGGTGAACAACTGACCTTGGCTGAAGATGTGACCAATCAAATGTTGACCGGTCCCGGCTTGGCGCAACTGGACGAGATGGGCAAAGGAAATACGCGCCTGCAAACGCTGATCGATAAAGTTAAAACCGCCGCGCAAGGCTACGCCGGTTTCTTTGATGCCATCAGGATCAAAGAAGACGAATTGGACATCCTGTATGAATTTGATCACCAGATGCTATCCAGGGTAGACGAGATTGCGCTGGCCATTGACAGCCTGCAGGCCGCCCTGGATAGTGGGGAGGATGACAAGATTGCCCCTTCGGTACGCCGCTATGTAAAGACTGTGACCGAGGCGTCGACCTCATTTGACAAAAGAAAAGACACAATCCTGGGCCTAGCCTAGCCAGGGCAAAACGTAGGCGGGGCATCCCCAGGCCTTGCCGCTGGCGCATAGGGATGCGCCAGCTACAGTTTTACACTGGGCAAAACGTAGGCAAGGCATCCCCAGGCCTTGCCGCTCTGGCGCATAGGGATGCGCCAGCTACAGTTTTACACTGAGTCGCTGGCGCATAGGGATGCGCCAGCTACAATAATAATCAAATTTTGAGGAGAACAACAATGGCAATTTCTGAGTTGATTGAACAGACCCAAGAGATGCGGGATCGAATCGTCCAACGCTGGCCTGAACACGGCCAGGGACGGATCAAGATGGGTGCGCAACTGATTGTCTACCAGGGCCAGGCGGCCGTATTTTACCGGGACGGCAAGTCCCTGGACACGTTTGGACCGGGCCGCCATACCTTGACTACGGCCAATATACCCCTGGTCACGAAATTATTCAGCAAGCTGCTCACCGGGGAAGAGAGCATATTCTCGGCCGTCGTCTACTACGTGGCTATGCGTGAATTTCCGCAGGAAGGTTGGGGCACCCGCCAGCCAATCGCTATGCAAACGCCGGGCCAAGGCTTGGGTTGGTTGCTGCTTGGGGCGCACGGCACCTTTGGTTTTGAGATAAAAGATGCGAAACGGGTGGTTGACACCTTTGTCGGCGGTGGTCTAGCTACCCTGGATTTGAGGGCCGTCAAAACGCGCCTGGTTAATTCGATTACTCAGGCAGCGACCGATTGGTTTGCCGAGGTCAACCCCGGCAACCTGATGAAAGCCCAATCCATGATGGATGAGATGGCCACCGCTGTCAAAATAAAGGCCCAAGATCAATTTGAGGCCATGGGCATGCTACTGAAAAACATTACTATCGGTGGTTTGAGCCCCCTTGAAACATCGGCTGAGAAACTTAAGACCATGGGGCTGCTGGACCCGCAGATGTATATGCAACTGCAAGCCATGGAAACCATCCAAAAATCCGCCCAAGGTGGCGGTAGTGGAGCTGGTATGGGTGTGGGCCTGGGGGCCGGTATGGGAGCCGGTGCGGCTATGGGCCAGATGATGGGCAGCATCCTTGGGGGTACGCAACAACAAGCCCCGGCCCAAACGCAGGCCGCTCCGGCTAGCGAGTCTAAAACCTTCCCAGATATTATGGGCGTGACTGAAGCGGCTGAATACATTGGGGTCACAGTTGAAGATGTGGTCCAACTCTGTATGTCTGGCGAATTGAAAGCGAAAAAAATCGGTAGCCAATATCGTATTAGCAAAGCCGCCATTGACGAATTTATGAGTAGTTGATCGTCAAATATAATTGCCACCAGCGGACTATCGACAGCCGCTAGCTGCCCAACAACCCTGCTATATCTCATTTAGATGAGATAGCAATAAAAGATGACACCGCAGTCACGACATTTTTGCTGGGAGTTAGAAGATAAAGGGAGCCGGTTATTTTCTCCCTAATCTCCTCCTTCCCAGCCACTTAAACTTTCCACAGAGCTACTTGTGGCTTGCGGTGTCACTTTTTTTTATTTGAGGGAATGCGCTATGCCCAGAATAGATAGCCGCGCCAATAACCAACTCCGCCCGGTAAAATTCAACCCTAACTTCACCCATTACGCCGAAGGGAGCGTACTGGTGGAAATCGGTCACACCCGCGTGCTGTGTAATGTCTCCATCGAAGACAGTGTACCGGTCTGGCGGGAAGAGTCTGGGGGAGGTTGGCTCACGGCGGAATATGCTATGCTGCCACGGGCTACCCATCAGCGTATCTCGCGCAGCCGGGGTAGTGATAGCGCTCGCTCGCGAGAAATTAGCCGGCTGATTGGCCGGGCCCTGCGAGCCTCGGTGGATGTGAATAAGTTGGGGCCACGCACCGTGATCGTCGATTGTGACGTTCTCCAGGCGGATGGGGGCACACGTACAGCCAGTATTACCGGCGGTTACGTGGCCGTGGCCCTGGCCTTACAAAAATTAGTCGAGATAGGGCAACTGCCGGTGGACGTGTTGGTCACGCCGGTGGCTGCGGTCAGCACCGGGGTGGTCAATCATGAGTTACTGTTGGATCTGTGCTACGAAGAAGACTCTATCGCCGAGGTCGATTTAAATGTGGTCATGACCGGTACCGGCCAATTTGTCGAAATCCAGGGTACGGCTGAAGGGGCCTCTTTTGACCAAGAAACGCTGTTAGCACTGATTGACCTGGCTCGCCAGGGCATCGAGTTATTGCTGGCTCAGCAAGCCAATGTTCTGGATGGATAAGAGTAACATAAACGTTCCTGGTACTAACGGATTCTGTGGCTTTTGGCTTTTAACAGTTTGAGCTACTGAAAATGGGTTGAAATCGGGTCATGGAACGCTGATTTCGCTGATTTCTCGCTGATAAACGCAGATAAATCCAAA
>DAOUMU010000232.1:0-10758 GCA_034409055.1 Anaerolineae bacterium
TTTGGATTTATCTGCGTTTATCAGCGAGAAATCAGCGAAATCAGCGTTCCATGACCCGATTTCAACCCATTTTCAGTAGCTCAAACTGTTAAAAGCCAAAAGCCACAGAATCCGTTAGTACCAGGAAATATCATTTATCAGAAATCGAACGCTGGCAGGTGATTGCTTTTGCCCGAACCTTGCATACGGCAGAAACAAGGTGAGGCATCTCAGTAGTGTATACTCCTCTGATTTGACAAAAAAGAGGAATCTGTTACGCCCTATATAACAACGCATCCAAGGATTAAACGGATAAAATCTGGCGAAAAAATCCGGTTCGTCTTTACGTCCCTCAGATTTGACAGAACGTTCCCAATGACCAAAATAGGTATTATACTGTAAGGAGCGGGTGACCGGTAGTAAATATAACCCCCTGCCACCTTGCGACTCTGTTAACCTTGTTACTTGTATAACCAATGCATGAACTATCTATTACCCAAAGGTTGTTAGAAATTACGCTCAAACATGCCGAAGCGGCCGGGGCAAAAAAGGTCAATCAGTTGAATCTCGTAATTGGCCAGATGTCCAGTGTCGTGGATGAGTCAGTTCAATTCTATTGGGACATTATCGCCAAAGATACCATTGCTGCTGGCGCGATCCTTCATTTTGAGCGAATCTCGGCTACGTTTTATTGTTATAATTGCCAGACCCAGTTTGGTCTCAATGGCCAGGATAATTTTTTGTGCCCTCATTGCCAGAGTGCCCAGGTTCGGGTGATCGATGGCGATGATTTTCGGTTAGAAAGCATTGATGTGGAGTGATGAGTAATGCCTCGAATTCCTGTTGTTGAGCATATTATGCAGGCCAATCAGGTATTGGCCGATGAGTTGCGCCAGCGGTTAGATGCGATGGGCGTTTTTGGAATTAATCTGATGGCTTCGCCGGGCGCAGGTAAAACCAGCGTTATTAGCGGTACGATTAACCGGCTAAAAGATAAGCTACGGATTGGTTACGTGGATGGCGACATTGAAACAACGGTTGATGCAGAGCGGATTGCCGAGCTGGGTGTGCCGGTTGTGCAAATCAATACCGGCGGCAATTGCCACCTGGACGCCAATATGCTCAGTCCGGCCTTGGACGAATTGCCCCTGGCTTCGTTGGATTTGATGCTGGTCGAAAATGTCGGCAATCTGATTTGTCCGGCCAACTTTCAATTGGGCACGCACCTGAATATACTTATTGCCAGTGTGCCGGAGGGTGATGATAAACCCTATAAATATCCGCCGATGTATCGGGGGGTGGACGTGCTTATTCTCAATAAAATTGACCTGTTGCCGTATATTCCTTTTAAAACGGATTACTTTCTGCAAGGGGTCGAAATTTTGAATCCCGGGCTAACCACATTCCAGGTGTCCGCTTTACACGGTGATGGCATGGACGAATGGGTGGCATGGTTGGCTGAACAGTTGCCAAACGACTAATTTTCTCCCGTTTGTCCTCATTACTTTTGCGTCAAGTGATTTTTGTCACCCTTTCTTTGTGACATCTTTCACTGATATTCCTGGGCAGATAATGTTATACTTAAGCGACAAAATAGCTGGCAGGTTTGCTGGTGTGTTTTTGTTTTAATAATGTCGTTAAGTGGGAATGAAATGGGAGCTCGTGATGGAGAAAGCTCTGCCACCTCTCTGAACGGGAACTGTTATCCCCTTGGCGCATAAAATATTATTTTGTGGATATGAGGAGGTATTTATGGTTACACCTACAACCTCTGCCCGAGCGCCAACCTTCTTCGACGAAGTGATTGCGGCTACGCCGGGCAAATCACGTTTAGAAATGTGTATTCAATGTGGAACATGTGGGGGATCCTGTCCCTCTGGCCCCGATATGGACCACACCCCGCGCGCTCTCTTTGCCATGATCAAGGCAGGGATGAAGGATCAAGTCCTGCGCAGTAACACCCCCTGGTACTGTGTCTCCTGCTATTACTGCATGGTACGCTGTCCCCAAGAAGTTCACATCACCGACCTGATGTATACGCTCAAACGGATGGCCATCCAGGAAGGATTATACCGAGAATCCAGTGCGGCCGAGGCGCCTGAGTTTTCCGGGACCTTCATTGATTATGTAGAGAACTACGGACGTAGTTTTGAATTGGGACTGGCCACGCGTTATCATCTACGCCATAATCCCATTGGCGCGGTTAGGATGGCTACCTCGATGGGCTTGGGGATGTTACGTAAAGGTCGTATGGACCTGACCCCCAAACGGATTAAGGGCCTAAATCAATTGAAAGCTATCCTGGCCAAAGCCAAAGAGCTAGGAGGTGCCCTATGAAATACAGTTACTATCCCGGCTGCTCACTGGAGCGTAATGCCATTGCTTATCATCAATCGACAATGGCGGTCGCCGCCCCCTTGGGGATCGAGTTTGCCGAAGTTGAGGACTGGAACTGCTGCGGTGCAACCGAGTACATTGCCATAGAATTGCTGCCGGCCTATGCGTTGATAGCCCGTAACCTGGCCCTGGCCGCTAGTCAAGCCAGTAATGGGGGTCAATTGGTTGCGCCTTGCAGTGCCTGTTTCCTCAACCTGAGTAAGACCAACTACTATATGACCGATTCGCCGGAACTGGCCGGGCAGGTTAATGCGGCTCTGGCTGCCGGTGGCTTGCACTACGAACCTGGTAGCGTTCAGGTACGTCACCTGCTAGAAATCATTGTCAACGATGTCGGGTACGAGGCGGTCGCCGAGAAGGTGACCAAACCTTTGTATGACCTGCGAGTGGCCCCTTACTACGGTTGCTTAATTGTACGGCCCGGTTTCGAGGGGGTATTCGACGACCCCGAGTATCCCACCACTTTGGACAAACTTATGCGCGTACTGGGAGCGGCAGTGGTAGATTTCCCGTTGAAAGCCCATTGCTGTGGTGGGCATATGACCCAGATCAGCGAACCGGTTGCTCTGGACCTGATCCGGCGTCTGCTCAAGAACGCTGCCGACTACGAAGCCGATGTCATCGTTACCCTGTGCCCGATGTGCCAGCTCAACCTGGACGCCTATCAGGAGAATGTGAATAAACATTTCGGAACCGATTACCGGATCCCCATTCTCTATTTCACCCAACTGATGGGACTGGCCTTTGGCATACCAACCGGTGAACTGGGTTTTGGCAAAGAGTTCGTTGATGCAGCACCGGCCCTGGCCAAGATTGGCGCGGAGCCTCCCAAGAAGCCCAAAAAGAAGCGTCCGCCCAAAGAGGCGCTCCCAATGCCAAGTATGCCGGAGGAGGAATAAGTAATGAGCGAAGAACGGATTGGTGTTTACATCTGTCACTGTGGTAGCAACATTGCTGACACCGTCGATGTGGAAGATTTGGCCCAGTGGGCCGGCGAGAAGCTGAAAGATCGCGGCGTCGTCGTATCGCGCGATTATAAGTTTATGTGCTCTAGCCTGGGCCAGGAGTTGATTGAGGCCGACATCAAGGAGAAAGGGCTTAATCGGGTGGTCGTCGCTGCTTGCTCACCCCACCTGCACGAGCAGACCTTTCGCACTGCCTGCGAGCGAGCCGGCTTGAATCCCTATCTATGTGAACTGGTTTCCATCCGCGAGCAAGTCTCCTGGGTACACACCGATAGAACGGCTGCGACTGAGAAGGCCAAAGCCGTCGTCTCCAGTGGAGTGGAGCGGGTGGCCTATCACGAGGCCCTGGAGCCCTTGCACGTGCCGATTAATCGGGCCACCTTGGTGGTTGGGGGAGGCATTGCCGGTATTCAGGCCGCCCTGGAGATCGCCGATAGCGGTTTTCCGGTTTACCTGGTGGAACGTGAGCCTTCCATTGGGGGGCATATGGCCCAGTTCGATAAAACCTTCCCGACCCTGGATTGTTCGGCTTGTATTCTGACCCCCAAGATGGTCTCGGTTGCTGCTCACCCCAACATCACTTTGCTCAGTTGGAGCGAAGTGGAGCGGGTTGATGGCTACGTGGGCAATTTCACGGTGACGGTGTGTAAGAAAGCGCGTTACGTCAACGAGGAGCTCTGCACTGGCTGTGGCATCTGTGAGGAAAAGTGCCCCAAGAAGGTGATCGATGATGTCTTCGAGGCTGGGTTGGGTTACCGCAAAGCGGTCTATCGTCCCTTCCCCCAAGCAGTGCCCAAGTATCCGGTCATTGATAAAGACAACTGTATCTACTTCGAGCGGGGTAAGTGCAAGGCCTGTCAAATCTTTTGTCCCACCAAGGCCATTGACTTTGAACAAGAGGATGAGTTGATCCAGGTTGAGGTGGGTAATATCATTTTGGCTACCGGCTTTGACTTGTTTGATGCTCGTCGCATCCCCCAATTTGGCTATGGACGACTGGCCAACGTTTTCACCAGCCTGGAGTTTGAGCGATTGTGCAATGCCGCCGGGCCAACCAACGGCGAGGTCGTGCTGCGCGATGGCGTGACCAAGCCAAAGTCAGTGGGTATCATCCACTGTGTTGGTAGCCGGGATCGCAACTACAACAACTACTGTTCGGTCATTTGCTGTATGTCAAGCCTGAAATTTGCTCATCTGGTGAAGGAACGGACCGGGGCTGAGGTATACAACTTTTATATTGATATGCGGACCGCCTTCAAAGATTACGATGAGTTTTACCAGCGCATTCTTGAGGAAGGGGTTCATTTCATTCGGGGTCGGGTGGCCGAAGTAACCGATGCGGCCCGTCTGCCTGGCGAAGAGGGTAAGTTGATCATTCAGGCTGAAGACACCTTTATCGGCAAGCAACGTCGTATCCCGGTGGATATGGTCATTCTGGCCGCCGCGTTGGAACCGCGCCACGATTCTAAAGAGGTGGCCCATAAATTCGGTATTTCCTGCAGTGCAAATGGTTGGCTGATTGAAAAGCATCCCAAGCTCGACCCGGTGGCTACGATGACGGAAGGGATCTTTATTGCTGGCTGTAGTCAGGGACCTAAGGACATCCCGGCCAGCGTAGCTCAGGGGGCGGCGGCCGCAGCGCGGGTGCTGGGACGGATCCAACAAGGAGAATTGGCTCTGGAACCGGTCCGGGCCAGTGTTATCGAGAACAAGTGTTCCGGTTGTCGCATTTGTAACAACCTGTGCCCCTTTAACGCCATCATCTTCCATGAGGATCGGCAGGTCACCGAGATCAACCCGGCCCTATGCCAGGGTTGTGGTACATGTGTGGCTGCTTGTCCGTCTGGGGCTATCACCGGGACTCAGTTTAGTGACGAGCAGGTTCTGGCTCAGCTTGAAGGCTTATTGATGCTCAACGTTAACGGTGGTTCGGTGCGTGTCCTGGAACCAGAGCCTGAGCCAGCGTGATTGGAGATAAACAATGACTGAAAAATTTGAACCATTGATCATCGGCTTTACTTGTAACTGGTGTAGTTACCGGGCGGCCGACCTGGCCGGTATATCGCGAGAGAAATACCCGCCCAATGTTCGTTTAATCCGGCTGATGTGTTCCGGTCGCCTGGATCCAACCTTTGTGCTCAAAGCGCTGGCTGGTGGGGCGGACGGGGTGTTGATTACCGGTTGCCACCCCGGTGAGTGCCATTACCTGGAGCAAAACTATAAAGCCATGCGGCGTTACATGTTGCTGCGACGTATGTTGGCTCAAATGGGCGTCGAACCCGAGCGGGTGAAGCTGGTGTGGGCCAGTGCGGCCGAAGGGGTTCGTCTGGCTAAAGAAATCACCAAGATGGTGGAGGAGGTACGGGCACTGGGGCCGCTCAATTGGTCTGAGGTCGTAGGTGCTAATGGTTCCGAGGTGACTGAAACTGATCAAGCGGAACTTTCTACGGAGGAGGTGACAGCATGAGTGAAAACAGCAATGGCAAACCAAAGTTTGGTATGTACTGGGCTGCCTCCTGTGGGGGATGCGAGATCGCCGTGTTAAACATCGGTGACAAAATCCTGATCGTGGACGAGGTTTTCGATGTTGTCTTCTGGCCGGTAGCCGTCGATTTCAAATATGAAGATGTGCGAAACTACCCCGACGGCTACATAGACCTGTGTCTCTTTAACGGCGCTATCCGCAATTCCGAAAATGAGGAAATGGCCCATCTACTGCGTCAGAAATCGAAAGTTTTAGTCGCTTTCGGCTCTTGTGCCTACGAAGGATGCATTCCGGCCCTTTCCAACTTAACCTCCAAAGAGGCCACCATGCGCGCCGTTTATCTCGACAATCCCACTGTCGACAACCCGGAGGGTATTCTACCCCAGCCAGTCACCCAGGTCCCGGAAGGGGAACTGGACATTCCTTCTTTTTATCACACGGTTAAAGCCTTGGATCAGGTGGTGCCGGTAGATTATTACATCCCCGGTTGTCCGCCAGAACCTCACCAAATCTGGGCCGTGCTGGAAGCCGTCGTCGGTGCGTTGAAAGAGGGGGCCGAGTTGCCTCCCCCCGGTTCGGTGATCGGTGCTGGCAACGTGGCTCTTTGCGAGGAGTGTCCCTTAACCAAGCATGAAAAAGAGATCGAACGCTTTTACCGACCTTACGAGATCAATCCCGAACCAGAGCTGTGCCTGCTGGAGCAGGGCATCGTTTGTATGGGACCGGCTACGCGGAGTGGTTGCGGTGCTCTCTGTCCGCAGGTGGGTATGGGCTGCCGGGGCTGTTACGGTCCCCTGGATGGAGTCGAGGACCAGGGTGCCAGAATATTGACCGCTGTCGCCTCGGTCATTGGGGTGGGCAAAATCGGCGATGACGAGGCCGAATTGGAGCAGAAACTGGATGAGATAATGGATACGATTGTCGATCCCGCCGGTACCTTCTACCGGTTCAGCATGGCTCATTCGATCCTGCAGCGGGCTCGCGTTATTGGTAATGGCGGCAAGAAAGGGGAAGTCCAATGAAACGGATTAGTATTGACCCGATCACCCGGCTGGAAGGCCACGGCCGGATTGACATTTTTTTGAACGAGGCAGGGGATGTGGCCAACGCCTATTTCGTTATTCCCGAACTGCGCGGGTTCGAACAGTTTTGCGTGGGCCGGCCGGCCGAGGAGATGCCCCGCATCACCAACCGCATTTGCGGTGTCTGTCCGGAGGCTCACCATATGGCCGCGACCAAGGCGTTGGATGCGCTCTTCCATGTCGAGCCATCTTCGGTGGTCAAGAAGGTGCGGGAAATGTTTTACATGGCCTTCTACGTAACCGACCACACCACCCACTTTTACGCCTTGGGTGGTCCCGATTTCGTAATGGGACCAGATGCGCCGCCGGCCGAGCGCAACATTTTGGGAATTGTGCACAAGGTGGGTGTGGATATCGGCAAACAGGTTATTGGGACTCGGATTCGCAACCACGACATCATCAAGATGTTAGGTGGCCGGGGAGTCCATCCGGTGGCCGGTTTACCCGGCGGCTGGAGCCAGCCGGTCACCGAGGAAATGCAGCCCAAAATCGAAGAAGCGACTCGACAAAACGTAGAGTTTGCCCTCTTCAGTCTGAAGCTCTTTGAAGACATTGTGTTGGGTAACAAAGAATATGTTGACCTGATCCTGTCGGATGCCTTTACGGAGCGGACTTACTATATGGGCACGGTCGACGAGAACAACCACGTCAACTTCTATGATGGCATGATCCGGGTAGTAGATCCCAACGGCCAGGAGTTTGTAAAATACAATGCCCGCGACTACACCGGGCATATCGCCGAGCACGTGGAACCCTGGACTTACCTGAAATTCCCCTATCTGAAGGGGGTGGGTTGGAAAGGGTTTGTGGATGGTAAAGATAGTGGCCTTTACTGTGCCACGCCGCTCTCCCGGCTGAATGCAGCCGATGGGATGGCCACGCCCAAAGCCCAGGAAGCCTTTGAGAAGATGTACGAAACGCTCGGCAGCAAAAAGGTCAATGGACGTTACCAGCCGGTACACCATCGGCTGGCCACCCACTGGGCCAGGCTGGTTGAGTTGCTCTATGCCGCCGAACGGATGCTGGAGTTAGCCACCGATCCCGAAATCACCGAGCCCGATGTCCGTCCCGTTGTTACGAACACCCCCGACGAGGGTGTGGGTAGCGTCGAAGCTCCTCGGGGCACCCTGACTCACCACTACTGGACCGACGAGAAGGGCATTCTGACCAAGGTCAACTTGATTGTGGGGACGACCAATAACTACGCGCCTCTGGCCATGTCTGTCAAAAACACCGCCTCCTCTCTGATCAAAAAAGGCACCGTCATCACCGAAGGCTTGTTGAACCGGGTCGAAATGGCCTTCCGCTCCTATGATCCCTGTATGTCCTGTGCCACTCACTCACTGCCGGGACAGATGCCGCTGGAGGTCACTATCCGCGATGCAGAAGGAAATGTGGTCGAGCGGTTAAGTCAGTACACCTAGTAGAGAAAGACGAAGGACGATAGACTGTCGTCCTTCGTCCTTCGTCGTTGCTCATTCGTGATGAAAACGCTGGTTCTGGGATTGGGCAATCCCATTCTGACTGATGATGGGGTAGGCGTGCGAGTGGCTGAGGCCGTTCGTCAGGCGCTGCCAGCCGATACAGCCATAGAGGTAAGCGAAGTCAGTGTGGGCGGGCTGACGCTGATGGAGCGGGTGTTGGGCTATGACCGGGTGATCCTGATTGATGCCCTGCACACTCGTAACAACAATCCTGGCGTCATCCACCGGCTGACCTTGGCAGATTTGCAGGCCATCAGCCCTACTCAGCACAGCGCCTCAGCCCACGACACCAGTCTGGTTACGGCCTGGGAAATGGGGCAAAGGATGGGATTACCCCTGCCCCAGGAAATTGTCATTTACGCTATTGAGGTGGAAAATATCCTCGATTTTGGCGAGGAGCCTACCCCGGCTGTTGCCGCAGCGATTCCCCAGGTAACGGCAGCGGTGTTGGATGAATTAAATCAATAGAATCGTTGATAAAGGAGGAAGTTATGATCTCACCGGAATTGATCCGCCGCTATCCATTCTTTGCTGGTTTGAGCCACGATCACATCGTCACCCTGGCCAAAGTGGCCGACGAATTGACTGTGGAAACCGGCTACTACTTTTTTCACGAGGGAGATGAGTTGGAACGCCTCTACCTGGTCGTGGAAGGGGCGGTGGCTATTGTCATCGAAGTACCGGCTCAAGACGTGGAGCATGAACTGTCCGGGCAGCTCACCGGTGAGTTGAAAACCAGTGACGTTGTCATCAGTGCCGTCGGCCCGGGGGAAGTTTTTGGCTGGTCGGCCCTGGTGCCGCCGCACCAGGCCACAACCAGTGGTAAAGCGACCACGCCGTGCCGGGTCATCGCCTTTGATTGCCAGGAGTTGCTGTCAATTTTTGAAGACGACTGTCTCTTTGGCTATCTGATGACCCAGAAGATCGCCCAGGTTGTTCGAGACCGGCTACGTGACATGCGCATCGAGTCACTGGCCCACGTGGTTACGTGAGCGGCCAGACTGACCCGAGTTCTTCTCTCGTTATGGCGTAAAGACCTGACAGGTTTTCGAATTTCCGGTTCCGAAGACGAATTTCGTTTGGAAAAGTTTGCCAGAAACCTGTCAGGTCTGAAAATTGTTGTTTGTTTTGGCTTTCTTTTGACATTGACCCCCCAGGATGCTATTATATGGTTATTAGCCTTTCAAATGTCTGTATCTGGTGCTGGGCCGGGTTTGTAAGCATCCACAAGCGTAGCTGAATGCTGACCCGGTTTTTTTGTCTGGGGGAAAATGTCTGCTAAGGCTGAGGGACGACATATTCATATCACCGGCATTGTGCAGGGCGTTGGCTTCCGTCCTTTTGTGTACGGGCTGGCGACGCGCTATAAGCTGGAAGGCTGGGTCTTAAATGACTCGTCCGGGGTGAAGATTGAGGTTATTGGCCCGCCGGAAATGTTGAGTGCCTTCATCAATGCCCTGCGGACTGAGGCACCTCCCCTGGCTGTCATCGACTCGCTGCAAGTTAAAAACATTCCCCTTCAATCCAAAATCCAAAATCTAAAATCCAAAATCTTCCAGATTCGCCATTCCCAAGCTCAAGCTGAAGCTTTCGTGCCTATTTCTCCCGACATCTGCATTTGCGACGATTGCCGGCGCGAGTTGTACGATCCGGCCGATCGGCGCTATCGCTATCCCTTTATCAATTGCACCAACTGTGGGCCTCGTTTTACGATTATCCGGGATATCCCCTATGATCGCCCCCTGACCACGATGGCCGACTTTCCCATGTGCCCGGATTGCTGGCGTGAATACGAGGACCCGGGCAACCGGCGTTTTCACGCCCAGCCGAATGCCTGCCCCCGCTGTGGTCCACGGGTCGAGTTTCGCTGGGCCGAGCGAGCCGGTCAACCATCAGAGCGGACCATCGCTTTGGCTAATCTGCCTGGCGGTAATTTGTCAAGGGATGGTTGCCTGGAAGGGGAGGAGGCGATAAAAATATCGCAAAAGGTTTTGGCTGCGGGGGGGATTGTGGCCGTGAAAGGGCTGGGTGGTTTTCACCTGGCCTGTGACGCCCGCAATGACGAAGCCTTGCAAACCTTACGCCAACGAAAGGGGCGCGTCGATAAACCCTTTGCCGTGATGGCCCTGGACGTAGCGGCGGTAGAGCAATTTGCCGAAGTGAACCCTCAGGAGCGCAGCCTGCTAACCAGCAAAGAGCGCCCCATCGTTCTGCTGAAGAAAAAACCTGACAATCCCTTGTCCGAGTTGGTGTCACCCGGCAATCGGTACATCGGAGTTATGCTCCCCTACACCCCACTTCACTATCTACTCCTCAACCCCCAACCCCCAACCCCCAATCCCCAACTCCCAGTCCTGGTCATGACC
>DAOUMU010000233.1:0-1843 GCA_034409055.1 Anaerolineae bacterium
TTTGGATTTATCTGCGTTTATCAGCGAGAAATCAGCGAAATCAGCGTTCCATGACCCGATTTCAACCCATTTTCAGTAGCTCAAACTGTTAAAAGCCAAAAGCCACAGAATCCGTTAGTACCAGAAAGATGCAAACTGCCTAACCAACCACCCCATTTTCCCATAGGAAGGCCAACTCGTCAAGACAGACAGGGTAACTGCTCAGCTATACCCTGTCAGACATTTGAGGCATTGGAGATTGGTAATTAGAGATTGGTGATTTTGCCTAATCTCCAATTACCAATCTCCAATCTCCTGCGCTGTGTTCTCTTTTGGGGGCTTTAAATTTGCCTCTCCTGACAAATGCTTCATAATAAACAGAGAATTAATTTCTTAAGATTTGGCAGGATTGGTATGGTTACCGATCTATATTCTCGCGAGCAACGCTTGCGGAAACAGGCTGAACTACAGTCGCTATACAGTAATCTGGCCAACTTGCGTGAGGGAGCCGAAGCCAGTTATATTAAAGCCGGGGCTGCTATCCCCGAACGGCTCATCAATCAGATTAATGAACTTCGGCACGAGATTGAAAGTGTTGAAAGTGAACTCCTGGCTCTCAACGATGAATCTATTCAATCATCTACTCACCAGTTTTATCGAGACGCCTTTGCCGCCGAACTGGCCAATGACTCTGATCAAGCCTTAAAACTATATAAGAAAGCTTCGCGTCACGCCCATCCGGATGCCGGTGCGGCGGCACGCAGTCTGCGTTACCGGCTAAAAATTTCAAAAAGTAAATCTACTGCCGGCAAAATATGGACCGCTACGTCAGGCAATCAATTCGGAAATCGGTTATTGATTGCTCTGGCCACTTTTTTGATCCTGCTTTTGATTGCCATCATTGCCATTAACGGCTTCCGTTCCTCACAACCCCAACAGGCCGTGGCCGTCGAGCCTACGGCAACCGTCACATCCACTCCACCCGTGGTTGTTTTGATTATTCCAGACACAGCCACGCCCACGCCCACCGGTATCCCCACCAGTACTCCTGTTCCCATCCCTACCAACACGCCCCGCCCAACGCCGACCGAAACAGTATCGCCCACCTTGTCTCCTACCCCCACTCCCATCTTGCGAGGGGCGCCCAAAATTATAGATCCAAAGGATGGTCTGGTCTGGGTGGATGGAGCCATCGTATTTGAATTTGAAAAGCTAGATCTGGCTTACGACGAGTTGTATTGCCTGAATACGCTGCGAGGCTATGACAAGACCAATACCGAAAATTGGAGCTTCCCCCCGACAGGAAGTAAAGAGCCCCGTATTCCGATAGAAGCCCACGTTTTCCGCATCGCCAAAATAGAAGGTATGCGTTGCATCGTCTGGTCGGCCGCCATTGGCAAAGGTAATTGCCAGAACCCCATCAGCGAAAGCACAGAAGAGCGAATCATCGGCCTGCCGAGACCTTGTGAGTTCAAATAGACGGCGTGTGTTTCATTTTGGTCGGGCAAGTTAGCAACTTGCCTCTGGGACAAGTTAGCAACTTGTCCTACCACTCATTTCATTTGAATCCTGGAGATGACGTCTCCAGGATTTTTTAATTTATGAGAGATTTTAAAGATTCATTCTAACGCCATACTATATATTGTAGTATAATAAAAAGATGCACTGTATATAGACCGCCTTGCCCTGACTGTCTTGTCATCACATCAGAAGAGAGGGGTCATCCGCCACTGCCTTTGACCAGATGTTGTTTCCTTGATTCTGAGGGCTTAAGCTCCTGAAATCAAGGGGTGTCCCACAAATTCAGGGGGTCAAGCCCCTGAAATCAGGGGGTAACTTTACTGTGGTCAAGCACAATGCTAGG
>DAOUMU010000234.1:0-20539 GCA_034409055.1 Anaerolineae bacterium
TTTGGATTTATCTGCGTTTATCAGCGAGAAATCAGCGAAATCAGCGTTCCATGACCCGATTTCAACCCATTTTCAGTAGCTCAAACTGTTAAAAGCCAAAAGCCACAGAATCCGTTAGTACCAGAAACGTTTGTATAACACATTGTCTTAATTGAACGAGATATGTAGCAAACGCCCGTTAGCACACCCTGTCAAAGATCAGGAAGCTACAAATGTCTGAGTAATTTGTAGTTATGCGATTTGCGATTTTAGATTGATTTATGATTGAGGGGGCTACTCTTACATGGACATAAACAGCAAATTAGCCATCGTCCGCATCCTCGATCAATACGGTGACACTACCGGCACCGGCTTCGTCCTGACCGACGATGGCCTCATCGCCACCTGCGCTCACGTTGTCGCGAGCGCCGGAACCGGGCCAAGCGACACCGTGCGCCTGGTATTCCACCACACCGACGACGAAGCCAGTGCTACCGTCGAGCCGGATGGCTGGCGTGATCCCGAAGCCGAGGATATAGCCATCTTGCGTCTCGACGGGTCGCTGCCGGAAGGGGTGAAACCTGTGCCGCTTGGGTCTGCCGCGGAGACAGCCAATCATTCCTTCGAGACGTTCGGTTTCCCCGATGCTAATCCCGATGAGGGGCTTTGGGGTAAAGGTGAAGTTCTCCGGGAGACCACCCTTGGTGGCGGGCGAGTGCTGCAACTGCAGAGCCAGGAAGTTACTCCCGGCTTCAGCGGTGCGCCGATTTGGGATGCCACGATCGAGCGTGTTGTCGGCATGGTCACCGCCATCACCAATCCTGACGATTATGGCCGGCTGGGCGCAACTGCCTTTGCTACGCCCACTGAGGTTCTAATCGAAATCTGGCCTGATTTGGCCCAAATTCTACTGGCGCCGGTGCTCCTGAGCGAAGCAGAAATGGAGGCAATTGTCCGTGAGGCCGTGTTGGCTTACCAACTGCACCTCAGAGACTTGACCCGGCCTGACATCCCTGCTGCCCCCTATAAATTCCTGCTGCCATTTGGCCTACAAGACCAGGATATCTTCTTTGGGCGAGATGAGGCCATCGATGACCTGTATGACACCCTTTTCCAGGCCCGCCTGACCGTGCTTCACGCCCGTTCCGGGGCCGGGAAAAGCTCACTGCTCAATGCCGGCCTGGGTCCGCGTCTGGTGGACCGACGCTACCTGCCCATCTTTGCCCGCACTTACAATGACCCCGTTTCGGCGATTGTCAATGAAATCATCAAGCGAGGCAAACCATCCCCGGTACGCCCCTGGCCGGCTCTGCCCTTGCGCGACTTTCTCCACCTGGTTGTAGAAAATATGGGCCGCCGGGTGCCCGAGTTGGTGATCATCCTGGACCAGTTTGAGGAGATATTTACCCGGGTCCACACGTCTGAGGAACGCTTGATATATGCAGAGGCTCTGGCCGATTGTATTGAGGATGATGGGTTGCCACTCCGGTTTGTGTTTGCCATCCGGGGCGACTTTTTCTCCCAACTGGCCGAGTTCGAGGAGCGGTTGCCCTACATTTTCGACAACAGGTTCTATCTCAAGCCGATGAAAGCCGGAGAAGTTCAGGCGGCAATCACCGGGCCGGTCAGAGAGGTGGATAGGGCTATCACCTATGATGAAACTTTGCTGGAGACCTTGCTGGAGGTTTTGGCCAGGGACGAAATGGATTTACCTGAACTCCAGATTTTGTGTACCCACCTCTACGATGTGGCCAAAAGGCAAGGGCTCAGCCGGATCGATCCTGAACTCTACGAAGAAGCCGGTGGGGCCGGCGGTATTCTCGGTGGCTACCTGGAAGAGGCGCTGGTCAAATTCCCTCTGGAACAGCGGCAGGTGGCCTGGCGAGTCCTGACCGAACTGGTCGACAGCCTGGGACAGCGGCGTATTGTCACCCAACGGGAAATGCACCAACAGATAGACTGCCCCGAGGAATTACTCAAGGCAGTGCTGACTCGCCTGGTGCAGAGCCGGTTAGTGCAGCGAGCCGAAGGCGACCAATATGACCTGGCCCACGACTACCTGACCACAACGATCAAGAGCCAGATCAGCCAGGAAGATCTGGCCCTCAAAGAAATCAGGGACCTGCTGCAAAGAGAATCGGCCAGTTGGCGGACCAATCGCTCCCTGATTTCCAGGGACAGGCTGGAGATCATCCACGAGCATCGCCACTCGCTGACTAATCTGAAGCCCGAGGAGATGGAGTTGCTCTGCCGCTCGGCCGTGGCCCATCAATTTGCTGTTGATACCTGGGCGTTGGCCGCGCATCGACAGGGCATTGACATCTGGCCGATTCTCCAACCGGCCCTGACTGCCCAGGATTTCCGGCTACGGGTTAATGTTGTTGCCATCTTACCAATGGTCGGTGAAGAAGCCCTGGAAGCGCTTCGTGAGGCGCTGACAGATAGAGTGCCGCTGGTCCGTGTACACGCTATCCGGGCCCTGGAACGTCTCAGTATCGAGGCAGCCAATCAAGTGTTAAGGGATAATCTTCACTACGAGGTTTATATTCCGCCTCACGGTGATGAACCAGGCTTCTATATTGATCGCTATCCGGTGACCAACGCGGATTACGAACTGTTCCTGATGGAAAACCCTAATTACACGCCACCCGCCCATTGGCAAAAACGCACTGCACCCCAGGGGCTGCGAGACCATCCGGTGGTAGGCGTCAGTTGGACCGACGCCCAAGCCTACGCCACCTGGGCCGGGAAACATTTGCCTACAGGCAGAGAATGGCAACGTGCTGCCGGCAGCCAGAACGGGTGGCGCTATCCCTGGGGCAATCAATTTACCCCCGGCTGCTGTAATACGCGCGAAGCTGGCGTAGGGATGACAACTCCGGTGGGGATGTATTCACCCGGGGCAGATAGTCCTTACGGTGTTGTTGACATGGCTGGTAATGTTTGGGAGTGGTTGGCCGACAAAGCCGGAGCCGAGGGTCAATACCGGCAGTTACGTGGAGGGGCCTGGTTTTATAGCAACGAATTTACCCGCATTGATTATAACCGCTTCTGGCGTCGGCCTGACCATCGTCAAGATGTGATAGGTTTTCGACTTTGTTTCAGTCCATCTCAGGTGGAGGAGGAACACCATGACAAATACAAACCAAGTTGAAATTGATTTTGGTCCTTTGAGCGGGCTAATGAGTGACGATGCGGTCAGTAAAATCATGGTCAACAGCCCGGACCAGGTGTATATTGAACAGGAGGGAAAGCTGCATCGCGTCGACGTGTCTTTTAAGAACAACGACCACATTATAGAATTCATCAACAAGTTGCTCGCTTCCATCAACGCCAACGTTCAGATCAGCCCCGACCGTCCGCATGCCAGTGCTCGTTTCAGTGACGGTTCGCGGCTGCAGGCATTTGTCCCCCCGATTGCCGTTTCTGGACCAAGCTTGACGATCAGTAAATCTCTGCCGGACCTCCTTTGGACCCTGGAACACCTGCTGACCTTTGGATCACTGAGCCAGGATATGGCCGACTTTTTGCAGACCTGTGTTCAAGCCCGGCTTAATATCATCATTGCCGGTGGGGTCAATAGCGGCAAAGCCACCCTGTTTAATGTAATTGCCTCGACCATCCCGGTAGAGGAGCGTATTGTGACCGTTGAGGAGGAGGCTGAATTTCGCCTGAGGCACAAACACGTCGTCACCTTGGAAAGCCGGCCCGCTAATCAGGAAGGCCAGGGTGAGATCAGTGTGCAAGATTTGTTGCGATTGGTACCCCGGGCCAGACCGGACCGCGTCCTGATTGGTGAACTCAGGGGGCCTGAGGTGTTGGAAGCGCTGCGGCTAATGGACCTGGGTTACGAAGGGATGATGACCCTCATGTTTGCCGACAATCCCCAGGAAGCGCTGGAACGGTTGGAGATGATGGTCAAGCTGAACGACCCCAACCTGCCGGCTTCTTATTTGCGTGCTTTGATCGGCTCGGCTGTGAATCTGGTCGTGCAAATCAACCAACTGGAGGATGGGAAACGGAAGATTACGCGCATCACCGAAGTTGCCTCCTTGCGAGGCGGCGACTATGACTTACGCGATGTCTTTGTCTTTCAGCGAGAAGGGTTTGAGCAGGGGAAAGTTATTGGTCACTTTGAGAGCCATCCCGTTAGCGTAAGTCTCATGCGGCGGATGGAAGCCCGTGACATCACTCTGCCGCCGAGCCTGGTTGTGGCGACGGGTGAGGAGTACATCAAACCAGAATTTGGCTTGCCAGCAGAGCAAAAAGTAACTTCCGCTTGATGTTGCCAGCCAAGTCGTGAAACGTAAAACGTGAAGCGTAATGACTTATCTACGGCTCACTTTTACGTTTTACGTTTTACGTGGTAGGATGCTTTATGGGGTTGTCTCATCGGAAGCTACTTTTTCATTGCTAATTCTGGTTCTATGGAGTAGGAGACCGGGCAGAAGGGGCTTTCCCGGTTTCTCTACTTAATTGGAGCAAACAGTATGAA
The DNA here is from genome assembly GCA_034409055.1 of Anaerolineae bacterium. Classification (GTDB taxonomy): domain Bacteria; phylum Chloroflexota; class Anaerolineae; order 4572-78; family J111; genus DAOUMU01. The sequence goes on from DAOUMU010000234.1 coordinate 4,475, forward strand.
CAACTTGACCATCCTGGCCCTGGGCAACAGCCTGACCGCCGGTTTTATGGTGGCAGCCAGGCAAGCCTATCCCGCTTTGCTTGAGCGAAAATTGATGGCTGCGGGTTACGCCTGCCGGGTGATCAACGCCGGTATCAACGGCGAAACCAGCGGCGGAGCGTTGTCAAGGATCAACTGGACATTGACTCTTGAACCTGATATCGTTATCCTTGAGACCGGCCTCAATGACCATTTACTCGGTCTTGACCTGGCGCTAACGGCGGGAAACATTCGCCGGATGGTGCGGATATTCAAGGACAATGGGGTAACGGTTATCCTGGCCGGAATGCACCCGATCCGGACCTTTGGCGAGAAGGCCGCCGCCTTTGCCCGGCTTTATCCTGCTATTGCCGAGGAAGAAGCGGTCAGCCTGATCCCCTTCTTTCTCGAGGGAGTGACCGACAATTTCGTCTTGACCCAGATGGATGGCGTTCATCCCACCGCAGCAGGATACAAAATTGTGGTTGAGACAGTTTATCCTTATGTGATTGAGGCCATCAAGCGGTTGAAGACCGCTTCAATGTGAGCCAAAGGGAAGTTATGAACTACGAACAATTCCGTATCGTGCTCCGAATTTTCAGTGGTGTCAAAGATTTGTGATATGCAAAAGGCAGGGATACAATGGAAAAACATATCGAAGCGTTAACCCTACTCCTACTTTACCTGACCTCTTGGGAGGAGAAAGTCTTTGAGGACTTCACCGTCCGGCGAGCCTGGAAAGGCTTTCGTTTTGAGGCCCTGGATGCACTGGAAGAGGCAGGTTACATCAACCAGACTCGCCGGGCGAAATCGGTGACGCTGACCCAGGCCGGGATCGAACAGGCCCGGATGCTGGTCGCCAAATACCTGCCAGATGCGGCAGAGTAAGAAAAAAGGATACAAAAGGAGTACACATAATGTCCGTAAAACAGTTAATCGATGTCCCCATTGAACCGGTCAAGGCCGGAGAAGGGGTGACCTTCCAGGTACTCATCAGCCCAGACGAGGGGCCAAATTTTGCCATGCGCCGCTTCATCATGGAACCGGGCGGTGGGATGCCCAATCATACCAACGCCGTTGAGCACGAACAGTTTGTGCTGCGCGGACAGGCCCGCATCGGCATTGGCGCTGAGGTTTTCGAAGTAAAGGCCACCGATATTGTCTTTATCCCGGCCGGTGTACCTCACTGGTATCAGAATACCGGCGATGAACCCTTTGAGTTTCTGTGTCTGGTGCCCAACAAACCGGACACGCTGGAGATTTTAGAATAGGGGAGTTCCGAAATTTAAATCATCCCAAAACTTTCGACGGCGTGAAGCGTAAAACGTGAAACGTGAGGATTTATGGCGTAAAAACATCACGTTTCACGCTTCACGTTTCACGAAGTTGGGACAATTACCCGTACCGGGCACAGGTATTTTTTCGGAACTGCCTAGGCTGATGAGGAGAAGGAAGTATCATGACAAAAATTGGTCGTAACGATCCCTGCCCCTGCGGCAGCGGTAAAAAGTACAAAAAGTGCTGTATGAAAAAAGATCAAGAAGCGGCCCAGGCCAGGCAAGAAGCCAAACAAGCCGGTCAACTTTCTGCCCTTGCTCCACCTCAACACCCCCCCGAACCGCCAGACCCTCGGCTAAAGGCAATTGACACCCTCTGGGACAAGCTTCAGGCAGCAAATTACGAAGATCAAATAGCCCTCTTCTATAAAACATTAGAAGAGGAGGCAGAGTTAATGGATGGTGAGATGGCCTTTGAATTTCTCAACACCATCTACTACAAGAGTGTCGAGCGCAACGAACGAGACCGCTTTGAGGCCCTGGCAGAGGCACTGCTCGAGCGTCTGCCCGATGTTTATGCGGCCGAAGCCGGTTATATCCTGGGCTGGCGTATTACCAACGCTATCGCAGACGGTCGATTTGACGATATTCCAGCTATGGCTAATGAAATGGCCAAAACTGCTGAAGAGAACATCGATGAGTTTTTTAACCTGATGGACCAGTTGGCCTACCACAACCAACTGGCAGCGCTTATCTCGGCCACCGGCATAGCCTGGCCACAGGTTAGAAATTCAACCAAGATTCTGGGCATCGATGAATTTGCCAACCAGGCCACAGATTATATTATCTTTAATTATCTCACCCAGACCCCAACGCCCGATAGCAACGACCCAATCCTGTTGGCACAAATCGCCCCCTATATGGAATTGAAGCTCGATCTATTCTCTGAATATGTCGCCAGATTGGCCGGTCAACTTAAGCACCCCTGGACAATGGATGATTTTGAATTTGACCTGCCCGAATCCGACTCATTTTTCGACTGGGATGAGGAGGATGAAGAGGAAACTGTAGATGAAGGCCGCCGGAATTTGCATAAACTGACCGTTGAATTTTTGGGTTATTTATATCACCAGGAAAATGTACCCTATGCCAAAGGCGAGTTGGCCCGGACCGAAATTTACGAGTACATTCTGAAGCGTCATGAGGGCGAACTGAAACCGCATGAACCAATGATAAAACCCAAAGGAAGTAAAAAGCACAAATCCGCTCCCCGCCGGCCCCAACATCCGCTCTGCCCCGACCGGAACACATTGAACCACTTCTTGGCCGACCTGCTCTATTTTATCAACCCGCAGTATTACAAAGCCACAGCTACCCTGGAACTGGTACCGGCCTGGCTGCGTTTTTTAGAATCACGCCAGCTTATCGACGCCGAACAACGCGAGCAGACATTACTTGAACTGCGGGGCCTGGACACTGAATTTCTCAAGGTGGTCAAAAATCATCCCGATCCGGCCTTGCGACTGGCTATGGAAAATTGGCGGGGTAATGCCGGGTAAAACCCTCCAGAGAAAGACAAACAATGGCAGGTTATTGTTGAAAGCCTGCCATTGTTACTGTGCTATTAGGTAAAACGTGAAACGTGATAATAAAAGCCCGTTATTTATCACGTTTTACGTTTCACGTTTTACGTTTCACTCTAAAACTCCTTTACATCAAAACGGAATTTCATCCTCCGTCATGCCGGGGTCTTCTCCAGCTCCAGCCGAGGTATCATCATACTCGGTGCTGACATCACCGCGGGTACCGAGGAACTTGACCTCAAAAGCGGTCATTTCGTAGCTGGCTCGCCAGTTGCCGTTCTGATCTTGCCAGACGCGAGGCCCGCCTGTCTCTCTGTCAACCGTGAGGCGACCCTCACATAACACCTGCCGCCCTTTGCTCAGATATTGATTGCAGGTTTCAGCCAGTCTGCCCCAGGTTGACACCCGGAACCAGACGGTTTCCTCTTGCTGTTGGCCGTCATTGCCGGTCCATCTGCGGCTGGTGGCCACACTGAAATTAGTCACCGCCTGGCCGGAAGGGGTGTATCGCATTTCTGGATCTCGCCCCAAGTTGCCCACTATTGTCAACTTTTGATACATTTTTCTCTCCTTTCTGTAAATAGTGAGAATATATGTTCTATTTTATAAGGGTATCTTAACCCAGAAATTGAAATTTGTCAACAACCAAGGAGTGAAATTGCGGCCGGGTTTAGCCACAGCCTCACTTTGCCGCCAACGGGGGGCAGTTCCGTTGGCCCCATTTCAAACGTCAGAAACTGACCGGAAGCAAGCACAGTGATTTGATAAAAGCGACCACGAAACAAAATGGCGGTCAATTCGCCTTCAATTGAAATTCCCGCGTGGGGGGTCAATGAGGCGGCCTCCGGCCGGATTAAAACGGTCACCTTGGCCCCAGGTGGGCAATTCCTGGTCATAACCGGCCAGACACCCAGCGGCGTCTCTATTTTATCATGGTTCAGACAAGTAGCCTCCAGCAAGTTGGTGAAACCCAGAAATTGGGCCACAAACGGGGTCAGCGGCTGGTGGTACAGTTGCTCAGGCGGGGCGTCCTGCTCGATGTGGCCCCGGTTCATCACAATGACCCGGTCGGCCACGGCAAAAGCTTCGGCCTGGTCGTGGGTGACGTAGATGGTGGTCAGGCCCACTTTTTTAAGAATCTGGCGGATCTCAAACATCAGTCGCTCGCGTAGAGCCCGGTCCAGGGCTCCCAGGGGTTCGTCCAGCATCAGCAGCCGGGGCCGGGGGGCCAAGCTACGAGCCAGGGCTACCCGCTGCCGCTCCCCACCGGAGAGACTATTGACATCCCGGTCCTCAAAATCAGCCAGGCCGACTAAGGCCAACATCTCCCGAACGCGGGCCTCGATGGTTGTAACTTGCTTCATACGCAGGCCAAAGGCTACATTCTGCCCCACCGTTTTGTGCGGGAAAAGGGCAAACTCCTGGAACATCAAACCAAAATCACGCCGGTGGGGCGGCACGCCGGAGATGTTCCGGTTTTCAAAGTAGATGCTCCCGGTATCGGACGTTTCCAGCCCGGCGATGAGGCGGAGCAGGGTGGTTTTGCCGCAGCCGGACGGGCCGAGCAGGCACAGGATTTGGCCTTCGTCGAGCGAAAAACTAACATCATCCAGGGCCGGATTGTTGGCGAAAGATTTTGAAAGTTGGTGGACTTGGAGCAAAGGCATGGGCTAATATTAGCACAAATGGCGACATAGGATAAAACTCACTGCTCATTTTTCCTCCTCTTCTACCACCGAAATCTCGACCGTTCTGTGCTCCAAACCGGCGCTGCCGGGTAGTTGAATGGTGAGCTGGTAGTCGGTGTCCTTTTTGGGGCACACTTCCTTTTTGCCGGAGGGATTTACATCTTTCCCGTCCAGCCTCACCATTGAGGCGCCTTGCACCTTCCATTTCAAATCGGTACATTCCCCTTTCGTGATCGTCGTTTCTTCGGCTTCAAAGGAGATACTGTATTGACGCGGGATAAAGGTTGGGGTCGGTTTGGTCGGAACCGGGGTGGGGGTAGGCAGGCTGGTGGGGATAGGAATAGGGGTAGCAGTGGGCCTGATGAAGGGCGTGGGCAACTCGATGACCACCGTCGGCGTTGGCGGTTGGGGCGAGCGGGGGGTGACCGTCGCTACGCGGGTGTTGGTGGCGGTCGGCTCGACAGAAGGCGTGATCAGGTTGGCCGTCGGTAAAAAGTTAGGGGTTGTTGGGGTGGCTGTGATCGTCGGCGGTGGTGGGGGCGAGGTAGGGGTGGGGGGAAAAAGACGTTCGTAGGGTAACGTCAGCAGAACGATCATGCCGATACAGGCCAGGACTACAAAACCGAGTAATATAGCAATAATAACTGCTTGTGAACGGGTCATCATTGTCTCACCTTTATGACAGATTTTACTCTAAAATCCGTGAAACGTGAAACGTGAAACGTGAAACGTATTGCGTATTGCGTGTCGCTCACTTGCGTTGCCCTATGGGCTGGCGGCGTATTGCGTGGGCTATCGATTGTTTCTTCCAGTACCTTACTACTTTCGTAACTACTCAGCCACTAGATGTAGGGATTTGAGCTTAAAAAAGGCCAAAATCCCTATATACAGTAGCTCTCGATATCTGCAAAAACTAGATCTTGCCAAATGGATTCACGCTTTATGTCAATATAGACACTATATATTGTGTTAATGCACCTTTTAGAATCCACTATTTAGTGCCTGAGTAGTTACCTACTTTCTACTGCTAACAGCCAATTGCTAACTGCTACCCTGCTACCTGCTACCTTGTTACTCTGCCACCTGCTTTTACCTCTTATCCACCGAGTTGCTATTGTTTAGTGAGAAATATAGTGTATAATAATGGTTGTATTTGATGCCCAAATCGTTCTTTAAGATAGGTAAAGGAGTGAAAAATGTTACTCAAACAATCCGTTGTCGATGCCCTTAATGGTCAAGTGGTGGAGGAATTTACGGCCACGGCTCAATACATAGCCATTTCTCTTTATTTTGATCGAGAAACGTTGCCAGAGTTGGCCAAATTTTTCTACGCCCAGGCCATGGAAGAGCACGAGCATGCCATGAAACTGCTCAACTACATCACCGACGCCGGTGGTCACGGGATTGTTCCGTCCACCAAAGCGATTAAAAACCATTTCGAGGCGGCTGAAGAGGCGGTCCAGTTGGCCCTGAGTCAGGAGATGAAAGTGACCGACCAGATCAACAACCTGGTTGACCTGTCCATTCAGGAAAATGACCATCTCACCCGCCAGTTTCTGCAATGGTTTGTCACCGAGCAGTTAGAAGAAGTAGCCAGCATGTCTGACTTGCTGAGCATCGTCAAGCGGGCCGGCGAGACCAATTTACTGTTGGTTGAAGATTATCTGGCCCGTAACCCTCGCCCTGATTTAGAGGAGGGAGCCTAAGTCATCCGGGGATGTTTCAAACGAGCTAATCCATAAACCTTCATCGCTTCAGGGTTATTCGTTCGGCAAGAAACAGACCGCTCTAGCCAGGTCCGTGACCCGGCGACCTGGATTCACCTAACCCGCAGGTCACGGACTTGCTTCGAGCTAAGAGGGTGTATTTCTTAGCTGTTGGAATTACGAGGAGTTTGGCACGCCCACGTGTCACATGGAGTCGCACGTGGGTATGCTGGTCTATGCCCCTTGGGTATTTATGCCCCTTGGGTACTCCTCTCTTAGGGGGGAAATGAAATGCGTCCAACTATTCTTTTAGTTGACGACGAATTGGATTTTTTGTCCTTACTTAGCCAGCAACTGGTCGAGGCTGGCTACAACGTAGAAACAGCGGAAGACGACCTGGTAGCCTGCTACCTGTACGACGAAAAGCATCCCGACATGGTCATCCTCGACATTCGCTTTGGCCCGGATGAGCGGCTGGGGCTGGACATCCTCAAAACCATTCGCCGGGATCGGGATGATAAGACGACCCCCATTCTCATGCTGACTTCCCTCTCTGCGCCCGATATCCGTGAGCAAGTAGAGCCGCTCAGTTTTGACCTGGGGGCGACAGATTTCATTCCCAAATCGATCGGTCCCCGGGGGCTGTTAGCCCGGATTCGGGTCCGTTTACCGCAGGCTCTGCGACAGGCGTTGGTGATTGATGATTATCTTGAAATCGATACCGAAGCTCAAACGGTTCGTCGCAACCACAACGGCCAGTGGCAACCGGTGGCCCTGGAGCCGAAAGAGTTTCGCATCCTGATCAAACTCGTGCAAAATCCGGGCCGGGTCATCGAACGCCGGATTCTAGAAGATTTTTTCGAAGATACCCCAGACCCGAACCGCGTGCTCAATCGCTACATCTCGGAACTGCGCCGCAAAATTGAACCGAACCCCTCCCAACCGGAATATATTCTGACCAAACGACAGGTAGGCTATAAGTTTAGGAACTATACAGCGCGATGGATAGGCTAGTTTTTGCCAGCATCCCCATCCTTATCGGGTTCAGTCTTATCTGCCTGGCCATTGGTATGGCGATCAGTTCCCTGTTTTGGCACTCCCATTACCGCCGGCAAGGTCAGGCGAAGTTGGCCCAGATGAACCTCGATCGCCAGGCCATCGTCGGCGAAGTGGTGCGTGACTTGAAACACCAACTGGGTAACTATCTCAACATCATCAAACATCAGTTAGTAGTCATGCGCGGCGAAATCGAGCACCTGCCTCCAGGGCAACGGGACCTGTGGACGCAACGGCTGGGCCACTCCCTGGATAACGTGGGCTACTACGAGTGGCGAATGACCCAACTGATTGAGAACCTGGATTTTGTGACCTATCTGGAAAGTTCGCAGGCTGTTTTCTCCTTCTCCGAAGTCAAACCGGACGTCATTGTCGATGACGTGGTCCGTGATTTGTCTGAGCGGGCCGAGGCGCGCCGGATCGAGCTAAGTTGGTGGGCCAGGCCAGAACTTTTCCCCCGCATTACCGCCAACCACGATGCCCTAAGGCAAGCCCTGATCAACGTCATCGACAATAGTATTAAGTATGCTGCCCCCAAAGATGAGCAGGCTCCCAAGGGTGAAGTAGACATCGCCCTCAATGCGAACGGCAATAACACCATCAGTATCCGGGTTTCTGATAACGGTCCCGGTATTCCCCCCGACGATTTACCCCGTCTGTTTGACAAGGGTTACACGAGCGAAAGCGCTCGTGGCCGCCGTCCTCGTGAAGGGGGCATGGGCCTGGGCCTTTACATTGTCAAGACCGTGGCCGAAAAACACCAGGGCTGGGTCAAGATTGAAAGCCAGGTTGGCCACGGCACTGCGGTCACTCTCGTCTTCCCAATCCGCCGGTTATAATTTCTGACCGTTTTCTTATGGCTTTTACACCTTTCTCCAATGAAGAAAGGGTATTCTTGGTAAATACGTAACTGCCTACCCTCATGTCATTCCGAGGAGCGCAGTACCCAAAGGGCATAAACGACGAGGAATCTCCGGCAACGAAGACAAATTCAAGGCGAAATAGGAGATTCTTCACTCGCTGCGCTCGTTCAAATGACATGGTAGGTAGTTACGTAAATACCAAATTTTTGTTGCGCTAAGAGAGTGTCTGAAAAATGTTTGTAGTAACGACTTTTTTTGCACGTTTGATCAGGATTGGCCTGGTCGGGGGTGTTGTCCTGCTGCTTTTGTTCGTTACGTTGGCCCCATTCAGGCTCATCAAGGCGGCTGGGACACTGCCCAATGGGGTTGCGGCCGGGGATATTACCCAAGCGTCGGCCGTGTTATGGGCGCGGGGAACGACCTTGGGCAACGTTCTGTTCGAATATTCAACCGACGTTAACTTCGGAAGCAACGTCCTGTCCAAGAATGCCACCGTCACCAATCTCCTGCAGCCGGTGAAGGTCGAAATCACCGGGTTAAGTCCGGCCACGATTTATTATTATCGAGTTACCGATGCGGCTGGCGCTTCTGGTCAAGGTCAGTTCCGTACGGCTGCGGCAGCCGGTTCTCAGACCGGCCTGCGCTTCGGGGTGTCGGGTGATTGGGTTGGCTCCCTGGCCCCCTATCCGTCCATCGCCAACGCGGATGAACGCCAGTTGAATTTCTTCATCGAGCATGGAGACACGATTGGGGCCGGCACAGCGACGACCCTCGACGAATATCGCCTCAAGCACAATGAGGTTTATTCAACCCACCACGGTCTCAACACCTGGGCCGACCTGCGGGCTTCGACCTCAATCCTGGCCACCATCGACGACAATGACGTGCAGGACAATTTTGCCGGTGGGGCGCACCCATCAACCGATCCCACCTTTGACAACACCGGTAATTATATCAATGAGACCGTACGCTATGGCAATGGGTTACAAGCCTTCCAGGAATACAACCCCCTCCGAAATGAGCTGTATGGAGCCACGGGCGATGCCCGCACCGCCAATAAGCGCAAGCTGTACCGCTACAATACCTACGGCAGTGATGCGGCTGTGTTTATTCTGGATACGCGCTCCTTCCGAGACAAACAGTTGGATGCGCTGACCGACCCCAACGATACGACGGCCGCCCTGGAATTCCTGACCAAATCTTTGAGTGAGACCAACCGCACCCTACTGGGTCAGGCCCAACTGGCGGAGTTGAAAGCAAATCTACAGCAGGCCCAGGCTGATGGCATCACCTGGAAATTCATCCTGGTCTCCATACCGATTCAGAATCTCGGTCTGTACAAGGCCGAAGACCGGTACGAGGGCTACGGGGCGGAGCGGACCGATTTACTCAAGTTCATCAACGAAAACGAGATCGACAACGTGGTCTTCATTGCCGCCGGTATGCACGGCACCCTGGTCAACAACCTCACCTACCAAAAATCACCGCCAGATTTACCGCTGACAGTGCCATTGGAGCAGACTAAAACCAGCGCCTTTGAAGTGATCGTCGGGCCGGTGGCTATTGATCCGCCGTTTGGACCGGCAGTCGTTCAACTGGCTTTAGACGCTGGCTTGATTACGCCAGCAGAGAAGTGGGTCTATGACAACATATTGACCAGGGAGCAGAAGGATGACCTGATCAAGGAAAATATGGATAAAATGATTACCCCCTTAGGCTATGATCCAATTGGGCTGGAATCCGGATCAGGGATTGAGGCCAAGCTACTCCAAGGGGACTATGTGGCCGTCCACACCTACGGCTGGACCGAGTTTGAGATCGGTCAAAGCACCCAGGTCTTGACGGTCACCACCTACGGCATCGATCCCTATACTGAGGCTGACCTGGCGACCAATCCCAACCAGATTGTTAATCGGACTCCGACCATCATCAGCCAGTTTACGGTCACCCCGACAATCAGAACGGAATCACCCAAACAATCCGTTTATCTGCCCATCGTGATCAAGTAGGTCGGGCGGTAATACTGCGGTAACATTGCCTCCTTAAAATAAAAAGACCTGACTAAGTTCAGATTAAGGAGGTCCTTTAATGACCAGAAAAACAGGCCGCGCTCGCGTTCGGTATCGATTACTTTTTTGGGGTATTAGTGGTTTGCTTCTGATCTCCGTCTTTGCTTGCAGCAGCGTGGGGGTGTATGATCCGCAAGCGACCCAGGTTGCCTTGCAGGGGACCGTGAGTGCGTTGCAAGAGACGGTGACGGCCCTGGAAACAGCCAGCACGACCGGCCAGGCTCAACCCGTACCTCAACCCAGTCCCCAAATTATTGTGGTGACCGCGACGCCGACCCATACCGCTATACCCAGTCCGACGCCCTTACCGACCCAAACCCCCTCACCATCGCCAACCGTACCACCAACCAGTTCGTCAAAGGGCGAAACCATTATAATCGTCGTCACTCCGACCCCGACGATCACGTCCACGCCCAACACGTACGATAACGCACCGATTATCACCGAACCAAGAGCCGGGACCGTGGTCGAGGAGGGCCGAGAGATTCTGCTGCGCTGGTCCTGGAACGGTCTCCTGGGCCCCAACGAGCATTTCGACGTCAAGGTCCGGCCCGATGGCCAGTCCCGTTCGGCCTACGTGGCCTGGGAGGAGGCCGAGGCGCACGATTTCAAAGCCAATCTGTCACCAGGCCGCTACTTCTGGTCGGTCCAGGTCATCAAGGGGTATTATCGCAACGACAGCGGGGAACCGGAAGACCGGGTCTTTGAAGCCTATCTCAGCCCGGAGAGCGAACCGCGCCTGATTATTGTCGGTAAAAAGCCTCGGGATCATCCTCGCTCCGTCTCCCAGGCCGAGCCGCCTATCCCGACGATGCCTTATGGCCTGGCGCTGGGGGGAATAGCCTTTGTTGCTTTTCTCGGATTAACCCATAAACGCGGGCTGTTTAATTCTTAAGCGAGATCAAGCAAGCTCAATCTATGATAAGACATCAACCGGTTAGGGTACGTTTCATTTCAGGGGCAGGGCGATTGGTTAAATCCCTGCCGAGCAAGTTAGTCCCTCGTTCTACAAAACTGATGATCTTGATGATTAACGCCTTACTCCTCATCCCTACCCTGGCTTGTGGCGTGGTGGGCATTTACGATCCCCAGGCGACCCAGGTGGCCATGCAAGGTACCGTTGGATCGCTGCAGGCGACCATTACGGCGTTGGAAACGACCAGCGCCGCTCAAGCCCAGCCCCGACCTCAACCCAATCCCCAAATCATTGTCGTCACGGCGACACCCAGACCGCAGCCACCGACAGAGACTGCTACCACCAGCGCCAGCCCAACACCGCCCGCCACGCCCACGCCGACGGCCTCCCCGGTTGGTATATCACAGGGTCAAACCATACCGACCCTGACCCCCACCTCGATCACCCTCATCGTGGCTACATTAACGCCAACCCCCACGCCCAACATGTACGATAACGCGCCGATCCTCACCGAACCACCAGAGGGCACCGTAGTTGAAGAGGGTCGGGAGATTCTGCTGCGCTGGTCCTGGAACGGTCTGTTGGGAGCCAATGAGCATTTCGACGTCAAGGTCCGGTCCGATGGCCAGTCCCGTTCGGCCTACGTGGCCTGGGAGGAGGCTGAGGTGCACGATTTCAAAGCCAACCTGCCGCCAGGTCGCTACTTCTGGTCGGTGCAGGTCATCAAGGGGTATTATCGCAATGACAGCGGGGAACCGGAAGACCGGGTCTTTGAAGCCTATCTCAGCCCGGAGAGCCAACCACGCTTGATTATTGTGGCCAAGAAAGAAGAGCGCAAAACCCGCACCCCGACCCCGGTGGAAGAACGACCGACCGTCCCCCCCGATATTACCGGCGGTACGCCTGACGCTCCTCCCCCTGATGATCAAGCTGATGATCCTGCTGCTACCCCTTCCGCTCCTCCTACAGATAGAGACGTTCGTGAAGATGCCGATTAGTACCCCTGCCACCAATCATTATGTGAGCGTGGGTCCATGAAACTGCCCCGATCTCTGATGGCTACCTGGATTTCGTCGTTGAAGGCTGTGCCCAGTCTTTGATTGTTGCGCAGGGCGGGTAAGAAGCCGGTGGCCCGGAAGCCGGCCTCATCATTTTGGGCGCGGTAAAGGGTCAACAAATTCGGGTCTACGCACACATTTTCAAGATGGACGGTGTAACCGGAAGCCACGGTATCGTCACGGGTGTAGCCCAGGGTAACACGTTTCTCCTCAGCATATAACACCAAAACTTTGTATCCCCCGCTATAAATCTGGGGCTCTCTTTCGGGAATGTAGATGGCCTGGCCGGGTGTTACCGGCAGCCCAATCATGGTGACCGGCCAGTCGGTGATGACGTCACCACGACAGCCATGCTGGCCACAACTCCAATCCCAATGATTAACACGATAGACGCTGCTGATGCCGGGGAAGTTATTCGGTTCGAACAGGCCAGCCAACTGGGGGGGAGCGAAGTCGCCCTGACCGGTGTACGTTTGTAAATTCAGACCGGCATTTGTGAGGCTATAGCCCCTTTGGGCCAGGTTTAAATCGCCGTGCAGGTAATCCGGACGGCGATCAGCCGCTGCCTGTTCAATGGGAACGAGTTCAAAGTTGGCGTTCGAACCGGTCGGGCATTCCGCAGAGATTTTGGCCAGTTTGATGCTGTTCCAGCGGACCTCGTTGGGTACAACCTGCCGTGTCTTTTGTCCCGGTTGATAGCCCTCTTTCTCAGCCCTGACGAGCTGCCAGCCAACAGGTACATTCTCAAAACGGTAGACCCCCCGTTCATCGGTGACGATGGCTTGGTCACCTAGCCAGACAACAACGCCGGCCAAGCGCTCGTCGGTTTCGGCATCCATGATCAGGCCGATGAGTGTGCCGGTTTGAGCCAGCGGGGTAGCGGTCTGGGTTGGCGTCGGCGACGGCAGGGGGGTGGCTGTGGCTGAGGGTGTGGCGGTGGCGGTGGGAGTGTACGTAGAAGCCGGGGTGTTGGTCGGGGTGGTAGTGGGGGCAGGGGTAAAGGTATTTGTGGGCGTAGGCGTGGGGGGCGCTGTTGGGGTGTGGGTTGGGGTTGGCCGGGGGGCCATAGCGATGCTATTCCAACGGGTCGTGTTGGCGACAACAATACCGGCCTGGGCCGCCGGATAAAAAGCCGGATGTTCAGCCGAGACGAGTTGTTCCCCGGCCGGCAAACCGGCCAGGGTATAGAGACCACGGTTGTTGGTCAGGACCATTTGGCCGTTGGCCGAGACCAGCACCCCGATCAGCGGCTGCCCGGTCTCGGCATTGGTCACCAGGCCGGTCAAGGCGCCGGTGTCGGGAGCGGGGGTGTGGGTTGGCAGTAAGGGCGTGGTCGTGGGCAGCGGGGTATTCGTAGGCGTTGGCGTAGCTGTTTCGGTGGGGGTCGAGGTGGGGGTCGGGTCAATCCCTGGAGTCATGGCCAGGCTATTCCAAACCAGTTCGCCGTCAACTACCAGGCGTGGTTTGCGGACGGTGAGATAGCCGGGGAAGCTGGCCACAACGATTTGCAATCCGGCGGTGACGTTGTCAAACCGATACAGGCCGGCGGCATCGGTTACGGTTGTCTGGCCATCGACAGAGACGGTGACCCCCGCCAATCTTGCCCCGCTGGCAGCCTCAGTCACCAGGCCAATCAGTGAGCCACGGCCAGGGGTAGGGGTTGGCGTGGGGGTGGGTAACACCGGTGTCGGCGGCAGGGGACCATCAAGACGCAAAGCCTGGGTTAAGTCGAGATAGTAGTTACCGTAAGTGATACTCGGCTCAATCTGGCTGTGCTCAGGCCATTCGTTGAAACTGGTAATGATCAGGAGGTCGGGTTCAGTGGCCACGGCTGCTTGCCACGATTCCTGGTAGAACTGGCCGGTGCCTCGGGGTTGGTAATTTTTGCTGGGGCGACCGAGATGCCGTTCGTCAAAACCGGGCATAGTTGTGGCCACCCAGTACCGATCCACCTCGTAAAACGAGGCATACCAACGCACCAGGTCTCGCCAGTGTGTCAATGTTTTGGCTACGTCGTCAGACCAGGAGATGTTATAGAGATGATGGCCGTCGAAATGGGCCTGGAAGGCCAGGCTGATCCCCTCGGCAATCCATAAGGTGGTGTGGTCGGGGTCAACTTCCTGGCGGATGCTGGCCCACTCACTCACGGTAAAGCGATCTTGCTGCCAGAAGAATATGACTGGCTGGCCGTTGAGTCGAAAATAAGCAGGATGTTGGGTGTGGGTGTCGAGCAGGTATTTTAGCCCATCTACCACAGAAGCGCGATCAGGAAAGAAAGGACCGCGTGTCTCAAAATCGACAGCGGCCTTGAAGCCGCGCCGCTGGGCTTCGTCCAGCAGCATGCGGAAATTCGGTTCGGTTTGATTGAAAGCCACTTGCGGCCCATACCAGGACATCACAAAGCCGTTGATTCCGTTTGCCCGGGCCTGGTCTATATGACGAGCAATGATGGCCGGATCGCTACTACGGTACGGTTCCAGCGGCAGGTCGAGCACCTGTCCCGAGGTCCAGGTCTGGTCATCATACCAGCCGTAATAGAAGGCCAGCAGCGGTGGGCGCTGCTGCTCTGCAGATACAGCCGGGCTGGCGATGATTGAGCGCTGAATCAGAAAAAGAACAAACAGCAAGGCTGGCAGTCCCAGCCAGCGCAGGTGGGTGGACTTCATATTCCTCTTGGGCCACAAGTTGTAAAGGTACAAACAACCATGGTAGGTTATTAGACCTTTTTATCATGCCCAAAAAAGGGTCGAGGGTCAATAGGAAATGGGGGTTAAGCGACGTAGGGCAAGTTGCTAACTTGCCAATGGTGCTACGGACAAGTTAGCAACTTGCCCTACAAAGCAGTTAAAACCTATGCTTTATTGGTTACAACTCGCTTGGATTTGGGGGGATGAGGAGGGGGTGGGAATGAAGAAAGCACCCACAGGGCTGCGGCTAACTCTGTCCCAATCACCTGCTCATTCTGACCAATTTTAAGCCGTAGGGGACCGTTAAAAGGGGCGCGGTTGACCAACTCAAAGGGAGCGCCGGGCACAAGGCCAATTTCAGCCAGGTATTGTAATTTCTTCGGTTCGTGGGTTTTAACCCGACTGATCTTGCCTTTTGTACCGGGCGGGACGACGGTGAGCGGGATATCACCAATCTCAGGCATGACCCCATCACGCGTCGGAATCGGGTCGCCGTGAGGACAGGTGGCGGGATGGCCCATCAACTCATCGATGCGGTCCTCAGTACGCTGAGTGATGCCTTTGTGCAGTTCGTCGGCTTCCTGGTGGACCTCGTGCCAATCGAATTTGAGGACATCCACCAGAAAACGCTCCACCAGCCGGTGACGCCGAATGTGGAGCAAAGCCACTTTTTTACCGGGCGGCGTCAGACGGACCCCCTTGTAAGGTAGATGATCCACCAGCCCCCCCTTATGCAGGCGGCGCATCATGCGCACCGTGGCTGCCCCTGATACATCCAACTGTTCAGCCAGAGCAGTGGTGCTGACCCAGGCTTCGCCTTGACCCAGGCGATAAAGCTCGGCCAGGTAGTCGCGCATTGTGTCGCTAATTTTATTGTCAGGAAGGGGCAAGGTTTGCATCGGCATCTGTAGGTACTTATTACCCTGGCGTTGTCGAATAGCTACTATAGCATTGAAGCGGGTATTTGTAAAATTAGTTTTTTATAAAAATTATAAAATTTGTAAATAAAGGTACAAAGTAACTACCTACCATGTCATTCTGAACAGGTGAAGAATCCCCAAGGTTTTGGTAAATACCCAAGGGGCACAGGGTAGACCTCTTTTGGGCCAAAGTTTCGGAGATTCCTCGTCGTTTATGCCCTTTG
>DAOUMU010000235.1:0-7629 GCA_034409055.1 Anaerolineae bacterium
GCCATAGCCAACAGGCTTTTTTTGATTTTTGGAAACGTATCGTCTCAAAAAGTAGGGGCGAGGCAACTCGGAGAGCAGGTTGTTTGCTCCGAGACTCTCAATCCGAGTTGCCTCGCCCCTACCCAACCCTGAATTATTAAAAAGGGCTCTTTGGGATTTTCCGTGGCGCTCGGCCCGGATTGACAAATCCGGGCCTACATCTTGTGGCAAAAAATGGCTATGCCACGATATGTCGGGGATCTGTCGATCCCCTCTGAGCGATTCCACGGAAATTCCTAAAGAACCTTAAAAAGATACCCGGAGATCGCCCAAAAAAATTAGAGCACCAAAATAAAAACGAAAACCAGGATCAGCAGCACCGGTACACTAAAAAAGATGGTGTAGATGTAGCTATCAAATTTAAGATGCATGTAATACATGGCTACCAGGGTCGCTTTGGTTACAGACAACAAGACAAAAACGGTGTTTTTTACATACGTGGTGATGGGCACAGCCAACAGCTCAATCCCCGTCATTGTGGCTGTGATCAGACCCAGGACAATAAAGACGATCAAGTAATTTGGCTGCTGGTGTGACTTTACTTCCATTTCACTGTGGGTATCCATTGCTGATAATCCTTACTGATGATCTAAATAAGGTAACTACCTACTATGTCATTCTGAACGAGCGCAGCGAGTGAAGAATCCCCAAGGTTTTGGTAAAGTAGACCTCTTTTGGGCCAAAGTTTCGGGGATTCCTCGTCGCTGCGCTCCTCGGAATGACATGAGGATAGGCAGTTACTAAATAAGATAAACCAGGCTAAACAATAAGAGCCAGACAATATCGACAAAGTGCCAGTAGAGACCAAAAATTTCGACCCCCATGTTATCCTTGGCCGAAAAACCACCCATCACCCCAAACGCTTTAAACAAAAGAATAATTAACCAGACCAGCCCGCCCGCAACGTGAGCCCCGTGAAAACCGGTCAGGGTGAAGAAAGTAGCGCCAAACAGGGAGCCCATACTCAGCCCCTCAACCACAATCAACTGGTAATACTCATACATCTGAATGCTGATAAAAGTACTACCAAATACCAGGGTGGCTAACAAAAAGAGACGCAACTTGAGTTGATCATCTCTTTGAATAGCCTGCAGGGCCAGGACGACAGTAAAACTACTGGTCAGCAAAATAAAGGTGTTGAGCGCAGTGACGGGAATATTGAGTAGTTCCCGGCCGGTGGCTACGCCGTGGAAAGTGCCTAACGGGTCCTGCTTACTCAGCACCAAAAAATTGGTAATCAAGACGGCAAAGAAGGGTACGTCAGAGGCCAAAAAGGTCCACATACCAAATTTACGGTTGTCCAAGCCTAACGATGGCGGTGGATGTACTGTACTGCTCACATTTCCTCCATAAATTTATCTCTCTGTAGAGAGAGTATCCTTATGTCCGACCTCGCATGGGGATGCGGGGTCTACAAAAAGAAACTTCCTCTGACATTGAATTAGTAGGGTAAGTGGCCAACTTGCCCACCCTTGTTGACAAGTTAGCAACTTGCCCTACATATTTTTTGGGGTAATAACAAACGAGGTCCCCCCAGAACAAAGTGATATCTTAATCACTTTCAGACCGCTTGTCAAGTCGAATTTTAACCTAACGCTATTATCTTCTTGAAATCGTAACCGCTCAAGAGTACAATCATGGTAAGCATCCACCCCAAAGGAACGAACGAATGACAAGTCCGGCCATTCTCAGTCTGGCTACGAATGTACCCCAACACCGGCACAACCAAATGGACATCCACGACCGCTGGCTGCAACCCTTCATCAACAGCCACCGGGCCCGGGCTATTTTCGCCGCCACCGAAATTGATACCCGCCACAGCGTCCTGCCCGAGTCGAGCTTTTTGGCCGACGAACCCAGCACCAAAGCGCGCAACGACTTATATATGCAGGCCGCGCGTCCCCTGGCCACCGAGGCCATCAATCAGGCCCTGGCCAAGGCCGGGTTGACCGCCACCGATATCGACCATTTCATTGTCATCTCTTGCACCGGCTTCGACAACCCCGGCCTGGATGTGATCCTGGCCAGTGATCTGGGGATGCGTTCCGACCTGCGTCGCAGTGCCCTGATTGGCATGGGCTGTCATGCCGGCCTGACCGGCATCGACCGGGCTATGCTAGAGTTGGCCGCCCGGCCGCAAAACCACGCCCTGGTCCTGGCCATAGAGTTTGGTACGCTCCATTTTCAACACGGGAAAAAATTGGAAGATATGGTCGCCGGGGCCTTGTTTGGGGACGGCCTGGCCGCAGCCATCATTGGCCCAGACTCAGCCGCGAATGGCCAACCGCGCTTGCTGGATACAATGACCTACAGCGATTATGCCTACCAGGATTTAATGGCCTTTCGTCTCTCCGACAGGGGGTACCAGATTCATCTGGCCACCCGCGTACCCAAAGTGCTGCGGGCCATTGCCCCCGACCTGGTGGCCGATTTTCTGGGACGGTCCGGCCTCACAACCAGCGACATTCGTTTTTGGGGGATTCACCCCGGTGGGGCCAAAATTGTCGATTACGTGGGCCAGGCTTTAGCCCTTGAGTCCGAAGACCTGCGTTACGCTCGCCAGGTGTTGCGCCGGTATGGCAACATGTCTTCCGCCACCATCTTCTTTGTCCTGGACGAAATTATCCGCCAGGGTCAACCTCAACCCGGCGATTACGCCTTACTCCTGGCCTTTGGGCCGGGGTTGACCATTGAGTTGTGTCTGGTCCAGTTTTAATGTTCTGTATAACCCCGACAGGACGTGCCACCATCGAAGCTCTACAATTAAACAGAGAAGGTTTGGTCAATTTACGTCGAGTTTTGTATGCAATGGGCGAACATCCCTCGAAGGAAAATGTGCAAGAAATGATACCATCCGCATCATCAGCGCCCGAAGGGCGACAAGATTTGAAAGAAGATTCTATGAAGAAGGAAAATGAGAGGGGTGAGATCGTAGAAAAGCAGTTCCTCATTTGACACTTCGGCTTTACTATGATATTCTCGCTGCCGTTATTAACAATATAGAGCCAGTGAAGGTGCGCTAACTGCCCGGATGCGTAGCGCATAAGAGGGGAAGACCGGTGACACCTGGACTACACCAAACCCAGGGCGGTCCAGGTGAAGTCCGGCGCTGTCCCGCAACGGTAATAGCTCAGGAGCAATTGTTAATTGTTAATTACTGATTGCTAATTGAACGAAGCCCGACACCCCGCCTCACTGTTGCTCGTGTTCCACCTTCGCGGAAAGGGGACCGAGTGCGGAATTCATTCTATCGCTACAATCAAAAGGCCTGGGGGGTATGGCTGGTGGCGGCGATCATACCGGCCATCCTGACCCAAAACCCTTTTTACTTACTGATCATCATTCTGGCCGCTGGTATCAATTACCTCAGCCTGGGCCGAGAGTCCTCCACCGGTCGGGGTTGGACCGCCTTTCTTTATCTGGGCTTGATCCTGACCGTCTTTGCCACCCTGTTCAACATGCTGTTTGTCAGAGCCGGGGCGACCCATCTCTTTACCCTGCCCGAACTGCGCTGGGAGACGAGCGACGAACTGGGACAAATGATGGTGCTTCAGATTGGGGGTAAGGTCAGCCTGGAGAGTCTGGTTTATGGCCTGAACACCGGCCTGGCCTTGACGGCTATTCTCTTGACCCTGACCACTTTTAACAGCTTGGTGGATCACTACCAGCTTCTGCGCAGCACCCCCCGCTTTCTCTACCAATCGGCCATCGTCATGTCGATTGCCCTGACCTTCATTCCGCACATGTTTATCGCTCAACGCGAGATCCGGGAGGCACAGGCTCTACGGGGTCACCGCTTCCGGCACATTCGTGATCTGCTGCCCCTCTTCCTGGCCCTGTTGGCCGAGGGCCTGGAACGGAGCCTGACCCTGGCCGAGTCGATGGAGGCCCGGGGTTTCAGTCGCCAAGCAGGGGGACAGGCCGCTCAAGCGGGCTTGCTCATCAAAAGTCTCATTGCCCTGGCCCTGATCCTGCTGGCCGGGGGGGCTTTTGCCTGGAGCTATTTTTCCTATAAAGTGATAGCCGGGGGGATTATGGTCGGTGGTGGGGGGCTGCTGGTGGCTGCCCTCTGGCTGGTTGGCCACAACGTGCAGCGCAGCCGCTACCGGCGTGAAGTGTGGCGCCGGGAAGATACGCTGATGGTCATTACCTCCATGGCCATCATTCTGTTGATTCTGACTCTGTGGTTCATCCAGCGCTCTGCCTTTATCTTTTACCCCTACCCCCGAATCGACTGGCCGCCATTCAACCCTCTGATCGGGGCCACCCTGCTGCTCATTGCGGCCCCGGCTTTGGTCAGCCGGCTGACCGGAGAGATTGTTTATGATTGAATTGAACGGTATCACCTATCATTATCCCAACCAGGCGCGCCCGGTGCTGCAGGACGTTTCGCTGACGGTCTTGAGCGGCGAACTCCTGCTGGTGGTAGGGGCCTCGGGCGTGGGTAAGAGTACCCTGCTGCGCTGTTTGAACGGGTTGGTGCCCCATTTTCACGGTGGAACCATTCGCGGCCGGATACGGGTGGCCGATCGTGACCCGATAGAAATCGGGCCACGGGGGATGAATGACCTGGTGGGCTTCGTCTTTCAGGACCCCGAAGCCCAGTTTGTGACCGAACGGGTGGAAGATGAGCTTGTCTTTGTTATGGAGAATCACAATTTTTCCCAGACGACTATGCGCCGGCGAGTCGAAGAAGTGCTCGACCAATTGTCCATCGCCCACTTACGCAATCGCCGGGTGGAAACGTTGTCCGGGGGCGAGCGCCAACGGGTGGCCATTGGCAGCGTCCTGACTCTGCAACCGTCGGTGCTGGTGCTCGACGAACCCACGTCGCAGCTTGACCCCCAGGCGGCTGAAGAAGTGCTAACCACCCTGCAAAAGCTGAACGAAGACCTGGGCTTGACCATCATCATTTCCGAGCACCGGCTGGAGCGGGTGGCCCAATATGCCGACCGGGTCTGTTACCTGCCGGGGCCCGGCCAGTCCCCCCTGATCGGTGAGCCGCGCCAGGTCCTGGCCGGGGCAGAACTGGCCCCACCCCTGGTCCAACTGGGGCAAAAGCTGGGCTGGCAGCCGGTGCCACTGACCATTAAGGAAGGCCGGCCCCTGGCCGCCAATTTGAAGTCCCGGCTCAAGGGTCCCGAGTCTGACCAAGCTCAAGCCGGCGGACCAACTTCCTCCTCTCATCCAGGCGCAGGCAGGGCAGAGCCTCCGGCCGAACCGGTGATTACGATCCAAAAGGTATGGTATCGTTATGAGGTTCAGCATGAAGCCGAAGCCCTGAGAGGCGTTAGTCTGGAGGTGCGGCAAGGCGAACTGGTGGCCTTGATGGGCCGTAACGGGTCGGGCAAGAGTACCCTACTGAAGAATATGGTGGGCTTGCTACAGCCACAACGGGGGCAAATCAATATCCTGGGCCAAGACACCAAGAACACGCCCCTGACTGAGATTACCCAACGAGTCGGTTTTGTGCCCCAAAATCCGGGGCGTCTTCTGTTTCACGAAACGGTGGCCGAAGAATTGGCCTTCACCCGCCGCGCCCACCAACTTCCCCCCCTTGAGACCGAGTCGCTCCTGAAGCAGGTGGGCCTGGCCGGTCTGGCTCAGGCTTACCCCCGTGATTTGAGCAGTGGTGAGCGCCAGCGGACGGCCCTGGCCGCCATCCTGGTGGCCGAACCGGAGATATTGCTGCTGGACGAGCCGACACGCGGCCTGGACTATCTCAATAAAGCCCAGTTAACCGATATTCTCAACGACCTGTGTCGCCAGGGGGTAACGGTGGTCATGGCCACCCACGACGTGGAATTGGTCGCCCACTGTGCCGACCGGGTGATCATCCTTGGCGAGGGCCAGGTGGTGGTAGATGGGCCGGTGCGTGAGGTGATGACCGGGTCGATGGTTTTTGCGTCGCAAATCAACAAGCTCCTGCGGGACGACCGCTTTTTGACCGTAACAGACGTACTCAATCAATTAGCAATTAGCAATTAGCAATTAACAAATGACTAAATCTCGGCTTTTATCGTCCTTTATTTTGCTGCTGGCCAGTTGGCTGGGGTTGTGGGCTTTTCTTTACCCCTTCTTTATGCCGGAAGTGCGCCAGGAACCGATGACGGCGATGGGCATGGCCCACACCAACGACGCCCCCCTCATTTTTATTTTGCTGCTGGGGTTGTGCCTGGTGGTGATTGTCGCCAACCTGGAGACGCGTCGGATGGACGCCCGGCTGGTGGCAGTCTTAGGCGTGCTGGTCGGTATCAATGCCACCCTGCGCCTGGTGCCCGGTCCGCTTGGTTTTAGCGCGGTATTTTTCTTGCCTATTCTATGTGGTTACGTCTTTGGGGCCGACTTTGGCTTTTTGCTGGGCGCTCTGTCGTTACTGGTCTCGGCCATCATCACCAGTGGTATCGGGCCGTGGCTGCCTTTTCAAATGTTTGCCGCTGGCTGGGTGGGCCTGGTTGGGGGCTGGCTGCCCCATTTGCCCGGCCAGCCCCGCCTGGAGTTGCTGCTGCTGGCCAGTTGGGGCACCCTGTCCGGCTTTCTGTATGGCCTGATTATGAACCTCTGGTTTTGGCCCTTCTTGATCACTCCGGTTGAAACAACGACCTCAACCACTACAGTCTGGCAGGTGGGGATCGGCTTCTGGTCGACGTTGGTCCGGTACGGCCTGTTTTACCTGACTACCTCACTCTGGTGGGACGCCGGGCGAGCGTTCGGTAATCTATTGTTACTCTTGCTGGTCGGGGCGCCTATTCTGCGCCTGTTACGTCGCTTCCAGCAGCGTTTTTATTTCAGCTTTGAGTAGGGCGTGTTGACATTTCGGATTATGTCACGCCTGGCGTGAGCGACCACAGGGAGCGAAGAATCTCCTATTTCGCCTTGAATTTGTCCTCGTTGCTGGAGATTCCTCGTCGTTTATGCCCTTTGGGTACTGCGCTCCTCGGAATGACATTTTTAGGCAAATGTCAACAGAACCTAGTTCCTATCTTTTACTCTTGCTGTTCAGCCACCAGAAAGCCCCCCAGCCAATCAAGGCCACCGTGGCAATCAAACACCAGCCGCCAATCAGGCCCCCCCAGATGCCCAGCTTGGCCAGAGACCAGCCAGTCCATTCGCCGGACGATGGCTGGGGCGAGACGACGCTGCGTTTGATGGGACGCACCTCGATCTGGCTGACCAACGTGGCCCCGGCCGGCGGCTGGGCAGGGGGAGCCGTGGGCTTAACTGTCACCGTGGCGGTCGCCATAAGCGTTGGCGTACCGGCTGCCGGGGCGGCGATGGTGTCAGCTACTTCCAGGGCCAGTTGAGCCGTGCGTTCTCCCCCCGGATAAACCACCCGCAGCGTATAGGTTTGGCTTTGAGCCGGGCACACTTCTTGGGCAGCCTGGGGGCTAACCTCAACCTCGTCCAGATAGATCGTTCCGGCGTTTTGCACGTCCCAATACAAGCTCGTACACGCGCCAGGGGGCACGGTCGGCGCACCGGCATTAAAGCTAATGACCGGTTCCGAGACAAGGGGTTCGGCCGGGGGTACAGATGCGCCGGCAGTTTGTACAGGCAGGTCAGGGGTAGCAGTTGGCAGGAGTGTAGGGG
>DAOUMU010000236.1:0-18804 GCA_034409055.1 Anaerolineae bacterium
GTGCAGCCGGTCAGGGATTGCATCCCTATATAGCATTGCTGTTGGTGGCTATCTTAGGGCTGTTGTTTGGTGTCTTGATGTATTTTGTGGCCGTCCATCGGGTGCTTGATGCGCCACACCTGTCATCGTTGCTGGCTCCCTTTTCGGTCAACATGATGATCATTGGCATCGGCACGGCGCTGTTCACCACCTCACCCCGTAACCTGGAATTTTCCATGGGGAGCCTGCAACTGGGACCGGTAACACTGCTGGGCACCCGGCTGGTTGCTGCGCTCATCGCCATCCTGGTAACAGTCGGCCTGTATCTGTTTCTCTATCGTACCCCGCCAGGCAAAGCGATCCGGGCCGTAGCCAATAATCGTGCGGCGGCAGAATTGATGGGTGTTCCCTCAACGCAAACGCTGGCCCTGAGCTTTGGCCTCGGCACCATGTTGGCTGCCCTGTCTGGGGGACTGATTGCTACCTTCTTCTCTTTCAGTATCCTCTCTGGCACTGTCTACGAACTCAAGAGCTTTGTGATTGTGGTCCTGGGCGGGCTGGGCAATCCCACCGGGGCATTGATTGGCGGCCTGATTCTGGGTGCGTTAGAAGGGATTGTGCCGGTTTTTATGCCGGTCAGTTGGGTACCGGTCATTGAGTTCGTCTTATTCGTCCTGATTCTGCTGGTGCGTCCTACCGGCATTATGGGAGGGCGTTAAGATGAATAGCTGGAAATATCCTGCCTTTTGGCTGGCAGTGGGCCTGGTTGTCATCGGCGGACTGGCTCCGTTTATCACCGGCTCAAACACAATGCGCGAAAACATGTTCCTGATTTTATTGGCTGTGGCCTTGGCCTCCAGTTTGAACATTTTGTTGGGCTATGCCGGTTATGTTAGCTTTGGCCATATCGTTTTCTTTGGCCTGGGAGGCTACAGTGGTTTCTATCTGATCGCCGAGCAGGAATGGTCCCTGTGGCCGGCGACACTGGCCGGAGGGCTGGCCGCAGGGCTGTTGGCCTTGCTGCTGGGCTTGGCTATCTTGCGTCTACGGGGCGCATATTTTGCCCTGGCCACCATCGGCGTCAATGAGGCCGTTCGCACCTTCATTAACAATTTTGGTCCGTTTGGCGGTCCCATCGGTCTGGAATTAAATTTTTTAGTGTACAAGCAGTATGGTGGCCCCGCTAACATGCAGTGGCTGACATACGGGGCCGTATTTGGATTAACCTTGTTCGTTATGATTGTGAGCTATGGCCTTAAATTCTCCCGTTTTGGCCTGGGCTTGATGGCCATTCGCGAGGATGAAGATGCGGCCATGGTGATGGGTGTTCGCACACCTCAGGCTAAAACGATGGCTTATGTTTTATCGGCCATCATCCCCGGTATGCTCGGGGTGATCTTCTTCTTTAGAAATAGCAGCGTGGAACCGCACGAGGCCTTCCGCTTGCATCGATCCATCGAGATGATCGTGATGGTGATGCTGGGTGGTCAGGGGACCGTGTTGGGACCGCTGGTCGGCGCGGCCACCTACGAGGCCCTGCGGGGCTATCTGTTGACCAGTCCGCTCTTTAAGGACCTGCAATTGGCCTTTGCCGGGTTACTGCTGCTGCTCATCATTCTGTTTGTGCCATCCGGGATGATTGGTTGGCTGCGTAGTCGCTTCCGACGTCTATGGAGGGTACTGGAATGACTGCACAACAGACTCAAAATGATGTTGTCTTACAAGTGCGAAATATCACCAAAACTTTTGGCGGCCTGCTGGCCCTCTCAGGGGTTACCTTCGATCTGCCCAAGGGGCAAATCTTGGGCTTGATTGGCCCCAATGGAGCGGGCAAGACTACCTTGTTCAACGTAATCAACGGTGTCTATCCGCCCACCGAGGGACGGGTGATTTTCCAAAACACGGATATTACCGGCTGGCAACCCTATAATGTGGTGCGATTGGGGCTGGCCCGCACCCACCAGATTGTGCGCCCCCTGAATGAGCTAACTGTGTTGGAAAATGTAATGGTCGGGGCATGCTATGGTCACGAGCAACGTCCGCTTGGTCAGGCCCGAGAGATTGCTGACGAGGTATTAAACTTTGTTGGTCTGGCCAAACGACACGATATACTGGCCAGCAGCCTGAACGTGGCTCAGAAGAAGCGACTGGAAATGGCCCGGGCCCTGGCTGCTCGGCCTCATTTACTCTTGTTGGACGAAGTGCTGGCCGGATTAAATCCGACCGAAATCGCTGAAATGGTTCAGGTGGTCCGCAATATTCGTGAGCAGGGTGTGACCATTCTGATCATCGAACACGTGATGCATGCTCTGATGAATGTTTCTGATCGAGTCATTGTGTTGGACTATGGCGAGTTGATTGCTGAAGGTTCGCCAGAAGAAATTGCCAACGATCCCAAAGTGATTGAAGCTTACCTGGGCGATCCCGAACTGGCAGAGAGATTATTGAGTGGTGAGTAACGGAGAAATGAGTGATGGCTATTTTTGAAGTTAATAATGTCTCCTCTGGATACGGCGAGGTTCAAATTCTGTGGAATGTCTCGCTGAAGCTGGAACGTGGTAAACTCACTTCACTGGTTGGTTCTAATGGGGTCGGCAAAACCACCCTGCTGCGGGTCGTGGTGGGCTTGATTAAACCCTGGCAAGGTTCGATCATCTTTAACAACCGAGAGGTGAGCCGTACTTCGCCTCACGCCAAGGCTGCTCAGGGGCTGATTCTAGTGCCCGAAGGCCGCCAACTGTTTACCGAGATGAGTGTTTACGAGAACCTGGAGATGGGCGCTTTCACTCCCCGGTCTAAAGCAAACTTTAAGCAAAACCTGGAACGGGCTTACGAAATGTTCTCCATCCTGAAGGAGCGTAGTAACCAAAAATCTGGTACCCTATCCGGTGGTGAGCAGCAAATGTTGGCCGTAGCCCGCGGACTAATGGCAGAACCTGAAATCTTAATGATTGACGAACTTTCGCTGGGGTTGGCTCCGTTTCTGGTGTTAGAACTATTTGAGGTATTACAACGTTTAAAGGCTGAAGGGCTAACCATGTTACTGGTAGAACAAAATGTCCAGATGGCCTTAGCCATCAGCGACTATGCCTATGTTTTGGCCGATGGCCGGGTGGAAATGGAAGGACCGTCCCGTGAGTTAGCTAAAAATGAACAAGTACGCGCAGCTTACCTGGGCATCTGAAACTTGCCAATAACAGTGGCGGTGAGTAAGATGTGGTCCCCTTATTCTCCCAGAGGGAGATACTTTGACCGTGATCCTCTCTGTGGGAACTGGGGATTTTTTAGTAAGTGAACTGGTGACTGAACTATTTGGTTGACCAGCACAGTTTTGCTTTTACCCGGCACTTTCAGTAAGATTCTGCTGCTTTAATATCTGTAACTACCTACCATGTCATTCTGAACGAGCGCAGCGAGTGAAGAATCCCCAAGGTTTTGGTAAAGTAGACCTCTTTTGGGCCAAAGTTTTGGAGATTCCTCGTCGTTTATGCCCTTTGGGTACTGCACTCCTCGGAATGACATGAGGGTAGGCAGTTACTAATATCTTTTGATCACCATAAATATTATCCAAGGTGACTGTGATGACTGTGACAGTTGAACTTTCCGATGGCAGCGAGATTATTTCCTGTCATCTACCAGCGTCTAACTGGGTGGGTAGTTACGCACCTGCTCAGGTGGCTAAGTTACCTGACCCTGATAAGGCCATCAGTTATGCCCTGGCCCAGCCTCTCGACCGGCCGAGGTTGCGTGACCTGGTGCAACCCGGCGAGCGGATTGTAATCATCGTAGATGACCACACCCGGGCCACCCCGGCCTGGCGAGTCATTCCCCACGTGTTAGCCGAATTGGCGGTAGCCGGAGTCCCCGACCAGGATGTGCAAATCGTCATCGCCCGGGGCACCCACCGGCCCAGCAGCAAAGATGAAGTGGTGAAGAAGGTAGGGGCCGACGTATTGAACCGTTTCCGGGTGACCCAGCACGATTGCCGCGATGAGGCGAACCAAACCTTCATCGGCACCACCTCGTTGGCCACCCCTGTTTGGATTAACAGCCAGGTGGTCGCTGCCGACCGCCGCATTACCATCGGTCACATTGCCCCCAGTCCTTACGCTGGCTACAGTGGCGGGGGCAAACTGATCCTGCCCGGTGTGGCTGCCCTGGACACCGTCAACTTCAACCATTCTTTCGTGCCGGCCGGATTCCGTCGCCACGGCTGTATTGATATTCCGGCCCGGCGCGATATCAATGAAGCGGTGACCCTGGTCGGTGTGGATATGGAAATCGACCTGGTGTTCGACTCCGAGGAGCGGATTGTGGAAGCCCTGGCGGGTGACCCGGCCAGCGTCTACCGCCAAGGGGTCGCTCTGGCCAGGCCGCTCAACGAGGTCAATCTACCCGGCGAATTGGACATCGCCATCACCTCCGGTGAACCTTTTTCGATAGACCTTTACCAGGCCGTCCGGGCGGTGGAGTACGCCGATAGCGCCGTCCGCCAGGGGGGGAGTATCCTCCTGCTGGCCGACTGCCCCGATGGCGTGGGTGGCGACGACTTCTACCAACTCATGACCGGTGGTCGCCAAGCCGACGACTTCTTACGAGCGGCCACCAAGCGAACCCTGCCGGTGACGTTTGCCGTGTTAGGCTACTTCCTGGCCCGCATCAAAGCAGAAAAGAGCATCTACGTGAAGACGAACAACATCCCCGCTGAAACGTTGATCGAGATGGGCTTTACCCCCTGCCCAGATGTGCAAGCCACCGTCGATGATTTACTGGCCCAATACGGCTCAGAGGCCAAGGTAGCTGCCTTCCCCCGCGGGTCCGTGACCATTCCTATCGTTTAACGACTGGTGACCTCAACATGAACGAAACCAAAAGCTTTGCCGAACTCATGGGAAATTTACCCAACTTGCTGGCACCCAGCTTATCACGGGATTGGCCCAATCTGCCCGTGCACAAGGCGGAAGGCGTGTATCTGTATGGCGTCGACGGACGGCGTTACCTTGACTTTACCGCCGGGCTGGCCGTGCTCAACACCGGTCACTGTCACCCGCGTGTGGTCGAGGCAGCCCGACAGCAAATTGGACAAATGATCCACTCAGCCGTTGGCATCACGACGGTTGAGCCCCTGCTGCGCCTGGCCGAAAGGTTGATTGAGGGGTTACCCCCCCAGATGGAGACATTTTTCTTCGGCAACAGCGGCTCGGAAGCCATCGAGGGGGCGCTCAAGCTGGCCCGCTTCGTCACCGGCCGGCCGGGATTCGTGGCCTTTTGGGGCAGTTTTCACGGCCGGACCTTGGGTGCGGCCTCGGTCACGACCAGCAAGAGTAAGTATCGGGCCGGTTACGAACCGCTCTTGCCCAGCATCTACTTCAGCGACTTTGCCTACTGCTATCGCTGCCCGGTGGGGCGCGAGCCAAACAGTTGCTCAATAGAGTGTCTGGGAGGCATCGATACCCTCTTCGAGCGAGCCATCCCCCCCTCAGAAGTAGCCGCTTTTATCGTCGAGCCGGTGCAGGGAGAAGCCGGCTTCGTCATCCCCCCGGCCGAATTCCTGCATCGCTTACGCCGGATTTGCGATGAGCATGGCATTTTACTCATCTTCGACGAGATCCAAACCGGCTTCGGCCGCACCGGCCAGATGTTTGCCGCCCAGACTTTTGATGTACAGCCTGATATTATGGCCATCGCCAAGTCGATTGCCTCCGGCTTTCCCCTGAGTGCGGTCGTGGCCAGCCGGGAGCTGATGCAACAGTGGAAGCCGGGCGCGCACAGCACCACCTTCGGCGGCAATCCGGTGGCCTGCGCCGCCGGGCTGGCCACCCTGGACGTGATACGGGAAGAAGACCTGCTGGCAAATTGCCGAAAAATGGGAGCGCGGCTGCTGGCCGGGGCTCAGCAGCTTAAGGCCAAATACCCCCTCATCGGTGATGTGCGGGGGATAGGGTTGATGGTGGGCCTGGAGCTTATTATCCCCGGACAAGATAAGACGCCTAACCCGCAAGCGGTCAACCGGTTGTTAGAGGAATGTCTGGCCCGGGGTGTACTGCTTTATTCAGCCGGCGTGCATAATCACGTCATTCGTATCTTCCCTCCCCTGATCGTCAAGCCAGAGGAGATTGACGAAGCCTTGCACATTTTGGATGAGAGCTTGGCGGTTGTAACGGAAATGTTGTATACCGGGGAACTTTGACATTTTGTCTAAATCAGAGTAAAATATGATTATATTTAGACTATAATTTTGATATTTAGTCTAAACCCTGACAAAAGAGTAAATCTGTTTTTAGACATTATATCAACTCATGGCATACATCGATCCGTGGTTGCTCGACATTTTGAAACGTTTGGCTGAAGGGATTGTGGCGGTCGCCGGACCGCATTGCGAAGTGGTCGTGCATGACTTCAGCGATCTTGAACACTCAGTGGTGGTCGTGGCCGGCGACGTCACCGGTCGTAAACCGGGCGCTCCGGTGCCTGACCTCAGCTTTACGGCTGAGGAGGTGAACTGTGATACACCGGATCAATTGAATTACCACACCCAGATTGGCTCCCGCACCCTACAGTCATCGACCATTTGGATTCGCGATCCTGACAGCACCCCCATTGGGGCGGTGTGCATCAACGTGGACTACTCAGAACTGCTTCAAGTGCGGGACCTCCTCGAAAAATTGACCATCCCCATCAGAGACTCTTCCGATCTCATAGTCAGTGATACGTTTGCCAAAGATATAGACGATTTGATTGAACTCTCTGTAGCCAATTTTCTGCACCAAGAGGGTATTCCCAGCGTAGAAACGATGCGCCACGAGGACAAGCTAAGCCTGATTCAGATGGTCGAGGAACGGGGCCTGTTTCAGATCCGAGGGGCCGTCAACCGGCTGGCCGACCTCTTAAACGTCTCCCGGGCCAGCATCTACAACTACCGTTCGAGCCTCAAAAACGACGAACCTACTCACGGAGTAGCACCCTGAGTAGGTTGAAAAGGAGCGCTTCCAATGGAGAAAATTCGAGTCATTATTATGGGTGCCGCCGGGCGTGATTTTCATAATTTTAACGTCTATTTTCGCGATAACCCAACCTACGACGTGGTTGCCTTCACGGCTACCCAAATCCCTAACATCGAGGGCCGGCTCTATCCCCCCGAATTGGCCGGTCCCCTTTACCCCGAGGGTATCCCCATTCACCCGGAAAGCGAACTGATCAACCTCATCAAGGAGTGGCAGGTGGACCAGGTTGTTTTTGCCTACTCTGACATTACCCACGAATACGTCATGCATAAAGCTTCGGCTGTGCTGGCAGCAGGGGCCGATTACCGGCTACTTGGTCCCCGCCATACGATGCTAAAAAGCAGCCGGCTTGTGGTGGCCATCTGTGCCACCCGCACCGGCAGCGGTAAAAGCCAGACCACCCGCCGGGTGTGTAAAATTCTGCAAGAGATGGGTAAAAAAGTGGTTGCCGTGCGTCATCCCATGCCCTACGGCAACCTGGTGGCTCAGGCGGTGCAGCGGTTTGCCGATTACAATGATCTGGACAGGTACAACTGCACCATCGAAGAACGGGAGGAATATGAACCCCATCTTGACCGGGGCACGATTGTTTACGCGGGGGTCGATTACGAAGCCATTCTGCGCCGGGCCGAAGCAGAAGCCGACGTGGTGGTTTGGGATGGCGGAAACAATGACCTGCCCTTCTTCCAACCAGACTTACAGATTGTGGTGGTCGATCCCCACCGGCCGGGGCACGAGTTGAAGTACCATCCGGGCGAAGCCAACCTGCGGCTGGCCGACGTGGTGGTTATCAACAAAATCGACACGGCCGACGCCGAGGCCGTGGCCGAGGTGCGCCGGAATGTTCAAGCCACAGTGCCTCAGGCCATCGTGGTTGATGCCGCCTCGCCCATTACCGTCGATGATCCGGCGGCCATTCGCGGCCAGCGCGTCCTGGTGTTGGAAGATGGCCCCACCCTGACCCACGGCGAGATGGCCTACGGGGCGGGCGTAGTGGCCGCTCAGCGCTTTGGCGCGGCCGAGATCATCGATCCTCGCCCTTACGCGGTCGGCTCTATTGTCGATACCTACCGGCAATACCCCACCACCGGCCCCGTCCTACCGGCTATGGGCTACGGCGAAACCCAGATGAGGGAACTTGAACAAACTATCAACACGACCCCCTGCGACCTGGTTATGATCGGCACACCGATTAACCTGGGCCAGTTACTCAACATTAAACACCCCTGGCAGCGGGTAGGCTATGATTTACAGGAGATTGGCCAACCGACTCTGGCCCAAATCCTGACAGAGACGTTTTGATAATTCGAGTGAATAACTACTCAATGGAGAGGAACAAACAGCTATGAATACATCTGACTATATTACCCTGGAAGATCAATACGGGGCTCACAACTACCATCCGCTGGATGTCGTCTTGGCCAAAGGCGACGGCATCTGGGTTTATGACATTGACGGTAACAAATATATGGACTGTCTCAGTGCCTATTCGGCGGTCAATCAGGGACATTGTCACCCTCGCCTGATCAAGGCCATGATCGAGCAGGCCGGGCAACTGACGCTGACCTCGCGCGCTTTTCGCAACGATAAGTTGGGGCAATTTTACGAATTTCTATACGAAGCAACCGGCTACGAGATGACGCTGCCTATGAATACCGGGGCCGAAGCGGTCGAAACGGCCATCAAAGCCGCCCGCAAATGGGGTTACCAGGTGAAAAAAGTTGAACCGGATCA
The DNA here is from genome assembly GCA_034409055.1 of Anaerolineae bacterium. Lineage (GTDB taxonomy): Bacteria > Chloroflexota > Anaerolineae > 4572-78 > J111 > DAOUMU01. The sequence goes on from DAOUMU010000236.1 coordinate 8,718, forward strand.
GGCCGAGATTATCGTCTGTGACGGCAACTTCCATGGCCGGACCATCACGATTGTCGGTTTTTCATCCGAGGCCCAGTACAAAGAAGATTTTGGTCCCTTCACGCCAGGCTTTGTCAACATCCCCTACGGGGATATCAAAGCCCTGGAAGCGGCCATCACCCCCAACACCGTGGGCTTTATGGTCGAACCGATTCAAGGTGAAGGGGGGGTCATTGTGCCGCCCCAGGGTTACCTGAAAGAAGTGCGACGCATCTGTGATAAGCACAACGTGTTATTGATGGCCGACGAAATTCAAACCGGCCTGGGACGGGCCGGTAAACTTTTTGCCTGCGACTATGAGAACGTGCGCCCCGACATCATGATTATCGGCAAGGCCCTGTCAGGCGGCTTTTATCCGGTCTCGGCGGTCCTGGCTTCAAAGGAAATTCTGGGCCTCTTTCGGCCCGGCGATCACGGCAGCACCTTTGGCGGCAACCCGCTAGGGGCAGCCGTGGCCATGGAAGCTCTAAAGGTACTGATTGAAGAGGGATTGATCGACAACGCCAACGAACTGGGCCAATATTTCCAAGAACGGCTGGCCGAAATTCCCAGCCCACACGTGAAGGAGGTCCGGGGTAAAGGATTATTGATCGGGGTGGAACTCAAGCCGGAGGCCGGTGGCGCCCGACGTTTTTGCGAGGCTCTGCAAGCCAGGGGCATTCTCTGTAAAGAGACTCACGAACACGTGATTCGCTTCGCGCCCCCGCTAATCATTAAACGGGCAGAAATCGACTGGGTGATAGAACAGGCTACAGAAGTACTAAACATACCGTGATTCGCTCATTCGCCATTCGCAGATTCCCCTACCGGGGGGACTTTTTCCAACTTCTTTAAGCCAAAATAGGCCGGGGCAGCCCGAAATTCTGGATAATAGGGGTAAATAATGCTCCAGTAGGTTTCTTCCATGTCCATGTGCCAGGAGGGGTCGGCTACGTAAATCAGGCTCATGACCCCAATCCAGGGTTGCCAATGTTCGATGGCGTAGGCGTAGGCCCGTTCAAAATATTGGGCCTGTTGGATGCGGTCGACCGCATGCCAATAGTAGGGCGATTCGGGGCGCGGCTCAACCGTCCAGCCGAATTCAAGTACGACTACTTTTTTGGCCGCATCCCCGTTGCGCACCATAATTTCGCGTACGTCTTCCACGTGGCGAAAGCTGTAAACCCGGCGCAGTTCTTCGGGCGCGCTGTCCCCATTATTTAACTCGGGTGTCCTGGCCACAACCGCCGGGTCAGTTTCCGGCGGGCTTTTGTAGCCGGGAGCATGCACGCCCAGTACATCAAAATAGGGCGCCGCCCCGGCATCATACATGCCCTGGATAAAATAAACATCGGGCATGGCCTCGGCATCGTGGCGGGTGGTGGGAGCCAACCCGGCACTGACTACAATGGCCTGGGGATCGGCCGCTTTGACCGCTTGATAACCCACTTTCAGCATTTCTACATACTCGGCCGGATTGGGCGGCCGGTCGCCCCACTCCCGGGCCAGGTTCGGCTCATTCCAAATCTGGTAGGCTGCCACCCGCCCCTTGTAGCGGTCGGCCACGGCAAACACGTAATCATAAAAATCTTGCAAATCGTCGGGCGGACTAATATCCGGGACGACCGCAGGCGAAGCCCAGTTTGGTTGAGCCCCAAGGCGCACGATCATTTTCAGGCCGTAGGCGTCGATCTGATCCATAATCCGATCGGGCGTCTCCCACTGCCAGAGACCTTTGGCATGCCCTTCGACTTCCCGCCAGGCAATCTCCTGTTTAACCCACCGAAAACCGGCCTCTTTGACCGCCCGCAAGTCACGGTCGGCCACCTCTTCGCGCCAAAAGAGGAAAACCTGCATACCATAATCGGGCGAGGACATCACTTGATCGACATCCACCGTCGGGATATAAATTGATTCAGCTTCAGCTACACTCTCAGACCCCGTTATTAGCGCCTCGGTGAATGGAAATGTATCGGGGTCAAGTGGGGCCGTCATCCCCGCCGCCCCACAGGCCGAGAGGAGAGTTGAGAGCAGAATTAAAAAACAACTGGCAACCACAACCAGACGTGATAAAAAGCGATCCATAGTTTTCACGTCAAACAGCCTGGCCCATTGAGGTCAGGCTTTTTTAACTTAATTATTTTAAAAATTTTTCAACCTAACCACAATATATAGGCCCTATCCACTTAGGGAATACTATATCTTGTGGTTTTAAGGATTGACCCGTTAAGGGCAAACTTTATATATTGTAAGCATTTGGGAGAGAATGGCAATTTTGTTGATTAAGAATGAGATATCGGTGACTCATGATTGGTCTCGCTCCAGACGGGGGCTGCGCATGACCAATACTCGTTCCAGTTCGGTTGTGACCCGGCGCAACAAGACTGGCTGCCGACCAAAACGCTGACGGATGCGACTGTAATAAAATCTCTTCTCGCCAACGACTAATGTCACCGATTAATTTCCGTCCAATGCAGCCAAAATCTCCCGATTAATAGGCACCCCCCTATTCAGGAAATCGCGGCGCAACTGGTCATCGGCAATCAGATCGGCTTTGCGCATCGTTTCGGCGTAGGCTTTCCGCCAATAGAGCTGGGCCGTGTCCACCTGGCCCAGGGCGGCCAAGATGCGACCGTGGGTGTAATAAACTTCGGCCGCCGAAATCTGCGGAGAATGGAGATAGGTCAAGCGTTCGAGCTGATCCACGGCCACCTGTGAACTCTGGCAGGCTTCATGCAAATCTCCCAAGGCCAAAAAGCCGGTTCCACGCAAATGATAACCGAGCAGCTCCTGTTCAAAATAATCCCCCTCACCGGCTAGCTTGATCATACGATTACTCAAGCGGATGGCGTAAGTCAGATTATCCTCTCCGCCCTGCAACCGGTAATAGACCGACAGGGCCTGGTAACTTCTGAACATCAGGATCAGGTCGTGGCGTTCTTCGGCCTGCCGCATGGCCTGCTCCAGGTAGGTATTGGCTTCATCGAACTGTCCTTGGGCCATAAAAACGAGCCCCAGAGAAATGAGGGTATGGATTTTGCCCCGCATGTGCTGAGAAGCATTAAAGATAACCTGGGCCTGCTCGTAATGCTCCCAGGCGCTGGGGTAGTCGCCCAGGTTGTACCAGGCATCGCCCATGTGATACAAATCCCAACCAACCTGCAAGCTAGCCCCGATATTTTTAGAAATCTTTCTGGCTTGATCGTAATGCTGGAGAGCCTGGCTGTAGTCGTTGACAAACAGGGCCAGCCCGCCCATACCCCACAAGGTCCAGGCTTCCTCGATCCGATTACCGGTCTCGCGGCAGATGGCCAGGGCCTGGTTGAAATAAATGGCGGCCCGGTCCGGGTCGTGCAGGGTGTCGGTGTAAATGTGGCCCACCAGTTCGGTCAACCGGCCTTCACGCTGGCGATCCCCCAAATCCTGGGCAATCATCAAGGCCTGGGCGGCGTAGGACATACTGTTGGCCTCGCGCCGGGTCCAGAGCACCCGGGCAATCTGCTCCATACAGTACTGCTCCCCCTGCCGGTCGTTATGTTCCTGGGCCACGACCAGGGCCTGGCGGGCCGTTTCTTCGGCCTGGTTTAATTTACCCACCTGCCAGTAGTAAGTGGCCAGGCGAGACATGGCCTCGACCCAACGCTGTTTATCGGCCAGGGCCTCAGCCACAGCCAGCAGCGATTCCAAAGCGCCTAACTCACGGCTGCTATCGCCCATCAGGTTGAGCACACTGCGCTCCCGGCGCAGTAACTCAAACTGCTGGATCAGGTTCTCCGTTAAGGCTTCATCGGTCAAATCCGGGGCCAGGTCCTCCAGGATTTCACGCGCCTGGCCCAGATAATCAACCGCCTCGACGTTGGCATAAACCTGGTAGGCGGCCTGGCCGGCCTGTTTCAGGTAAGGCACCGCTCTTTCTTCCTGGGTTCCGGCAATCAGGTGGTGGGCCAGCACGGCCGGGGTCGGGTCCATGACTCCGTCGGCCGCCAACTTTTCCATGGCCGCCGCTACCTTGCGGTGTAGTTTACGGCGACGCAAAGCACGCAGCTCTTCGTACAGCGTCTCCCGAATCAGAGCGTGTTGGAACTGATAATGGACATTGATGCCATTTTGGGACACGTTGTCCGCCCGGTCGACAATTTTGTTCACCTCGATCAGTTGGAAACGGAGCGCCTCTTCAATGCCCCATTGAATCGTCTCCTCGTCCTGGGCACTGGCCGCCGACAAGAGATCAAGGGTAAAGTTCCGGCCAATCACCGCGGCCAGTTGCAACAACTCCAGGGTAGATTTTTTCACCCGCTTCAACCGCCCGCCCAGGACCGACTTGATGCTGCCGGGCACATTCAGCCGCTCCGATGTCCGCCGTTGCGTCCAACGGCCATCCTGGAGAATAATCTGGCCGTCGGTGACCAGCCCTTTGATGACCTCCTCAACGAAAAATGGATTGCCTTCCGTGGCCTGGCAGATGGAGTCGAGAAACGCCTCACTGACGGTTTCACCCAACAAGCTCTCCAACATTTGCCCCACCATCTCCCGGGACAAACGGCGCAAAGGAACCCGGTAGGCCAGGTCAGCCGACTCCAATGAAAATACCAGGAGGTTGATGGGGTTAGAGTAGCTCAAGGCCACGTCTTGATAAGCCCCGGTCACCAACAGCGAGGTCCCCCCGGTCCGGCGCACCAGAGTTTCCAGAATGTCCAAACTGCCGGCATCGGCAAAATGCAGGTCGTCCAGCAAGAGCACCGTGGGCTGTTCTTGAGCCATATAGAGCAGAAAATTACTGATCTGCTCCAGCAGGCGGGCCCGTTCGGCTTCCGGCTCCAGGGGGGGATTGGGCGGAATGTAACCGATTCGTTCGACCAATTGGGGGGCCAGTTTGACCACCTCGCCGGCAATAAACCCGGGCGTCTGGCGGCGTAACACCTCGACCGGCTGCTGGCGCACGTAATTACGCAAAGCACTGGCAAAAATAGCGTAAGGCGTACCGGCATCCTGTTCCTGGGCCACGCCGTGTAACACGTACCCATCCCGCAAACCGGCGTAGACCTGAAATTCACGCAACAAGCGGGTTTTACCAATCCCGGCCTCACCTGAAACCAGAATGATTGGTTCTACCCCCGGCTCCCCCAGGCGGACCAGGTCCCAACGCCGTTTCAGTTCGGCCAGTTCAGTCTCCCGGCCGATCATCTTGCCCCGGGCGATCCGGTCCAGCAGGGCCTGATGGGTGGTGCTGGTTTCTATGGCCAGAGTTTGTTTGAGGGTCGGTTGGGCCGGGGCACCGACCAGCCCCGCCTTGAATTGAGCCAGAATGGGGGCCAACTCCTGCCTCACTTCGGTGGCGCTGGCATACCGCTGCTCAGGCTCCTTAGCCATTAACTTCAGCACAATGGTCTGAAGCTCATAAGGAATATTGGGATTGTAGTGCTGGGGGGGGACCACCGGGGCGTGGATATGCTGGGAGATAATGGTCAGGGGGTCGTCCCCGGAAAACGGACGACGACCGGTGAACAACTCATACATCATGACGCCCAGGGCGTACAGGTCCACCCGATAGTCACCGGCCTCGCCTATGGCCAGTTCAGGAGCCAGGTAAGAAGCCGTGCCGGCCACCAGGCCATCCTGGGTCAGCCGCGACTGGCCCTGGATGCGGGCCAGGCCAAAGTCCATGACCTTGACCTGCTGATCCGGGGTAATCATGATATTTTCCGGTTTCAGGTCCCGGTGGATGACCTGGTGCTGGTGGGAGTACTCCAGGGCGGCCAGGATGCCGTCGATGATCGGCAGCGACTCTGCAAAGGGGATCAATTCCGGGCTATAGCTACTGTCAAGCTCCCACAAATCCTGGCCGGGCACGTATTCGATAACCAGGTAGGGCCAGCCTTCGGTTTCGGCGTAATCATACAGGGTGATGATATTGGGATGGTTGAGCCGGGCCACCGAGCGGGCCTCGCTGCGAAAACGCTCCAACTTGTCGGCGGCCATGCCCGCCTCGGCGGTCAATATCTTAATGGCCACCGTCCGTTTCAACTGCTCGTCTTCGACTTTGTAAATCACCCCGGCTCCGCCCTGACCAATTTGCTCCGTTAACCGATACCGTCCGTTGAGCAATGAGCCAACGCCGATGGGGCTGGGCGTGGATTGACGTCGTTTAAACATACCTGATACCTGCACCTACCGTCTATTGTTGGGAGTCTGGCTAGCGTATCCCCCTAAAGTTGACTATGATTTCACCAGCAAACAGGTGAAGAAGTAGGGGGTAAGGAGTAGGGAGTAGGGAGTAAGGGCAATATTGTTTACTCCCTACTTCATACTTCCTACGCCCCGGTTTGTTGGTAGACCATCCCGTTCGTTGTTCGTCGTTCGTCGCCCGTCCTGTGGGCCTGCCCTGTGGGTATCATCTCAATAATTCGGGGCGGGGTAGGGGCGAGGCAAGTCGGAGAGCTGGTTGTTTGCTCCGAGACCCCCAATCCGAGTTGCCTCGCCCCTACTTTTTGAGAAGATACGATCATCAAATCAAAAGGGAATACGCTATCCAGTTTGGGAGTAAATTATAAGTGACTTACTCCATTGCGGCAAGCCGACCGCTAATGAAATGCCCTGGGTCAAATCAGGAGAGGATATACCATCAAGTTCTCCCAATGAGAATCGCTTCTCTTGGTATTGACCAATGGTATAAGATGTTTTATAATAGTTAAGGTAAGGTTAAGCTTTTGCTAGGTACAGTAGTAGGATGGAGCGGAAAACACCGCTTAAATAGCTCCACTGCGCTCCGCATTTAGGCGGAAATTTTCCGCTCATCTACTGCACCATTAGGTCGCAGAATTTTCATATCTCATTAAATCGAGAAGGTCTAATCTTTATATTCCGAAGGGACTAACGATGTCAAAAGAAATGATAATTGCATTTATCGGTTTTGCTGGCGCAATTCTTGGCGGTGCAATTGTAGGCTTCGGGTCAATTGCTGCAGCAGAGCGCAAAAGTGAAAGTCCTATCTCTTGTGGGTTGCTTGGTTTATTGGCTTCACTTGGAGCCGCAGTGGGGTTGGTTATAGGAACAATATTTGGTTTGGTACTAATACGGAAGGGTGACGTGTCGTCAATTGTAAGTGTCACGCCTGATCAAAGTTCATTAGATACTGCTCCTTCTTCTAATAACATTTTGCCAAGACCTACCTCTACCCCAACTCAATCATCCCTTCATGCAGAAAATTATGCAACTGCTACTGCACCAACCTCTTCAACTGTTCACTATCAACCTTTGATTATTAATGGTGTAAATTATCCAAGACCAGACCCTAAGATACAACCCTATTGTGTGGCCCAAGAAGTACATACGCAGGGAGAAAATAAAGTAACATATGATGTAGTCGTTCCAAAGGGTTGGGTGATGGTTTGGGATTCTTACAAAGCATATTGGCCAGGTGGTAGCTATGGGGATAACGGGTTGTTGGGAATCTACGGCGAGTGGAGTGGTACCATAGAGATAAATACAGGAGGCTCCTGCTCAGTCCCAATTGAATGGGTTGATTTTGCAATACAAAATCGGCGTAATGATTATCCTGTATCCTTTCGCCCTGAATTCTTTATTGGTGAGGTACCGTAGTCTGACTTCGGATGACACATACATTGTCATTGAGGAAGAGCCAGAAAACGAAGATGCGCTCTAGTAAAAACGCAAGACAACCCCTCAAGATAACTAACTAACTGACAGGGGAGAGGTGTAAACTTGACAAAAAGAATGCTCCGTTGGATTTTCTTTAGTCTTTTATTTGCCCTCGTCCCACTAATAGTGGTAGTAACACTCCGGTGGCTTGCGGGCAAATTAACAATTCACACTCTGGAAGACAATTCTTCTGAAATTCTCTTCTTTACCTTGATGATAAGTGTCACAGTAGCAGGAGATATGGTTGAAATATACAGACGTATGGAGAAGGATAGTCTAGTCTACGCTTTGATGATGTTCTTTATTCTAAGTTCGGTATTCTCATCTATACTCTATGGCTTTCTCCATTTTGATTTACTCATTGGTGCAAATATAGCGGGTTTTCGTTCCCGTCTTATGTGGCTTTCCGTCGCAATGGGGGTAACTCTTTTCCTAGCCGGTACTGGTACCCAGATATTTCTTGCTAGAATAACTTGTTCAGAGGTGGAAGAGCAATGATTACACTTCACATACTCACAGTAATCACAGCGTTCTTTGTGTTGTCAGGTCTCGTACTATGTGGAATGATTATATGGATGATTGTTACACGCAGGGATCAATTGTACCAGGCGAAATACCAGCGTTTTCTAGAGCAGAGGCGTCGTGTAACTAGTAAGTTGCGGACTATTGAAGAATAATAGTCAAGGAGGAATAGCAATGGTAACTGTCAGAGACTTCATTTATGTAGACGTAGAAAGACTGAAATCACTGTATTCTCAGGTCTTTAAGGGTGTCGTTGACACAATCATCCAAACTGAAGTGGATGAATACCAAACTGCTGATACCCAAAAAGGTGGTATTCGGTCTTCTGGAAGTACTTTTGCGGAACGAGTTGCTGAAGCATCCTACAAAACCGAAAGCCGAATTTTATATGACCATATGTACAACCTTCTCGAAGATAGGCTTGATAGAGCCATTGTTGAAGCTAAAGGGTTGTCACGAAAAAACTACGCGGATGTTCTGGGACAAGCTTTTATGATAAAGGTTAAAGGTGCGGCGGAAGTTGCAGACTACAAACGTATTAAGACTGTGTTTGACAACTTTAATAATATTACAGAGGCAATAAATTATGTGTCTTCTTATGGAAAACGCCACACACTTGAAGCTATTAAAACTGAATTATGGACAAAAATTAAGGCGGAAAAGGACAGAAACCAAAAGGCCAAACTAAAGAAGCGGATGGAGGTGTTGGAGAATCAATTAAAAGAGAAGGGACAATTAGATAACACCTTCCTTGAAAGCATTTCATTTATCACAGATATGTTTTGTTCTGACCGGATTGAGGTGACAATTCATCCGACTGAGGATGCTGCTGAGGATGTAATATTTCGAGCTATATTGAATGAGCGATGGCTCCGTGTATCTGCAGACTTTCTCCGCGCTCTATATGGTGGCTATCCAGCACCGAACTGGACAATGGTAGGTCATTTGACATACCTACCTGTTCCCTTGAATACCAATTCAGAGAATGATGATGAATTGTCTGAGGGCATAGATAGTAACAACTATAGTGATCTGGACTCAATGGCTAAAGAGAAACCAAAAACTATGAGAGATGGTTACAGACAGCTCATGATTGCATATCAAGAGATCGAGAAGACGTTCATAGATAGCAAGGATTTTGTTGAAGTTGTTATCTGGCCTCTTGCCATTTACCGAGAAACAGTTATCCCCAAGATCAAGGATAACGTGGAAAATAACCAACCTCCCGCATAGCGGGAGGTATTAGGAAGCCCTCCAGAGGGGAGCATTAGGTGGAATGCTCAAGCAGATGTGGATATGATCCAACATCTCTCTGCTTGATCCAATTCCCCCCTTTCTTACCACACAACTTCCGGATTATCGCTCATATCTTGGTTCTCATCTTGCTATGTCAAATATTTATCGTTCGATTAGGCAAATGTGCCCAACAATGAAGCAAATATATTCAGTTAATTAACTGATTTGACATAAAGTCATCAAAAGGTTAGATATTAACTTGACAATGGCACATTAAGGTGGTGAATTAGCCGATGCTCTTTGGCGGCTGAATCGGCTCTTACGTGAGCGAGAGCGGTTGACCAAGTGTTTGGTTACTTGTGAGACAGCCTCTTGGGGCGTAGGCTGTGGCAAAGGCATAGCAGCCCGCAGCAAGGTTCGGAGGTTAGCCATAGAAAGAGCAGGTAATAGCTCCAAGTCAAACAGTTGGAACAAGGCCGGGTCAGGGCAGTGCTTGCGAGTCCAATCCCACTTGGTTTGAGCCACGAACCAGGCAGCAGCGTTGACATTTGAGCCAGGCCAAATACGCAAGGGAGGTATCAGCCGGAGCGTTGCTGAGAGAATAGGTGTATCGTTTCTTGGTTTCGCGTCGGATGACCAACCATTCCTCGAT
>DAOUMU010000237.1:0-24494 GCA_034409055.1 Anaerolineae bacterium
CACCCGCTTGGCATTTGGATAACTCCGTTGTGGTCGATGTTTCGGCTGTTTATTCACTTCATCCCTCCTGCTGCTTTGATTGCCCCTATTTTACTCCTCTTTTTAGGTGATAACAAGACAGCCAGGGTTATGAAGCCCAATATGTAGTATGTAGCGCAACTATTCTGTTATGTAAACTCAAAATCTTTATCTGAATATCTATAGAATTGGTATGGCTTTATCATCGAGTGGTGGTCGAGGGGGGTGAGTATCTGCCTCGGCAGGGTCCTGCTCTCTTATTGGTTAAGCACTGGGCCAGCCGGGACACACTCTTGCTCAGCCTGGTGCTTTATCGTTTTAGCGGGCGTTTTGGTAATTATCTTATGAAGGGTAAACAGGCGGGCGTTTCTAACCGGATACTGGAGGCATTGGGCGGGGTAAAGGTTATACGGGCCAAGGATATTCGACGGATACAGGATCGGGCGGCCAGGGAGGCTTATCTTGACCGGGCCAGGGAGTTCAACCGGCGTGCTTTGGCTTATGTAAGCTGGCTTTATAGCCAGGGGGAGGTGGTCATTACTTATCCGGAGGGTATGTTTTACGAGGATAGAATGGGGCCTGTCCAAACCGGGCTGATCAAGCATACGCTTGAGGTGGGGCGAAAAACGAACATACAAATTCCGTTCATTCCGGTCGGGCTTGAGTATGAAAGCCTGCGCCGGCCACGGGCCGGAGTTGTTTTTCGGATTGGGGCTCCGCTCTATCCCACCTCAGCCACGGAGCCGGGCCAATTGAGTGAGGTGGTTAAACAACGCCTGGGGGAGCTAAGTGGTTTCGACGTAACTACCCAGGGGGAATAATCGGCTTATTTTGGGAGATTGGGGATTGGTTATTGGAGATTGCGCAACGAATGGGCCTATTTCACGTATAGTGATATAGATTGGAGATTGTGGAGATGTCTGTAATGTTGTATGCTGATACCATTTTTGCTCCTGTGGATGCGGATTTGCACCTCGAGCGCATCGCGGGGGGGAATGAAACGGAAGTTTATTGTACCGACGACCGGCGCTTTGTGGTGAAAGTGAAGAGTGAGGATGGTAATACTTCATATAATGCTCTGAGCGAAGCGCAAACGATGCGGGTGGCGGCCGAGGCATTTGCTACGGCTCTTGGCCCGGAGCACACCATTCCGAATTATTATTTCGTGGCCCGGAACAGCGAGGGACGGGTCCAGCCGGTGGTGCTGCAGCCTTATTTTGGCCAGGCCCAGGCGTTGTTTGAGGTGGATTATGCCAGCCTGAGTAGGGCGGAACGAAGGCGGTTGGCGAAGCAGTTGCGGCGAATTATCCGCCGTTCTCTGGATTTTTATGGCGAGACGGGCCGGATGCCGGACCTGTATGGCCGCACCAGTGGCAGTAAAGCCGAGCGCAAGCGTTTCAACGCTCTCCACATGTTGCCCTGGCGATTGTGGTGCTTTTTGGTGAAGCGGAACCTGCTCCGTTCTCATAACTTGATGCTGACCGACGGGCCTGAAGGGCGGGTCATTCTGGTTGATTACGACCCTGTCCAGCGCAGTAAGTTGTACCAGTTCATCTATTATAACGTACGCCGTGTTCTTTTTTTGCGTGATTATTTGTTGATTCTGGTGATGGAGAAAAGCGGCTACGTGCCCAAAGCTTAGGGCGGCCAAGCCGCAACTGAAATTGTCAAACGTATAGCTCTTAAGCATAAGCCAGGCTATCCCGGACACTGATGGTGGTGGCGTTGTGGGCGGGAAGGACGGAGGCCAGGGCAGAGATGACCAGGACAATCACGAACCAGGTCAACACGGCGCCGAGGTTATACCGGTAGTCCAGGGTGGCATCGAACAGGACCGTACCGAGGGCATCGGCCAGAGAGCGGCCCAGGACAAATGAGAGGGGCACTCCTATGAACCAACTGAACAGCCCTTGCAATACTCCTTCCATTATGAACATTCCCAGGATGGCCGGCGTTCTGGCCCCGATGGCCCGCATCACGCCGATTTCGCGGGTGCGCTCGACCACGCTGATTGACAGGGCTCCCATCAGGCCAATGCCGCCGACCAGGGCCATAATCACGGCCAGGAGGGATAGCATGGTGACGACCAGTCCCAACTGGCTATCGACCTCGCTTCTATGCTGAGACAAGGTTTGAGCGGCGGCCACGTCGATGTTTTTGGCTTCGTACATCGTTTCTAACTGCCTGGCGACTGCCTGCACATAGGTTTCATTATGAAAGCGGGTTTGCACGTAGATTTGGGTGCCCTGGTTGTGCCGGTGGGTGGCTTTAAACACGGCTTCGAGGTTGGCATAGATGGGGTCGATCTCGCCCCCCAGATCGGACAAAGTGCTCTGGTAAATGCCAACCACCTGCCATTCAGCATGCCCTAACTCGCCTAAATCAAGTGTCACTGTGTGGCCTACCTGGATATTGTTGTTGCCGGCATTGTCCTGGCTGATGACAATGGCCGGGCCATCAAGGGGGCTTAGCCAACGACCGCCGACGATCAAGTCTGGTCTGAAGAGGCCGGTGCCGTTGGGCAGGCCAATCAGTTCGGCTCCAAGGCCGGCTTCTTTGAGGTGCTGTCCGGCTTTCAAAATCGAGGCTCCGTGCGAAAACCAGACTTCAGCGTAAGCCACACCGGGGTGGTTCTCGGCAATGGCTACCACGCGTTCAATCCGTTCATTGTCGTCAAATGTCAGAACAAAATCGTAATTTTGTCTGGTAAAGATGTTATCCAGAGTCAGGTTGATGGAGGAGGATAGACTCATGACGGCCAAAAACATGACTCCGGCCAAAACGAGAACTCCCTGCGTTAACCACAGGCGTCCTTTGCGGCGGAACATGTTGCCCAGGGCGACGGCATAGGGAGCCGACAAAAATCGCCGGCCCAGTTGCTCGACGAGGCGGTCGAGGCGGCTGCTGCCAAAATCGCCGCCCAGGCCGTAGGTGGCAATGGCTTGACGCACGGTGATGGCTGTGCCGTTCAAAATGGGCCACAGCGCGGCCAACACCGGCACGGCAAGGGCGGCAATGACCTGTAAGCCAAGGGCCAGGGTGGAGTATTGAAACTGTTCGTAATCGATGTTGAAAATATTGAGGAAATATTTGCTTATGCCGTAGGCCAGAAGGGCTGCCAGCGGTAGTGAAATGAGCAGCGACAGGAGGCCGTAAACCAGCACTGCGGCCAGGTAGAGCTTGATGATCTTGCCTTGTGTTCCACCGATGGCCTTGAGAATACCGATTTGATGGGTTTGTTGGGTGACGACGGCCATCATAGTATTGAATACCAGCACCAGGCTGGCTGCCAGCGAAACTACGGCCATCATTTCCAACACCATGTTAATCCCGGCCATAATGGGCCGTCCCCAATGTTTCTGTGGGTCCTGGTACATAGTAATGGCCACGCCGACATTTTCTTTGGACAGGCGGTCTTTGATCTCGGAAGCCACCTCTCGGACCAACGCTTGACTGTAAGGGGTGACCCGGACCAAAATTTGGTTATATTCTCCCCTGGGAAGGTCAAACAGGGCCATACCCTCGGCATCGGTGAAGAAGACGGTCGGACCGCCAAGACTGGGTGGTCCCACAAAACTGTGCCGGAGGATCCCGTTAATCTTGCGCAGCCTGGGCCGGTCATCGACTTCAAAGAAGAGGGTGTGGCCGATGTCCAGGTTAAAATCCTGGCTGGAGAGCCGTTCAATACCGATGCGATTGCCCCGGGGCCACTGACCCGCTTTAAGGGAGAGCAACTCGTACTGCTGGTCTGTGTAATCTTCCCGCATAATCAGCCAGGCGGTGTCCCATTCGTCGTCGGGCCGGATTTTGTAGCGAATGGTTTTTTGACTACCCAGGGCAATGTCTTCGACTCCTTTGACTTTCTTCAGGCGATGAACGATATCCCGGTCAATGTTCTGGGTGACATACATTGTAAAGTGGGCCGGGATGCCGGCTTGATGGGCTGCATCCATACTGGCCAGCATTTGATCGGCCATGCCAAAGGTGAGGCCAACGGCAAAGAGGCCGACGGCTATACTCAACACGATCAGCAAGGTGCGTATTTTGTTATCCCATAGATCGGACCAAAGTTTGTACCAGATGACACTCATGCCGGTTTCCTCTGCTATGGTGTTGTTCTGTAATCAACATATCATATGAAGGGGTACAGTGTCATCCATCGAAGGATACATTGGGGGGGTACATTAGAGGGGCCAGGCGTCTTTTGCCAAAAGCCCTAATTCTCTGGCTTTGGCCAGCGCCTGGGTTCGACTGTGAACCTCAAGTTTGCCGTAGATATGGTGAACGTGCCTTTTGACCGTACCCACGGTAATGACCAGTTCTTGGGCGATCTCGCGGTTTGAAAGCCCGGCCGCAATCAGGCGCAGTACTTCCAGTTCACGCTTGCTCAGAAATTCAATTAAAGGCTGCTGCACAGGGTAGCTTTGCTGCACAGGTCTGCGCACTGCAGGGGTGAAAGCAGCAAGCAATTTGCCCACATATTCCTTCATCCTGCCGCCTTCATTCTTCATCCTGTTTAGCAAAATTGCCATCGATGCGCCCTCATCCACAAAGGTGCGGACGTAGTCTGCCGGGGCGGCCAGGGTCAAGGCACGGTGCAGGGTGGTTATAGCCTGGGGAGATTGGCCCTGCGCTTCAAGGACCAACGCCTGGAGCACTAAAAGCTCGATCACATAGCCTGTTTGTCCGGCTGCTTCAGCCGCTTGCAGCAACGAATCGAGTAACCCGATCGCAAGTTCCGGCTTACCTTGGGCCATTAGCACGCGCACCCGGGTAGCGCCTTCAATCTGAGCCAGGTAGCCAGAGACTCCGCTCTGGCGCGCCTGATATTCCTCTGCCCAAATAGCAGAGCTGCACAGGCGGGTTGCTGCTTCGGTGTTTCCCTGCCTCAGCCACAGCCGCACCTGGTAGGCTCTGGCCACGCTGATGGTTGGGAGGGAGAGGATGTCGCCTTGCAGGGCTTGCTCTGCCTGCCGGATCAACGCCTGCGCCCCGGCTGTGTCTGCCTGGGCCTGCCTGACGTGGGCCAGATAGACGAAGCCGGTCGCTGAAATATCGGTGCTTTCCCACTGCTGCCCCAATTCGATGCAGGTGGTCAGGTGGTGGGTTGCGCCGTCCAGGTCATTCCACTCGTACAGCAACCGGCCCATACTGAGGTGAGCCGTGGCAACAATTGGCAACCGCTTGCCCGGCTCTGTTGCCAGTTGGATAGCCTGCCGGTAAATGGTTGCAGCTTCGTGCAGCTTGCCTTGCAGTACCTTTAAGTCGGCCAACTGGACGATGGCCATCAGATGGACTAAGATATTGCCAGCGGCCTGGCCGCTGGCGCTGGCTTCGCTGTAAGCCTGACCGGCCGCTGTGATATCTCCACGCATGTCGTGGGCCAGACCCAGGTTCAGCGCGACCAGGCTTCGCAGGAACAAATCGTCTGCGGGTAGATGCTCAAGCGCCTGATGGGCCAGCTCGATCGCTTGGGGCGCACTTTTTAGCACGGCAACCAGGGAGCGGATGGCAGCCGCCTCACCCCGGATTTGGGCATCGGTGGTCGAGGCAGCCTGCAAGGCCGCCTGCACATACGGTTCGGCCGTATCGGATTGACCGGCAATCACCAGGGCCCATCCCTGCGCCAGGCACAGGGATGGCCGTGAGCGGATTATTTCGCCGGGCAGTGCCTCTAACCAGCCCAGCAACGTGCTTGCCTCGCCGCCCATCACGGTCTGGCGTGCAGTCTGTTCGATCAGGTGCGCAGCCCGTTCAAAGTTTTGACCGGCCAGGGCATGCTTTACCGCTTCGGCCAGCAGCCCGTGCGCTTCGTACCACTCACTGGCCCGACCATGCAAGTCGGATACGGCAGGCGAAGGGGTGGGAGCCTGGCGCAGGCGACTGCGCAAGAACTGGGCAAAGAGATGGTGATAGCGATACCAGGTTCGATCTTGAGCCAAGGGGACGATGAACAGATTGGCTTGTTCCAACCTTTCCAGCATAACCTGACCGCCGGTGCGACCGGTGAGGGCATCGCTCAGCGGTCCGGTCATACGGTCGAGGATCGAGGTTTGTAACAAAAAGCGCTGCACATCTTCCGGCTGCTGGCGCAGGACTTCTTCAACCAGGTAATCGAGGATGTAACGGTTACTACCGGTGAAAGCGGCAATAAAACCGGAGACGTCGGTCCGGTCTTGCATAGACAGGGCGGCCAGTTGCAATCCGGCGATCCAGCCCTCGGTGCGAGCTTCTAAGGCGGCCACATCATTGGCTGAAAGGCCCAGGTTCATCACCTGGTTGAGAAAAGCGGCTGTCTCGTCGGGGGTGAAGCGCAAATCAGGAGCGCGGAGTTCAGTCAGTTGGTCACGGGCTCGCAGGCGAGGCAGCGGTAAGGGAGGATCAGCCCGGCCGGCAATGACCAGGTGTAGCCCTACTGGGGGGGGCGGCAAATGATCCAACAGGAAGGTCAGAGTCTGGTGGATCAGTTGGGTTTTGATCAGATGATGGTCATCCAGCACTAATATGTAGGGACGCCTCTGGCGGTGGACCGCAAGTTCGTTGATCAGAGCCGTCAGCACCGATTCTATCCACTCGACTGCACTCCGGGACGCCGGCGCAGTCGATGGTGGCTGAGGAGACTTGAGGGCGGCCAGGGCGGATTGACCGATGCCGGTCTGAACCGTTTGCAGGGCAGTGATGAAGTAGGTCCAAAAACGGACCGGGTCGTTGTCGCCTTCGTCCAGTGAGAGCCAGGCCACTTTGGAAGGATGAAGAATGAAGGATGAAGGATGAATCGAGGCTGGACTTTCACCTTTTATCATTCCGCCCTCGTCCTTTAAGTGGTGGACCCATTCGCTCAGCAGGGTGGTCTTGCCGAAACCGGCCGGGGCGGAGATGAGGGTTAGCCGGTGGCCCAGGGGCAGACCCTGGTTGAGCCGGTCGATCAGGCGGGGACGAGGCACGCGGTTGGGACGTAGGGGGGGGATGTAGAGTTTGGTGGTCAGGAGGGGGCCAGGCCCCGGCGTTACGCTTTCGTCTCGGTCGAGTTTTTCGTCCATACTTCTCCATACTACCTCCTATAATCTTATCATGTCTTGCCTGTAACCCCAAAAACAAAGGGGGTATCACGGGTGTTGGCACACTACCATTGTTAGGACGGATAGCCGCTATCAGTATCACCGTACACTAATTGCATTTCATTGGGGAGTGGATACATTACCGATAACAATTTCATTGGTAGGGGTTGATTACTAATGAGGGGGAGTAGAAACAGACTCAGTACATCCAAATTTGCTCTAGCTGATCCGCTCCGAGCTTGAAAATTGGATCTACTGAGACTTGGTAATCAACCAGCCAGCTAACAACGGCATAGTGCCGACCTCAAGAGCCGGGTCTCAGTCCGGATGTCGTCTTGCGTGGGTGAGTTGGTTTTGGTAGAATGGTTCGGGGCGGGCGGCACATGCCGACTCGTTATGCCGACCCTATAAAAAAAAAGCCACAGTGGCGCGGCTTGCTGCGCTGTTGTGGCTTTTGCTGTCTTGAGTATGGTTGAAAATGTCTTATAACGTTACGGAATTTTAAGGAGCTTTGGGGAGCGGCGAAGGAAGGATGAAGGATGAGGGATGAAGGCACTGAGGAGGGGGGGCGAAGGAAGGATGAACCCCACCGGGACAGGTGATGAGGGGTGAGGGCACTGAGGAGGTGGGGCCGGAAGTGGCTGCGTCGCTGTTGGGGTAGTGGCGAGGTGGGGGCAGGTTGTGGTTGTAGGCGAGCGCAGGGCGTTTTATCATCATGATTAGAAAAAGCTACTCTCTGGTCGTTGGTCGTGCCAGCTTGAATTTGTCCTCGTTGTCGGGGATTCCTGGTGGCTGTGCATCCTTCGACTTCGCTCAGGACAAGCTCTCGGGATGACATTTTTGGATAAACTCGTCGCCGGAGATTCCTCGTCGCTGCGCTCCTCGGAATGACATGAGGGTAGGTGGTTACGTGGGGGCTAATGCGGGCAGGGTGAAGTAAAAAGTGCTTCCCCGGCCTACCTGGCTGGTCAGGCCGACCTGGCCGCCGTGTTTTTCTACGATGCGCCGTACAATGGACAAGCCCAAGCCGTGCCCTTCTTTTAGCTTAACCTGGTCAAGCCGTTCGAAGGGGATGAATAGCCGGGCCTGTTCTTCGGGTTTTATGCCCGCGCCGTTATCACGCACCCAGAAGCGCACAAAGCCATCCTCCTGGATGGTGGCGCCCAGCTCGATACGGGGTGGACGCCCGCCGTACTTGAGCGCATTGCTGAGGTAGTTGACCCAGATTTCTTCAACCCAGGAGGCGTAGCCCAGGGCCACGGGCCAGCGTTGGGGTGGTCGGATATCAGCCCGGTGTTTCTCGATCAGGTCGACCAGGCGATTTTGCGCTTCAGCCAGGATGTTGGCCATATCCAAAGGCTGGGTCTCGATTTGGTCCATTTTGCGTACGCTGGATAGCAATAGCAAGGCTTCAACGATCCGATTCAGCTTGCGCCCGCTTTGAACAAACGTATGGAGAAGCTTATCCTGCTCTTCGTCTGTCATTTGGGCGTGCTCCATTTGCAACAGTTCACCATAGCCGATCAGTAGCCCCAGTGGATTCTTAATATCATGAGCGACCGTGTGAGCGAAGGCTTCCAGTTCTTCGTTACTGGCTTTTAGTTCGGCATTTCGCTCTTTTAGGGCCTGGTTGGCCGTCTCAAGTTGCTTTTGTAGGGCTCGGAGGGCTAAATGGGTTTCTATACGGGCCAGCACCTCTTCTTTCTTGAACGGCTTGGTGATGTAATCTACTCCCCCAGCGGTAAATGCTTTGACTTTGTTTTCTGTTTCGCCGAGGGCACTGATGAAGATAATGGGGATGTTTTGGGTGCGTTCGTCTGCTTTGAGACGTTGACAAACCTGGTACCCGTCCATCTCCGGCATCTTGATATCGAGGAGGATCAGGTCAGGGGGGGCAGCCTGGGCGGATTGCAAGGCCAAGGGGCCGTTGGGGGCAGGTCGAACTTTGTAGCCTTGCTCTACGAGCATTTGAGAGAGTAAGCGCAGGTTGGCCGGGGTATCATCGACGACCAGAATATTACCTTTTGGGGGATCAGGGGGGTGATCAGGCATCTTGGTCCTCCGATCTGTGTTCAAGAGATTGGATCAACGTCGAGATCTGTTCGTACTCAAAGTTACGGGCGAGATCGGTTAACGCATCGGCCAAAGCTGCGGTGACGTTTGCGGCCACATCCTGGCTTTCAAGCTGGCGAATTTGTTCGACGAGGGTTAAAATCGAGTCTAAATCGGTTTGAATCGTGGCCTGTTTCAAGTTTTCTAGCCAGCCAGCAGGCAAACCGGCCAGAACTTGGTCAAGCTCAGCCGAGCTTATCTTTGGCGGATATCTGTCCGGCTGAGGGACGGGCCTGTCTTTACCGGTTGTCCCAGTCTCTTCGTAGACAAAGCGCACCCCCAGATGCCTGGTTAGCTTCTCAAAAAGCTCCGCCTCGGGGAAGGGTTTGCTGATAAAGTCGTCACAGCCACTGGCCATAAAACTGGCCCGATTTTCGGCAAGGGCGCTGGCGGTGAGGGCAATGATGACGGTCGATTGGCCCCTGGCCGTGGCTTTGATCCGGCGGGTGGCTTCGTGACCGTCCACGACCGGCATCCGCATGTCCATCAAGATCAGGTGCGGTTCCCAGCCGGCCCATATCTCGACGGCTTCTTGACCAGTGCTTGCTGTTTGTATCTCGAAACCGAGGGGGGAGAGGAGTTCGACCAACAATTTACGACTGGCCACTTGATCTTCGGCAACCAACAGGCGGTAGACCGGCTGGCCGGGGGCCAGGCCGACCACCCGCCGGGCGGGAATGCCAGATTTGGCCTGAATCGTTTGGATTTCAGATTGATCTACCGGTTCGATCTTTATATCGAACCGGAAAGTACTGCCCTGGCCCAGGATGCTGCTTACGGTGAGATCGCCGCCCATCAGGCGGACAAATTCCCGGCTGATGGACAGGCCCAGGCCGGTCCCTTTCTCAGACTGTTGCCCGCCGGCCGTTTGGACAAAGGGATCGAAGACCGTTTCCAATTCATCGGGAGCAATGCCGGGGCCGGTATCTTCGATGGTAAAGACCAACGACGAAGGCGAACCCTCAGGGCAAGCGACGAAGGCTGGCTGCGCTTCGACGGCTGGAGGTTGGTCGCCGGTCGTTGGTGGTTCGTCAATGCATCTGACGTGCAAGGTAATGCTGCCCCGGTGGGTAAACTTTACCGCGTTACCCAACAGATTAATAAGCACCTGGCGCAGTTTGCTCTCATCCGTTCGTATGTACTGAGGTAGATCGGGAGCAGGGTCAAACACCAGGGTCAGCCCCTTGCCTTCAGCCCGCAGGCGGAACATCTCTACCAAGCCAGCCAGCAGGTGGGGCAAATCGAAACAGGTTGCTTGCAAAGTCACCCGGCCGGCCTCGATGGCGGACATATCCAGCACGTCGTTGATCAGCTCCAGCAAATGGGCTCCACTCCGGCTGATAATGGCCAGGTTTTCTTGCTGCCTGGTGGTCAGGTCCGGGTCACGGGCCATCAGTTGAGAGAAGCCCAAGATGGCGTTGAGGGGGGTGCGCAGTTCGTGGCTCATATTGGCCAGGAACACACTTTTGGCCCGATTCGCGGTCTCGGCAGCCAGCTTGGCCTGGCGTAATGCTTGTTCCATTCGCTTGCGCTCAGTGATTTCGTAGGAAAAACCACAAATCCCGATAACATTACCCTGTTCATCTTTGAGAGGGAACTTTAGAGCCAGGTAGTATCTATACCCGGCCCCAAGCTGTCTGTTTTGTTTCCCTTCAGGACGACCTGTTTCTTCAAACTCGACGGGTTGTCCTGATTCCATAACCTGGCGGTCATTTTCTCGCAGCGTTTGGGCCATTTGCACTTCAAAGAAATCAAAGTCGGTGTAGGGTCTTTTTTTGAGGTCTTCTCTACGTATGTTAAACAGTTCTTTGGCCTTTTTATTGATAAAGGTGTAGTTGCTCTGTGTATCTTTGATATACACAAAGGCATCAATGCTATCTACATAATATGAGAATAATCTCTCCGCTGCTCGCAGCGCCGCCTCTGCCTGTTTACGTTCGGTAATGTCTCTGCCTACAGCGATGATGTACTGGGGATTGCCCTCAGCGTCGTAGGTCATGGATGCCGTGTACTCTGTGGGTATCAGTTTGCCTGTCTTGGTGATCAACGACATCTCTACAACGGACTTCTGCCCTCTAAGTAATTTCCTGCTTTCTATCTGGGCTTTCTCGACATCCTCCTGACGATACCAATCATCCGGTGCTTTTTTGGATTCAATTTCCTGGTCTGTGTAACCACTGATTTCATTGAAGGCCCGGTTCCATCTTATTGCTCTGTCTGTGCCCGGGTCAAATACGAAAATGGTATCCACGACTGTGTAAAGGATGCGCTCGCTAAACTCTTTTTCAAGCCTGAGCATCTCCTCTGCTTGCTTGCGCTCGGTAATATCTGCGCCAGTAGACAGGACACCGACCGGTTTTCCGGCCTCGTCCTCAATGATCTTGTTGGTCCAGGCGACC
Organism: Anaerolineae bacterium; assembly: GCA_034409055.1. Classification (GTDB taxonomy): domain Bacteria; phylum Chloroflexota; class Anaerolineae; order 4572-78; family J111; genus DAOUMU01. The sequence continues at coordinate 11,588 of DAOUMU010000237.1, forward strand.
CATTTCCGCGTGCCATCTTTGGTGATAATTTCGTTTTCGTGCGTCCTGTATCGTTCGGTATGCAAGAGTATATCGCTTATGGTTTTTCGGAGATCTCTGCCGGTCGTTTCAATTTCTGGGACAATGTGACCGACAATATGCTTGCCCAAAATCTCGTCTTCGCTGTAGCCAAAGAAATGTTGAGCATATTGGTTGAAGAAAATGACTCGCCCTGCCAAATCCAATTTCAGGATAATGGTGTGGACGTTGTCAACGAGTTCACGATATCTGGCTTCGCTCTGGCGCAGTTCGGCCGTGCGTTCCTTGACCAGTTGCTCCAGGTTTTCAACCAGGCGACGGTTTTCCACCAACGGTCCAACCAGCGAGGGCAAGGTTTTATAGATGGCCCTCTCCCGTTCACTAAATGAATGGGAGGCGGACCAACCGAAAGCCAATAACCCGACCCAATGCCCGGCTTGCATCAGGGGAATCGTGACATTGGCCTGAACACCCATTTGTGCGGAAATTTGCCGGGTATGTTCATCCAGGCGTGGGTCGGTGGTGATATCGCTGACCAAAACTGGATTCGGCTGGTTCGGGTTGTTCATCAATACCTGGGAAAAGGGATAGTTTGCCAGGTGGAAACGTTCACTCACCGCAGGTACAATGGCGTCGTCCCTATGCCAGGTCGCTACCACACGACTGAAGTCGTCACTACGGGTATGGCCAGGTTCAACATATAGAAGGACGGCGGCACTGGCCCCGGCCTCGACCGCAGGGGGGAGAACCGCTTGCAAGATGTCAGCGGCGTTTTGGGCGACATTCAAGGCCCGGCTGATTTGGTACAGCGTTTCGGTGATGGCTCGTTCCTTTTCTATTAACAGGCGGCGGCTTTCCACGGCCGGGGTGGCTAAGCCGGTCAGGGCGTGATAAATAGCCGTCTCCTGGGGGTTGAATTGGTGTGGCTGGGGCCAACTGAAGATGAGCATGCCTACCCAGCGCCCGCCACTGTTGAGCGGAATGCCCACCACGGCCAGTTCACCAAGCTGCAGAAACAACTGCCGGGTGTTCTGATCAACCCGGGGATCGCTATTCATATCTGTGATCAATTGTGCCTGGTAGGGATTGTCCAGTAACAAGTGGGCCGCAGGATGTTCTGACAAATGGAAACGGGTGCCCAGGGGAAAAAGAGGCTGATTTCCCTGCTGCTGCCAGGTAGCAACCAGTTCGAGCCATTCCGGCTGGCCGGAAGCATCAAGGTCAAAGTATAACAAACTGGCCCTATTGGCACCGGTTTCCAGAGCAGGCTGGGCCAAGACCTGAAGAAATTCCTGGTCATTGCGAGCTATGTTCAAGCGGCGGCTGATCTCATAAAGGGCTTCGGTTTGGGCTTTGCTGTCATAGTTTCCAGAAGGCAAGGTAGAGGTTTGGGCTTTGTTTTGCATATTACTCCCCCTTTTAGGCAAGGTGTGAAGAAACGACTGTGGAACTTAAGAAAATAATCGGGGAATAGAGGGCCGGGCATGGGGATGCCCGGCCTACCCCAATTAATTTTTTAACCTTCATAAGGGCATGGGGATGCCTGGCCTACCCCAATTAATTTTTTAACCTTCATAAGTCGTTACTACAAAATACAACAGCTCTGAGAATATTATATCACTAAAATGAACATAAGACACCCCGACGCAGATTGAACCGCAGAGTTAGGCTCCCCACAAATTTGAAGGGGATAGGTTATTTGAAAGATGTTGGGCTTAAAACAGGTCAACACCGCGCCGAAGTTATACCGGCGGCCAGACGCTTGAGGCTTGCTTGGGGAAGAGGGCGTTTGGCCAGAGTGGCCGGCTACGGGGAATTGAGCCAGACGCTGTTCCAGCACGGGAGCGATAAGTTGCAGGAAACCGGGCAGGTCTGGCACGCGCAGGTACCAGGCATATGGTTTGCGAATGCGCGGCAAGTGGTCGGGGATGACCTCATAGATCGGGTGTTGACTTTTTTAATTTGGTCTATTATAATTAGGACGCTAACAATTCGTACACTAACTATATAGGTAAATAAAGTATGAGCAATCCAGCAGACAAGGCGTTGAACGAGATATACCAATCCGGTTCAATATCTGAAGTTTTTCAGCTCGTCGAGCTGGTGGAGAAAAAGCTCAAGCAAATTCAGAGAGAGACGATTAGCGAGGCCAATCTCACGCCGCCGCAATATTTCATTCTCAGTTTGCTGTGGGAAAAAGATGGACGTCCTTTCAAAGAGCTGGCTTCGGCTGCTCATTGTTCAGGGGCTACTATGACCGGCATTGTGGATACCCTGGAGAAAAAGGAGTTGGTCAGGCGCGAACCTAATCCCGACGACCGGAGAAGTGTCCTGGTAAAGCTGACCGAACAGGGGGAAGCTCTCAAACACTCAACCCCTACTTTAGACAGAATTTTCAGAAGTTGTTGTGTTGGCCTGGCGCCGGATGAAGTGCAGCAATTGAGCCGGCTTCTTAAGAAGCTCAATAATTCATTAACCTTTTAGGGTAACTACCTACCATGTCATTCTGAACAGGTGAAGAATCCCCAAGGTTTTGGTAAATACCCAAGGGGCACAGGGTAGACCTCTTTTGGACCAAAGTTTCGGGGATTCCTCGTCGTTTATGCCCTTTGGGTACTGCGCTCCTCGGAATGACATGAGGGTAGGCAGTTACCTTTTAGGTAATAAAAGCGCAGGCAAGGCATCGCCATGCCCGGCCCCCGCATGGGGATGCGGAGCCTACTTGCAATGAGGAGGGAAACATGACTTTGAAAATCAGGGCAAAAACAGAGGCTTATACCGTCTATCCATTATCTAGCTTGCTGATATATAACGGGGTGACGGTTCTCCATTATCTACTCGGTGGAATGGGGATCATCTTTGGTTACAACGCTTCATGGATTGCCTACCTGGCAGGCTGTCTATACCTGGTCTTCGCTTTTGTCCAGATGTATGTGCTTATGCCGCTGGTCGTTTGTCCCAATTGCGTCTATTACAGGCTAAAGGACTCTCTGTGCATCTCGGGCATGAACGTGGTCTCGAAGCGGATAGCCAAGGCAGGAGACGTCAAAGCGTTTGCCGCCAGGCGGAGTGAGGGCTTATTGTGCCACAATAACCTGTATATGGCTGCCAAAATTATCCCCATCATCGCCATGCTTCCGGCGTTAATTTTGAATTTCTCCTTCGGGCTGCTGGCTATCTTTCTGGCTGTGGTAGGCTTGCTTTTATTCCGTATCTTTGTGATTTTTCCCAAGATTGCCTGTGTTCACTGCCGGGCGAAGAATATTTGCCCGAACGCCGAGGCAATGGGGCTCAGTAATAAGTAGGGTAACGGCTCAGTCCCAGTCCAAATCCTGGGCCAGGTCTGCCAGGGACCGTGAGCCTTTCTTCTTTTTACCGGTCATGGCCTCGGCTCCCTTCTTGGCCACAATCCGCTTGGCAATAATATCGGCCAGGACCTTGTCCGGGAGTGTCTTGGGCTGAGCTGCCTGCCAGGCCATCGCCGCCTGCCCCGGCTCACAGATATCCAGGTAGGGACAATAGCTGTGTGCCCAGTGATCCGGGGGGAGGACATCATCCGGCAGGTGGTCTTTGGCCAAGCCGGCCAGCATGGTCTTGACCCGGGCCAGCAGGCCGGCCATCATTGCCGGGTCGGGGTAAACTTCGTAGGCCAAGTGGTCCAGGCTGTCCCGGTTCTCGTAGTAGATGATGGCTCCCTGCAGCGGGATCGCTCCCCGGTAATAGACCTCCAACCCCCACAGGTAAATCTGGGCCTGGCGGATATGCTCCTCTTTCGGCATTTTGGCGGCCTTGACTTTATCAAACTCACCGGCGGCGGTTGTTTTGAACTCCAACGCCCAGAAGCCAGCAATGGATTCATCCTTTGTTTTTTCGGGGGGAATGTACAGCAGACCGTCGCAGAAGCCGTGGATGCGATATTCGGGCACCTCGAAGAAGACCTCCTGAGCCAGGCAGGCCCGGGCCAGGCCGCGCTGTAACCGGCGGTGGCTGTCGGTGCCGACTGAGAGAATGCGGCCTACCCGGGCGTCGATAGACGGTTTGGGCTTGCCTTGCAGTTCGAAGGCAACGTACAACAGGCAGCCTTTGGCCAGCGAGGAGGGCTTGATGTACGGCTGTTTGTTCCGGTCGCGCTGGTCCGTTTGTAGCCATTCAACGGCGTAGCCGGCAGCTCCTTTCAATTTTTTCATGCTCACCTCCTGAGATGGAAGTAGGGAGTAAGCAGTAAGGAGTAGGGGGATGTTTTTAATCTCCCTACTTCTTACTCCTTACTCCTGAAGAAATACCGCGTCTCTCCGGCCGTGTTGACTCCTTCCAGCGGGTCTACTTTGAACATCAGGGGATATTGGGCGGTGACAGTGCCGATAACCAGGGCGTGATGCTGCCGGAGACGGCGCACAAAGGCGGCCATGGTTTCATAGTCGGTGGCTGCCCCACGCGACACGTGGCGCACGTCATCTTCGAAGGGAATGCGCAACAGGAACAGATTGTCCGCCTGGCGCAGGATGGTCTCGTCCAGGCCGTGGATCATGTTGGTGACGAAGAAACTGGTGATTCCCAGATGACGGGCGCGGGTGACGATGTAGTCAATACTTTGGCGTGAAACATACAGGTGGGCTTCTTCGAAGAAGACAAAGGGGAAGCGGTAGGTGTCGTGATCGATTTCCCACAGGCACAGGTCCTTGATCAGCTCAATGATGGCCTGGACGAAGCCTTCCCGGGCCAAGTTAGACAGGGCAGAGATGTCGATAATGAGGGCTCCCCCGCTGCGAATCTTGCGATACGCCTCGCCCAACGAGGCCGCCTCCCTGGCTGTGCGGGCAAATATCCGCGTGTTCTTGAGCGATTCGAGGCGGGAGCGGATGGCCTGGTTGACGACGAGAGCATTCGAACCGCTGCCGAACTCGTTCTGCTCGGCCATCTGGATGAGCTGCTCCAGGCCCACGTAGGGCACCTGGCCGTTGTTACGTTCCATGGCTTCGGCCTCGGCCCACAACCGGGTGACCCGGTTCTCGAAATAGAGACCCGAAACCTCGGGCAGGCCGAAGCGATGTAAGAGGGTCATCAAGGGGGGCAGGCCAAACTGTCGCACACCCAGGCGAAAGTTGCCACCGGCTTCGAGATGGACGATTCCCCGCCGCATGGTTTGGCCGGTGTGGGGGTCTACCTCTACCTTGGGCAGATGGATGTATTCTTTGTTGATGTCAAACACGACGCATGGTGCGCCCTGCTCGATCAATTGTAACAAAAGTACCTTGGAGAGGTGACTCTTGCCGCTGCCTTTCACGCCGGTGACCACATTGACCTTCTCCAGGTCCTGTCCTTCGACGTAGAAATCCCGTCCGGCCAGGGTCAACCCCAGACGCAACCGATGCCCCAGATCACGCGTGGCATTGGCGAATACATCTTCGTCAGTGGTCCGCTCGACCGTCACGTCCCGGATGGGAATCCAGCCGTCCCATTGTTCCCACTGACTCAGAGCTGGCTCTCTAAGGCTAAATCCTGGGTCGTTTGAGGCAACCATGTCACCACCTTCCTAATTTTGGCAATGGCCAACTTGAGATTGCTCATCTCGGGTAATCCTTCCTGATAGAACTCAGCCAGGTCGGCCGGCTGAGGTTGAGGCTCTTCGGCCACCAGTTGCAGCATCTCCTGAAGCAGAGTGGGATAGTTAACGGTCCGAAACTCAATGATCTGCACGATCAAGCCTCTGTCGCTGCTCTTTTCTCTGAGGGTCAGGTTTTCGCCCACCCGCAGGTCTTCTTCCTTGGGATTGAAGAGCAGCTCGACAATATCACCTTTAATCTGCCTAATTTGGATATTCATTCGCTTCTCCTTCCTTACATTCTGGTATAGATGTTCAGATAAATATTTTGGATTCGTAGGCCGGGCATCCCTATGCCCGGCCCGCCGCATAGGGATGCGGCGGCTACGAGTCAAAATCATTTTCTGAAAAACTATACTTGGTGCGAAACGTAGGCGGGGCATCCCTATGCCCGGCTGACGCATAGCGCGAAGTGTGCGCCAGCTACGGAGTTTCGCACCAAACTCCAAAGGTGAACATTTGTTCGCTTTGCTGTATTATAAAGGAAATTTAAGCTATTGTCAACCCCCTACAACATCCAGGGGTCATTGAAGAATATATCCCCTATATGTTGGGGGGTGTGACACGGCGATTGACCCGGTCAGGTTTTCAAACCGGGCCATGTGTAGTAGAATGATAGTCAGGAAGTCATAAAAGAAAGGCCGGGAGATGGCCCAGGCGTTGAGTGAGCGACAACGGCGAATTTTGAAATTTATTATGGAGAAGCAGGCAGAGGGCTGGACGCCTTCGGTGCGAGAGATTGGGCAGGCCGTCGGGCTGAGGTCCAGCGCGGCTGTCCAGAAGCAGTTGAGGGGCCTGGAACGCAGAGGTTATATCCAACGTCTGCGGGGCAAAGCGCGGTCGATTCAGGTGTTGAAGCCCCTATCCAGGCAGGAGGAACTGCTGGTCCCGATCGTGGGTGAGATTGCCGCCGGGATGCCCCTCCTGGCCGAAGAAAATATCCAGGGGTATCTGACCTTGGTGGACGAGGTTGTACTGGACAAAGGCGGCACTTTCTTTGCCCTGAAGGTCAAGGGGGACAGTATGATCGAGGCCGGTATTTTGTCGGGGGATTACGTGGTGGTTCGCCAGCAGCCCACGGCCGACAATGGGGACATTATCGTCGCTCTGCTAGAAAACGAGGCGACCGTTAAACGTTTTTTCAAAGCGCAGGATCATGTGCGCCTGCAGCCGGCCAATGCGGGCATGGCCCCTATCATCAGCCGGGATGTCCAAATCTTGGGCAAAGTAGTATCTGTGATCAGGCAGATGTGAGCTAAAATGTCTCACCCAATAGCTGGCGTAATTCAGCCGGCACCACGACCAGCAGTTCACCCTCCACTACGGCCTCTGCCAGCAGGCCGCGCAGCCGTAAGTGGCCCATCGTCGTCTGCGGTTGGTGCCAATTCCAGTAGGCAGACTCCTCTAAGTCATTGTCATAGCGAGCGTCGAACGCCGGCCAGGCCATGCTCCCGCCCTCGGCCAACACCTGGCGCAGTGCGGCCTGCTCGTCGTCCTGCAAATCATCGACGATTTCCTTCAGCCGATCCCGGTCGGTAAGCGCATCGACAATTTGCTGGATCAATTCAGCTTTGCGCAAGCCGGTCCAGCCGTCCCAGGGTATCACCACCCGCGCCATCCCGGTCAGGGCATCCTTGGAGTACAAGGGGAGTACTTCAGACAGGGACGGGGCTGAGGTGGTGAGCTTGGCCTGTAGTCGCTTGCGTTTGGCCTGGTCACGCTGGTGTTGGCGCTCCATGAAGGACTTAAAGCCCTTTTGCAGGGGGATGATACTATCCAGGCGATCCAGCAGACTCTTGGCCGGTTCATAGTCGGGCAATATTTCCAAGGCAGTTCGCAGGGACTGACGGGCCTCTTCGTATTTCTCCCGATAAGTCAAAATACGAGCCTGGACATAGGAATAGAAGGCCATCTCTTGTGAATGAAAACGGGGCACGTTGGCCAACGGAGCTAACATAGCTTCTGCGCCCTCAATATCATCCTCGTCCAGGAGATACATGATCAGATTGCAACGTGGAAAGACGTAGGTCGGATCGATGTCTAACGCTGCCTGGAACATATCTTTGGCTTGCTTGTGCTTTTTGCGGCGGGCATAAATTGTCCCCAGATTATTGCAGGCTTCCTTGGCCTTGGGATCCAACTTCAACGCCCGCCGGAAGAGGCGTTCGGCCTGCTGATAATCACCCTGCTGAAAGGCTTGCAGACCTTGATTCAACAGATCGGCCACCTCCGGGGTGTACCGCGGCTCGGCCTCGTCTGAAATCTTGTACTGGCGTAGTTGTACCTCGCGCCATTCGCCTTGGTGCCACAGCCGCAGGGTTTCATCCTCGGCAATTTCACCGGCCTGCATCAGGCTAGACAGGGCCTGTAAACGGATCTCATCGTCACCGGCCTGGCTCAAGCCAAAACGGCGCAAAGCGGTATAGGCAGCCGGGGTGGCGATGGCTGCCAGCATGTCAATGCCAAGCTGAGGTTGGTTCTCTTCCCAAATCAGCTTCTCGGCCACCCGGACAATTTGCGGGAAGCGAGCCGCGAAGCGAGCCATCTGTCTCTGGAATTTTTTGGGCGGCACGTCATCCTGTTGCCCAAGCAGTTCGGCAAACTCTTCCATCGCCCGGCCGGTGATCAAATCGGTGTTGCGGTAGTAGGGAAAACGCTCAGCCCAGCCCGGTCCCGGTTTTTTAGTTTTTAAGGCAGCCAGCAATTCCCCGGCCCAAGGCTCATCATTCTGCAGGGCCTTGAGCCGACGTTGGGCCCCGGACCGGCCTGTGTTGGCTTCGGCCACGGCCAGAAATAACTGGGCGTGCCGGACGAATCCGGGCGGCCCTGCCTGGGCTGCGCTGGCTTTGTCCAGAGGTTTTAGCAGTTGATACACATCCTCGTCTTCGCTCAAAACGGCCGCCGCTTCGGACATCTTGAGCCGGTCACCGGCATCCTGGGGCGTAATTTCCTGTAAGCGGGGCCACAACGTCCGCGCTTCTGGCTCCTGTCCGGTCCAGGCCAGAAAACGGATAGCGTTGCTCAGGGCCTGAATGTTGTTTGGGTCTATTGACAGCACCTGGTGGGCCGTGGCGATGGCCTCTTCCGGTTGACCATCAAAAAACAAGGCCAGGGAAAGATTATTGTACGGCGGGAGCCAGTGGGGTATCAGTTTGATGGCCCGCCGGTTGGCGGCGATACAGGCCGGGTAGTCACCCGTACGCAAGGCCCGCTGGCCCCTGTCTAGCTCATAGAGGCCCTCTTCTGCCCGCGTCAGCGGCAGATCGAGTCGGCGAGCCATTGTCTGCAGGCTTTGCTCCAGGAAGGCGGCCATTTCACGCACCTGGTCGATCATGGGATGGTCGGGCTGTTGCTTTAGCACCTGGCGAACAGCGCGCAGGGCGTGCGCGTTCAGTTCAAGTTCCATGTAGAGAGAGGCCAGGGGGAACCAATAACTTGGCTCACCACTCAGTTCGATGGCCTGTTCGTATCCCTCCAGGCCACGCCACAGATCGCCTGCCTTCACCCGGGCATAACCGAGATAATAGTGCAAATCGGCCAGCCGGGGGTGAGAATCTAGCAGGGGTTCCAGGAGTCCGACAGCTTCCTGAGCCCGGCCTTGGCTAATCAAGCGGTCGACCCAGTTGAAAGTCCGCTGTAATTCATCCGAGCGCTGGCGAGACCGGCGCGATTTCCGGTCGAGCTGCACCTTGCGCCACCTTTTGGCTTTACGTTTACTCAACGCGCACCTCCATACGCTGAATTTTGACCAAACTGAGCCGGAGACGATGACAACCTGGTTTGGGGAGCAGGAGAAAGATTTCCGTGCGGCCAAGTATACCATAACCGGAAACGAAAATAAAGTCCGGTTGAGGGACACGTCAGGTGGTCATCTCTAACGCAAGGGGTCCACAGACGAACACAGATGTTCACAGGTTTTTACGTCCCATCCGAGTCCCAGGATTTTCCGAGTTTGACTTCAGGGCAGCTCACGCCGAGCAAATTACTAATTTGCGCAAATCCACGTGCAAATTTCCGACTGACACGCAAATTGATTGATTGTACAATGGGACTATAAAGGTTGATTGGTAGAGCTATAGATGAGAGGAGCGAAAAATGATGATTGAATTGTCCTTAGAAATGCTGGTCCTAATTATCATCCTGGCGGTGCTAATTGGTATGTTGGGCCTCAGTATGCTGGCAGGCCTAATTGTCGCCAGATAAAGCAAACTAAAATGATATGTTTCGTGTAAAGACAGTCTCCTGGTCCTGGGCCGACTCAGCCCTTCTTTCAAATGCAACTGCCCATCTCGCAAGAAAATTAGCAAGTTCGGAGCAGAGCATGAGCAAACGCCGTAGCCTTCACGCTGCGGCGTTTTGATTTTTGTAGCCATTTGCGCAAAACAGGCGCAAGAATCCGAGTGATTTGCGGACGAAAGTAGGCTATAGTGAGGTTAAGCTCAGGCAAGGCAAAAGCATCACCTGGCTAAAACGAAAAAAGGAGGTCCGATCTAATGTTCGAGCTTTACTACCAGACAAACCGGTACATCTTCCACATAAAAATCGATGCGACCCTGCTCTGGACAGTCGTTCAGGTGTTCGTCTTGGCCGTCCAATACCTGAACAACATCCTCAGTTAAGCCAAAGTCGCATCGATTCAAGATAGGCAGGGGAGAGCAATCTCCCCTTTCTTTATCTTACTCCTGTTTTGGTGGCGACACAAGCTAAATTTTACCACCTTGAATTCTCTGAATGGTTCTGCTGCCTCCAGGTTTAACTTTCGCTCTCTGAACCACTGAGGCACTGAAACATTACTGATAACGCTGAGTTCCTCTCCCCTCAGCGCTATCAGTCCCCTCAGCGCCCTCAGTGCTTCAATCCTCCACCGCCCCCAACGCTTTGAGGCTGGCTTTTTGGGCTTCGGTCAGGCCGGTTGCGCTGGTGATGTTCATTCGTTCATAGGGACGGTCCGGGCGTAGGGTCTTGAGACATTGACCAGTTTGTACATCCCAAAGTTTGATTGTTTCATCGTGGCTACCACTGGCTAATATGTGGCCATTTGATTTAAAAGCAACTGAACTTACCTGATTAGTATGTCCTTGTAACGTCTTAAGACATTTTCCAGTATTCACATCCCATAATGACACAGTCTGGTCGCTGCCTCCACTAGCCAGACTATTTCCATCAGGATTAAAGGTGACTGCTTGGACTGAGTGAGTAAATTCTTGTAAAACCTTCAAGCTCTTACCAGTCTTGACATCCCATAACCAGATAGCCTGATCTTCACCACCACTGGCCAGAGTATGACCATCGGGACTATATGCGACCGACCACACTCTATTAGTATGTCTGTGTAAAACACTCAAGCATTCTCCAGTATTGACATTCCACAATCGTACCGTTTGGTCGCTACTACCACTAGCCAGAGTACAACCATCGGGACTGAAAGCAACTGACCTGACCCAATTGGTATGTCCCTCCAAAGTATTGAGGCATTGACCAGTGTGAACATCCCATAACCGAATCGTATAATCGCCACTGCCGCTAGCCAAGATATAGCCATCGGGACTGAAAGCAACTGACCATATTGCCTCAGTATGACCTCGTAGTGATTTGAGACACCGTCCCGTGTTAAGATCCCATAACAATATTGTCCGATCATCACCACCGCTAGCCAGCATATTCCCAAAATTGAAGGCAATTGATACTACACGGTTGGTATGTCCCCGCAAAGTCTTGATACATCGCCCTGTATTGACATCCCATAACCGTACGGCTTGATCATCGTTACAACCAGCAATAATGCAACCGTCAGGGCTAAAGGTAACTAACCATACCCGATTTATATGGCCCTGGAGCGTTTCAAGGCATCGCCTAGTATCAACATCCCACAGCCTTATGATTTGGTCTTCACTCCCACTGGCCAATGTACGACCATCGGGGCTATATGCAACCGACCATAGCCGACTGGTATGCCCATGTAAGACATTTAAACACTGGCCAGTACGAGTATCCCATAGTCTCACAGTCTGGTCTTCACTGCCACTGGCTAAAGCATTCCCATCGGGACTGAAAGCAACAGTCCTTACCCAACTGTTATGCCCGCGCAGAATTTTGAGACATTGACCGGTGTGAATATCCCATAACCGCACTGTATTATCATTGCTACCACTGGCCAGAATCTCGCCAGCAGGGCTGAAAGTAACAGATCTGACCCGACTGGAATGCCCTTGCAGATTTTTGAGGCAATTGCCAGTATTGGCATCCCATAGTCTCACAGTTTGGTCTTCACTGCCACTGGCTAAAGCATTCCCATCGGGACTGAAAGCAACAGTCCTTACCCAACTGTTATGCCCGCGCAGAATTTTGAGACATTGACCGGTGTGAACGTCCCATAACCGTACCGTTTGATCATCACTTCCACTGATAAGTTTACAACCATCGGGACTGAAAGCGACTGAACTTACCCGAGCAAGATGCGGTAAGACATTCAAGCATTGACCGGTGACAATATCCCACAATCGTACCGTCTGGTCTTCACCGGCACTGGCCAAAATGCTACCATCAGGGCTAAAAGTTACTGAAAGTACCCAGTTTAGATGCCCCTCACAAGTGAGTAGTAACTGAGCATTGGGTACTCGCCATAAATGGATTCTACAGTTAGCAAATCCTGCTGCTAATAGCTCTCCATTAGGGCTAAATGCAACTGAAAGAACACTCCCAAAGGTTTTGGTAAAAACAGACCCGGTCAGATCAGCATAAGCCAAATTTGCATTTTGTAATTCCATACCTTGCAGATAAGCTTGTCGAATGGTCAGATGAGAAAAATCATAGTTGTTGACATTACTTCCCAAGTGAAGCAAGAGATTAAGCACATTTCCTCCTGCATACCCCGGAACAAGGGGGGACTTTTCTCGCAAAGCCGATAGGACATTATTCAACCTACATTCAATATCTTTTTTACTGAGGGTAGCCAGCAGTCGCTCGATCACAGGTTTAAGAATGAGGCGAACTTGGCTTTGCCTAACGTACTCTTTTGCTTGAGCCTTCATCAAAGCGTGACTCTGGAAAAGCTTAATCGTCTCCGTCGTAATCTCTTCACAAACCTGGTCAACAAACCGGTCGGTCATGTATTCCATAACCATATTTTGCAGCGTAAAACCTAATTTGGCCTTTTCAATCACAGAGTGTTGCATAAGTCATCTGACTAATTGAGCGTACTTTAACAATTCAGCATTTGAGGTAAAATGGGGACATCTTTAAGAGAAGGGAGATGTTCCCATGGCGAGAAAGAAGAAGAGCGCTGGT
>DAOUMU010000238.1:0-12730 GCA_034409055.1 Anaerolineae bacterium
AATTTGACTGGAAAAATCGTTATTGCCATAATGCCAAGAGTTTTTTGACAATCAACAAAAAATCTTAACTTGTAACAAATGCCATTAGGTAGGCCCGCCCATTCTCAATGTTCTTGTCTGCTCTGTGCACTCGTGTGGGTTTCTGAGATTCTATGTTTCCGTATCTTTGAATAATTTCAGCTAAAGTCTCATAGAGAATTGTCTCAACTTCAAAATCACCTTGGGCTTTTACGATAGAAAGACTCAACTTAGTTAACCCACGGTATAACAAATCATCACAAACAATCGGTGTGGCGAATTCAGTTACCCTCGCATTCTTTTCTGACAAGGCAAATGAAATATTCTGGATTAAATTAGGTTCGATATAAAGCATATAATATGTCAATGCTGAACCATTTTTAGGATTACAGGCATGGACCTCACCTGGATTGATTAGCGCAATTTCACCACGTCGGATCATCTCAGTTCGGTTATGGCAAAAGAACTCTGTTTGACCTTCCTTAACAATACCAACTGAATATGTATCGTGTGTGTGCTTGTCGAATGCATGCTGACGATAATGGGAAAACCGTAACTCAATATTTTTCAATTGAGAATTTCTGATAAACCTTACGCTATTATCTTGATAAATTGTCACTATTCAATCCTTGGCGACTTGCTTTTATCCTGCGTGCTAACGCCCGCCAATCAGCGGCTGCACGAGTAACCGATGCCATACGACGAGACACTACACAAAACATCCCGCCGATGAAAAATGTACTTCGCCAGTACAGTTTATCCCAATTTGAGACACCACAACAGGCAACACCCCTTCGACCTGAAACCTTGCTTGAGCAGTCCGCTGCATTGGCCTTGTTGGGCGGTATTTACGATTATAAGACTCCGGCCACAGCAACGATAACATACGTCACAGGAATCAATTACAATTGCGCTAGGATAGTCTCGGTTAAACGCCCTCCGCAACGCGGGCATTGCCCCGCACCATACAGTCGCCGAGAGAGCTCACATCTTCTCGCCCGTCATCCAGTTAGTAGGGATAAACTTTGTACAGCGTTGACACCCACTTGTGGACATTGCCGGCCATATCTAAAACGCCGTAAGGTCTCGCCTTGGCGGGAATATAGAACTGCACCATGCCGTCTGTTTCGGCTACGCGGGTAGACCCGGCTGCTACGGATCAGTCTCAGTTGTTTCGGTCATTTCCCCCAACATTTGGATCGAATAACCCGCCGGTGAGTTGATATCCAGCGTGAGTCTATTTCCCTCAAAGATATATTTTTCGGTGACGGTTTCCATGTATGCAAAATCTTTGACCGTTTGCACAAAAGTCTTTTCATCCTGCCAGTAGCCTTTAGCGGCAATAACATGGCCATCGCTTGCCGCTTCATTCACGTAAAAATGATCATCCAGACCACCCAGTATTTCATATCTTATGTCAGGCCAAATTGCTTCCAATTGATATAAATTTTGCCCTTCTTCAAAGGTTAAGGTTAGCTCTTGAAAATAAGGGCCAGGCGATTCGGTGATGTGATAAGTCTGGCCGGATATTCGTTTGGCTATGTCAGGCAGCGGCGCAACAGGCTGGGGGTCCGGATTTTCAAGCTGGGCGGTATAGGCTTGCAGGTCGCTTGCAGTCTGGGTCGGTGGCAAGGGTTCGTTTGCTTGGGCTGCCGACAGCACAAATTCTTCCATCAACTTGCGGGGGGTCGGGAAAACAGGGTCGGGCAGGGCGGCGGTAAAGACGGCCACCAGGTTCAACCTGGGCACAACAAAGATGTATTGCCCGCCAAAACCGTGCGCCGAATAACCGCCATAGCCATCTATCCACCAGAAGTAGCCGTAACCGTCGTCTTCGGCTTCGTTCATCAGCCCCTTAGTTTCCATATGTTTGGTAGTGGATTTTTCGACCCATTCGGCCGGAACAATCTGCTCGCCATTCCATTGACCGTGATTCAGGTAGAGGTAGCCAAGTTTCGCCATATCCCGTGGCGATAATTCCAGGCCGGTGCAGCCCAGCGGAATGCCGCGCGGGTCTGTCTGCCAGGTGATTCCGCTGATACCCAACGGGTCAAACAGTTTTTCTTGAGCGTATTCCTGCGTAGTCATGCCGGTGGTTTGCTGAATAATGGCCGACAGCACGTGCGGCGCACCGGAGTCGTAAAAAAAGGCGGTGCCGGGTTTTTCCAGAACTGAATTATAAGTAAGGATGTGTTCGACAGTGTCAAAACTTTCGTCTTTTTGCTCCAGAACCTCTATGTAGGGAATGGTGCGAGTATTATAACCAGCCGACATGGTGAGCAGATGCTCCAGGGTCAAATCAGGCAAGTACCTGTCGGTAACGTCCTGAGCAATGTCGGGGAAAAAGTCCAGCACTTTCTGGTCAACGCTTTTGATGTAGCCTTCTTCCATGGCAATGCCGGTCAGCATAGAGGTGACACTCTTGGTGACAGAAAATACCGGGTGTTTTATATCCCGGCGGTAAGGATCAACATAGGCCTCGGTGACCAGATAGCCGTTACGAACCAGCAGAACACTGTGAATGTCTATGTTCTCATCCCGGATCCTTTGGAACATTTGCAAAATCAAGGTCGAGTCAAGTCCCTGGTCCTCCGGGGTAGAGGTGCGCCAATCTTCACCGGGCCAGTAGGAGGGCTGCTCCGGCGTGGTCGCGCAGCCACTGGTTAGACCCGCTATAAGGATAATGATGAAACTATAGAGTATAAGTTTTTTACGCATGATCTTTGCCTTTTATCTACAATATAAGGCGGCAAGGACTATTTTTCTAGACTTGCCTCAAGCTGACTTAAGAACCCATCCACCTCTTGTTTGTTTGAAACCGAAAATAAAGAATCTATGCTGTCGCCTTCCGGCAAGCGGACGAACATCGCCAACAGCCCATCTTCTGGCCCGGTTAAGGAGACGGAGGTTATCTTGTCCAACGGGATGTAATGCCATACCCCGCCATAGCGGATGTCTCCACCCCACCGCTTGCCGGTCCCGTCCTGAATTAGGATCAGTTCCCGATCTGTCAGGATGCTGAGGTGGGCAAGACACACTGTCCTAAAAAACGAGTTGCCAAACAGCCTGAGTACCTCGTCACGAACTTCAGGTTGCAGGATGATCTGCCCAACTTTTTCATCGGGTAATAGGCTGCGCCTGGCGTAGTTCATAAGTTTCAAATTCGTTCGACTCAGAAAATCAAACTTGGATCGTTCCATGCTGGGGTCTATCCCCGGGGCATAGTTTGTCGCCAATCTTATTTTGTTCACGATGGGCGCAAACAAATACTCGGTGACCGTGTTGAACTTAAACTCAGTCGCGGTTGGCAGACTACTATCGGCCAGACCGCTTATCTTGACCCACACTTGTAAAAGCGCCTTCCCTACTTCGACGTAGCTGATATCTTTAACCGCATAACAGGTGCAACTCAGAACACCCGTCACTTCCTCCCATACATAAATCTTACCATCCAGACAGCAGACCAGCTTCTCGGTTTCTCTATTCATGAAACCGGCGTACGAAGGCGTCAATACGGTATAAGGGAACGGACTATCGCCAACCAACGCGGCAAATGAACTCCGGTAAACCTCCGGCACCTCAGCGTAAGACCTAATCACTTTGAGCCATGAGAGCCGTATTTGCTCATCTGCCGCCAGCAAAGGCAAACTTTCCTTTATACCGGCGATAAATCTCCCCACTGACCGCAGTATTCCTTTGCGATAAACTGACATAGATAACCCTCTCAGCCAACTACAAATCAGTCCTTTATTGAACCCATCAGGTGCCCCCAATCCTAAAGTGTACTATACCCTTAAACAGATCGTCAATGGATTCTTATTGGGAAAACTTATATATTTATTGCCTGTTGCCTCACCTGGCTGTAGCTTGGTTAGCTTTTATTAGTTTTAGGTATAGATTCTATCTTTCCTAAATTCGCCCAAAAAGTGAAATACTTCTGGTATCTGCTTACCATTAATTCCCAAGTTGCCCACTCAACGTTAATCAAGAGCAATGTCACCGAAGAAGTTTCCAGGCTCAAGCAGCAGGCTGGTCAAGACATCTTGAATTACGGCACGGGCCGCCTGGCCCAGACGCTGCTGCAACACGGTCTCATAGATGAGCACCGGCTGTGGGTCATACCTGTAATTTGGGGCAACGGTCAGCGTATTTTTGAGGGCATGGACACAACCAAGCTGAAACTCGTAGATAACTCAAGTTGCTACCGATAAGGGTTTGAGAACCATCAGTGTTTCGATACAGTAAGGATTAACCAAAATCAAAAAACTGTAAGGAGAACACTGATGGAGCTAGAAATTATAACCATACATGTCATCTGTTGCGAGTTTCTACAAGCGATAGGCCATCTAGAAGATGAACAATGTCGGATGAGTGATGCGGAAGTTATGACCACGGCGATTGTGGCGATGTTGCATTTCGGGGTTAATTATGCCCAAACCAGAAAGTGGCTTAAGGGTTCGCACTATTGTGAGGCGTGTTTTATACTACAGTTGTAATTAACCACGATACCAGCAAATCTCTGATTTTCGTGGGTGCTTTTTTCTATGAATCACCAGCTTTCTCAAGCAAAAGCCCCAAAATTGGGGCTAAATTTTACAGACAAATTCGATCAGTTTCCTAACCACAACTGTAGTATTTAGCCGCCCAACGCCGGAGTTCACCCGCAGCCAAAGGTGAGCAAAACCACCTTCACAGTAGCCCAACAACCGATAGCCAAACCACCCGGCTATCCAAACCAACTTTGGCTGTCGGCGTGAAACGACTTGTTAGCGGGCAGTTTGTTGGGAAAGTTTAGCTTCATCTGATAGCAACTGGAACTTGATAAAAACTTTTTAACCTCACAATATATTGCCGTACTTCTTCTTGTCCAAGATTGTAATCACTAATTGGTACTCTGAACAAAACTTCATCGGATTCGCTAATCCTAACGATAGGAAAAACGGAATTTATTTCTTGAGCTATCTTATCAAGAGTGGACGGTTCACGATAATGATCACTCGTGTGTTTCAATTTGAGGCCGAGGTATTGAACCGATGATGTTTTTATTCTAAATTCACCAAAAGTAACTTCTTCTATATCAGTCCATGAAATCAGGCGTTGAGAACGACATAATCTGATACCAGTCTTATCAATGATAACTTGAGCAGCACGATTATGCAGACTACGAGCAACTATAAGGCCGATAAGAATAATAAATATAACTGCTATAGCACCCGTTAAAAATCCAACGTAAATATCCCCCTCATCAAACGCTGAATAAGCTGTGCCCCCAAAGACGATGGGTATAAAGCTAATTATTAGAGCGCGAAAGAGCGATTTAGATATTGAATATCGTAAAATCAGTTGATCACTCATTTATCAAAATTTAAGTCCTGACAGGAAACGGGAATATTTTCTAGCCCGCTAACGCCGGAGTTCACCCGCAGCCAAAGGTGAGCAAAACCACCTGCACAGCAGCCCAAAACCGTTAACCAAACCACCCGGCTATCCAAACCAACTTTGGCTGTCGGCGTGAACCGCTTGTTATATGCCTCTAGACTTGTTTACCTCACCTTGTGAAGTATCGTTTATCCTTCTATCTTGAGTCTTAAAAAGTTCAAAATCCCTTCCACATTGTCTAAATTGCTACCAAAATCAATGGGAGTTAACATCCGTGGTTTACTTGAGACGTTTACCTTTGTCTGCTCATCATTCAACCTATCTATCTTGAATGATAAGGTTTCACCCCAGCTGTATATACTTCGACCTGTTTTGGCTACAATTCTACCTCGCTCTGGATTGTTCATAGATACTTTACCGCCTAATACTAAGGCCGCTTCAAAACATAAGTTGAAAACTTTACTATAAGGAAGCCGCACTTCAAAATTCCGCACTTGATGAACACTCAATGCGCCTTGTGCTTTCCCTGATGGCCTTCCCCTAACTGAGATGATATGAAAAACAACAACCACTAGACCAACAAATCCTAGAATGCCTCCAATCCCCAGTATCGCCGGCAGAAAAAGCTCGCGAAAAAAACCAAACATTAGGCCAAAGTAAGAACTGTTTCTTAATGGCAGCAAGTAGATTATCACGCTAAAGACAAACATTGCGATAACAGGAAACCCTCCAAAAAAAAGTAAGCCTTCTAAAAGTAATACAAGTATCTCCCCACTTTGATTAGTACTACGGGGTGAGTCTAATATCATTAATTTCGGTAATGCTTCAGTTTGCGCCAGGGCATTTTGTTTGATAGACCCCACTATTTTTTGTGAAGACAATGATTTTAGTTTGGGAGTAGTAAAAGCTGGCTTTTCTGACAGTATATCTTCCAGCGTTGGCATTTCCTCATCTGCAAGGGTTTCTAACCGGGCCAAGCCCTGTTTTGCGGTGGTATTCTCAGGATTGATTTCCAGGATGCGTTGAAGACAACGCCTTTTTTCATGAGGATTTTCTACGGCGACAGCAAGCCACATCCAGGCCATTTCATTTGTTGGATCAGTTTGGATTAGGTGGGTCAGCAATTTTCGCCCCGTTGCTTTGTCACCTGCCTTAATTGTTCTTATGGCTTCGTTTAACTTAGACATTTTCCATTAATGTACCCATTAGTAGGCAAATTTTGGGCATATAACGCCCCGCATCAGCCGATTGCGGGCTGGCAAGGTCAGACCCACTTACCAAAGCCTTCGCCAGTAAGGGATGGTTGAAAATCGCGGCGGTAGCAATTCGGCTGCAACCGCTTGTTGGGCGGCTTTTTGCTTTACGACAAATGCGATGAGTAAAAGCTATATTCGCAATCCTGTTGTATCTTCATAGGTGGCAAAAGACGCCCACCGGCCATAACAGCTAAAAGACCAAAGTGTTATAATTTGCTTATCCGTTTCAGGAATCTTGTTTGGTATACGATGCGGCATAGGAAGATTATATAGGTGGCTTTTTACCAGGAAATCCACTTCACACAAAACTAACTCCGGTCCATCTTCGGCTAACCGGCCCTCAACCTCAATTTCGTCAATAATCGTTGTCTCGTCCGAAATATTTACTTTCGCTTTGTAGTGAAGTTGTCCACTCCAACTATGAGTGAAGTATAACCAGTTATCAAATAGGAAGATGTCCCACTTATCTTCCATACCTTCAGCTTTCAAAATCGGACCACGGGACGTCTCGTCAAAAATACGACGTTTACTGTTATATTGCAATTGACAAGCTATCTTTATGCTATTATCTGGTGATTGTCCACGTAGTTGTTCGCCATTAAAAGCTCTTAACTCGCTGAACTTCATTGCCATTTGGGGGTCTTTGGTTAAGGATTGGACATTCCAACAATAATTTCTAATATCCAAACAGCGCATTTCAAAAGGATTTTTATCTGCTTCAATCCATTGAAGTTCATCGAAATTGAAACTCATATTGTTTTTTCCTTTGATTTTAGCCGGGAGCATATTTCAGCCGCCCAACGCGTAAAATCACGCGATTACGGGCTGGCAAGGCTCGCTACAATTACCCATTTTTTTGCCAGCATGTAACCGTTGTAAAAACGCAGCTTAGCAATTCGCGTGCATTGATTTGTTGGGCGGCACCGCTGGGGGCTAAGCTGTTGGTTTACCCCGTAACCTGGCGAATTAACCAGTAACCAGACCGTTAAAACGACACCTTACTTCATTTGGCAGAACTTACACCAACCCCCTTGCTGTAATCGGACGAGATAATGTACTCTGGTTTGATGCGAACAATTACTGGTATCCAATTGCTTATCAGTCTCTTAGCAAGACTAGGAGCGTCTTCAAAGTCGAGATACTTTCCGAAAATGGAAAGTAAGTACTCAAAGATAGATGGGACCAGGTGTCCCAATGCGGCGATCGCACTGAGATGATACGAGTAAGGGCGAACGGCTTGAGCAGTTATGTCTCCAGACTATCTATACGAGCTGCGAGGATGTTCCCTATCTGCTGCTTTACCCCTCTGTCACGCAGCCCCTTAAATCTTAGGAGCTGCGCTTGGCCTTTTAGGGCGGTTACAGCTTGTTCCATCCCTGTCCGGAACGCTATAATGTGGGGTTTCAGAGTTGGTATATCGATAGTGATCCCTCCTACTTTCGTCATCATGTCCTGGACCGCCTCTGCCGCATAGCCAGCGCGATTTCCCTTCGTCTTTACACGATCCTTGCCTGGCCAGACATTTGGAACAATTCTATTATTTGGATCCAGGTTATCTATCGCTATAGCCTGGTGCGCTGTGTTAAAGTCTATGTTCGCCTCATTAACAACGCCAACTCCTGCATTATTGGGTCGGAAGCGATCGGCGTTGTTCACTATCAAGTCGAACACTGCCATCTTGCCTAGTTCTGTTAGCGTTGCTGGATTGGTTATTATGGCCTGCGGGGAGACCTGTCGCCCCCAGCCCCCTTGCGGCGCCTGGGCAGCTTGAATCTTATCCTCCAAGTTTTGGGCCATTGCCACCGTTTCAACCTTTAGGAATACGTCACCTGGCAAGCTGGTTGCAGCAAAATTTTGCAGGGTTGGGGGACCTTTTCCTCCACCCTCCTGAACCTGCACTTGGGTTAGTTCGGCAACTTCGTTGGCTGTCATTGCTTCGGCGTTTGGGACTCCTGCTAGAACCTTCTGGGCCAGCCATGTAACGTATTCGTGTCGAGCTTCGAACCCTTGTTTTCCCTCCCCCCCTTGTGGCACCTCGATCTTTATCACTACGGAGTCTCCTTGATAGCCTCTGAGGACCCACACCTTATTGTGTACCTTAGTTACGGTGGCCACGTCCTGAGCTTGCACATTTTGTCCTACACCTAGCATCCGCTGTATGACCTGATTGCTATGCTCCTTGCGTTGGGCAATCGACATTGGAGGGACAGGGGTGGCCAGCGCCTGCGCAGCCACGCGGTCGGTTCCTTGCTTGTAGTGATCGTTCGCTAGGTCAACCGTGAGTTTGGTCTGAATCACCGGGCGTGGTCTCACCCCAGACAGTAGTTTGCCAACTGCTTGATTGCCAAGTGTGTGTTGAAGTTGAACCACATCACGCGGAGTCAGTGACCTGGGGTCAAACTTTGCTCGTTGGATGAGAGTGGCTGGGTGGGTTTGCTGCTTCGCTAGTATATCTAAATTTTCGGTAGTGGGCTTTGGAGATCGTTGTTTTGAATTTACTTTCTCATTTCCGTGCTTTTGTTCTTTCGATGACATAAGTATCCCCTTTCAAATGTTTCGATTTCGACTAACTACGAAGCCGCCCAACGCCGGAGTTCACCCGCAGCCAAAGGTGAGCAAAACCACCTTCACAGCAGCCCAACAACCGTTAATCAAACTACCCGCCTATCCAAACCAACTTTGGCTGTCGGCGTGAAACGCCTTGTTATATTGCCCCAACTTGACCACGGCATTTTACGAATGGAAAACCAACGTTCTATCAACGGGGGCATGGTGCCATTTTTGTTAGCAAGTTCCCATTCAATTCTAGCATAACTTGACCAGCATACAACCTCACGCAAGAAAGAAGGCAACGATGCCTGTCTTTTCATTTATCCTTCCCCATCGTTCCGGCACGCGATTGCGTCTCTGCAAGCATTGTTAATCTTCGCCTACGGCCCCGGCGATACCGTAACCTGCACCGTTTCATTGGCCCCGCCCGGCAGATTAAATGCCTGGCTGACGCCCAAGACCGGGCCGTCTTTGCCTTGGGTCACCACCCAGCGGAACGGGCCATCGCCAAAATCTTTCTCATGTACCCACCAACGTTGATAGCCGTTCCCGTCCAGCGATCCCCGCCAGCCTTCCACATCGTACCAATCGCCCAACTTGTTTTGCCACTGCACCACGCTCCACGCCTCAGCGGGCGCAGGCTGCGCTTGCAGTTCAATCCAGGCCCCCAACGGGCCGTTATCTTTGCTTTTACCTTTCTGCTGCTCACGGGCGGGCGTGGGCGTATCCCGCGCGGGTAATCCCGCCTCGGCCGTCGGGACCAACAACACGGACAAGGCCAGCAAACCGACGAACAGCGCAGCAAAGGCCAGCTTGATCAAAATGAAGTCTCTTTTTTGGGTCATTGTGTTTCTCCAAATTTAATTGTATCAGTAGATCCAATTTTCGCTCCGAGGGGACAAATCCCCGTTTTGGCCCGGATTTGGCAATCCTGGCCGAGCAAATTTGGATCTACTGTGTATCATCTACCGTTCCGGCAGCCCTTCCCACGAGTTCAACCCGCCGGAAGACGCGGCCGCACCCGCACCCGCCGTGGATACCACCGGGCCAAACACGTTGTTGCCTTCGTTGCTTTCCCGGATATTACCATAGGTGGTGGTGTAATTGATGCTGTCTACGTAGGCGTACACATTGGCGCCCACCGGGAAGCTGCCGCTGCCGTTGTAGTAGTAAGCGCCGCCGGTGGTCAGGATGAGTGATTGACCGGGGTTAAGGGTGGTGGTCACACCCCAGGCCGCCCCGTGGCTGGCAATGGTGTTCCAGGGCCGGTTGAGAGGCGGCGGGGCCGGGTTGGGGTTGAAGTAGACATCCACCCAGAAACCATCCGGCGTGGCCGTGGTGCCCGCATTGCGAATGGTGACAGTAACGACGCTGGAGGTAGCCACAAGGCTGTCCACCACCAGATCCGGGCCGGAGGCAAAGCCTTTGACGATGAGCGGCAGGTAGATGTCGCCGCTGCTGTCGCGCCAATCGGCGAGCACGCTGTAGGCATTAGCCCCGCTGTTGCGGAAATGGATCCAGCCCACGTTCTCGGCCCAGGCGTAGCCGTCGAACTCGCCGGTGTCCGGGTCTATGGTCACCTGACCGTCAGATGGATGGAAGTTGATCCAGCCCGCGTTGGCGCTCCAGGCGTAGCCGGACAGGTTGCCGTGGCCGTCGTTGTTCACGCCGTAGGTGCCGGCGGCATCATTGGCGTAGGTGTGCGCGCCGCCGCCCTCATACGTGCCCAGTCTGATCCAGCCGATGTTCTCGGCCCAGGCGTAGCCTTCCAGGTGGTCATCATACACCATCACCCCGCCGTGGCTGGGATTGAAGTTGATCCAGCCGATGTTGCTGCCCCAGGCCCATTTGTTAACGGCGTCGATATTACCTGCGGCGTAGATCACAGTGTAGGCCAGCAAAGACAAGAGCAAGACCAACAGCAACACCGGATAGAATTTGTGTGTTCGGATTTTGTTTAGCATAGTAGAAATCTCCTTTGGAATCAGAGTGTAGATATTGAAGCCGAAAGGCATAGACCATTTATCTGACCTTTAATATCAGGTAAATCTTAAAAATTTGATTCTAAATCGGCAAGGGGGGACTCCCCCTCGCGAAGCATCCCCGAAGGGGGCTTGCATCCCCCTCAAAGAATTCAAAGGGTCAAAGTATCAAAGCCTCTCATTGTCCGCCGCGAACCGGCCACACGTAGCAGGCGAAGGCCTTATCGCTGATGCCCCACCCGCCATCGTTCAGGAACACGAGCCAGGCGATGCTCGGGTCGACCTCGGGGGACGTACTCGACCAATATCTGCTCGGCTGCACGCCAGTGAAGGCAGACGGCGTACCTGAATGAACCGCCTCCGTTCCATGAGTCAACGCATACAATTCAGCCCGCGTGGGCAACCGCCAGTTTTCGTCCTCTGGCCCGTATGCGCTTGCTCGCTTATGCGCATCATCGTAACACGTGTAATCCGGAGAAGAACAATCCGTTGAGCTATTTCGCCACGGTTTCTCACCACCCCAACCGGCATCCTGCGCCCACTCCAGGCACTGACCCACCCCATTATGCCCCAACAGGTCTGTGACCGTCCCATCGCCATTATCGCACCACCGCGTGCCATTCAGCGTCCCGTTGGCGCAGTGGCAACCGCCGTACAACTTGCCGCTCTGCAAGCCCCATTCCCCCGTTGTCAGGCCCCAATAGGTTTTGCTCGCACGCACTTCGGTTGAAATCGCTCCCGTGCCACTCACTTCGGGGGCTGCCGCCATAATCTCATCCAGCGTGTGCATCGTACTCCCCGGCCCGCTGCTCGGTTCGGTGAAGGTCGTCATCTTCGTCCCTGCTGTGCCAGCGTCCAGGCGATTGTAGATTTGCTCCAGGGTGTACATCTGTGAGCCGGCATCGGCAGGCCCGCTGGGGGGATCCGTATTCCCGGCCAGCACCGCGACCACGGACGTCAGCGTAATGACCAATACGCTCAGGATAATGGTTGTGTATTTGTAGTTGATTTTCATTATGTTTGCTCCTTACTGGAATTAAATGCACCAACCAGGCGCCAGACAGCGCAGGTTGGCGCAGGTTATGAAACAGGTTATTAGTTTTTCGGGACTGCCTCCTATGGGCGCTCCGGCCCCATACAAAAAACGCACCGCCGGCCGTGTACAACTAATAGCCGCAGTGCGTTTAAATAACGCGAGAACAGTTATTACAACAACAATCAGGAAAGAAGGATGAAAGATCAAGATAGATTCTCGGTTAGTGCAGGTTCAGGTTTGTTGGGATAAAACAGTTTTGTAATTGTATATCAGTATAGGGTACGTTTTTGGAGCAGTCAACCCCCTTTCTTGGGAATTTTGATTAGGAAGGTTGGGGGAAGGGAAAGGCAATATAACGCCTAAGTTGAGCGGCGCCACGTAGAGCCGTGGCTAACCGAACCGGTACTCCACAAAACACCGGTTGCTTTCAAATCAAGCGAGTTGGCTCAGAACCGTTGTCTGATCGCTCCTACCTCAGCCGGCACCCCCTCGCCCTTTCATTCGGTCTG
>DAOUMU010000239.1:0-4482 GCA_034409055.1 Anaerolineae bacterium
TGTGGCAGGAAACCCAGTATCGGGTTAGATCAATGGCTCTGGTTCCTGAAAAACTATACCAATCCACAGACCTGGCCAGGAGTGATTTTGCTCACTACAGCACGGACCTGGCGGAATAGTTGCTCCAACTGTACCAGGGGGATGCCGGGGCTGTTACTCTCAAAATCAACGTGGATGAGGTTTTACTGGACATAGATACGGCTATTCCCTGCGGTTTAATAATCAACGAACTGGTCACAAATGCCCTCAAACATGCCTTTCCTCTTCCGGTAGACAAGCCAGCCGGTCAAACCGGGGAAATCTGTATCGACCTGCGGATAGCTCACAATAATCAGTTCACCCTGGTGGTTAGCGATAACGGGATTGGCTTGCCGAAAGGTTTGGACTTCGGTAAGATAGAATCATTGGGGTTAGAATTAGTCAACCTGTTAGTAGATCAACTTGAGGGAACCATCGAGATTGATCACAGTGATGGCACAACATTTAAGATCAGGTTTGCCAGACAAAGATAAAGCAAGGGGTAACCAGAATGACCAACGCCCAGATCCTGGTAGTTGAAGATGACAGAATAGTGGCCAGAGACATTGAAAACAGTTTAGGCAGCTTTGGGTATACCGTCTGTGCTGTGGTTTCTTCTGGAGCAGAGGCCTCTCAGAAAGTGTCGGAGACAGGGCCGGATTTAGTGCTGATGGACATAAAGTTAAGGGGGGCTATGGACGGTGTGGAAGCGGCAGAGGAGATCCGGACTCGGTTCGACATCCCGGTTATTTATCTGACGGCCTACGTGGATGACAATACCTTGCAGCGAGCCAGGTTGACCGAGCCCTATGGTTATATTCTGAAACCGTTCACCGAAAGAGAGTTATACACGGCCATTGAGGTGGCGCTTTACAAGCATCAGACGGAAAGAAGATTGAAAGAGTGGGTGGCCACCACGCTCAAAAGTATCGGCGATGGGGTAATTACGACCAATACGAGGGGCTTGGTCACATTTATGAATCCGGTAGCTGAAGCCTTGACAGGCTGGAGACAAGAAGATGCGCTGGGCCAAGACTCGGGTGAAGTATTCAATATTATTGAGGAAGAAACAGGCAGCCCGATCCAGAGTCCAGCAATCAGAGCCATTGAGGCGCAAGTTGTCACCAACCTGGCCGACCAGACGATTCTTATAGCCAGAGACGAAAGGCAAATTCCGATTATTAACAGGGCTGCTCCCATCAGAGATGATAAAGGGGAGATCAGCGGGGCCGTTTTGACCTTCTATGATATTACCGAGCGCAAGCAGGCCGAGGCGGAACTCAAAGTTCGGGTGCGCCAGCAAGAAGCAGTAGCCCAATTGGGGCAAGAGGTGCTGGAAGGTACGGATCTTTTTACCCTGATAGATAAAACTGTCTGGCTGGTTGCTCAAACGCTTGAGGTGGAGTATAGCCTGGTTTTGAAGCTGCTGCCTGATGCGGATATTTTGTTATTAGAAGCAGGCGCAGGCTGGCAAGAAGGCGTTGTAGGCCAGGCAACGATAGAGGCAAATATTAGTTCACTGACGGGCTATACCTTGCTGTCCAGTGAACCGGTGATTGTCCAGGACCTGGATCAAGAAACGGAATTCAGTGCACCCGCATGGTTTTACGACCATAGGGTGGTCAGTGGCCTGAGTGTTGTCATCCACGGTCAGGACTGGCCTTTTGGGGTCTTGGGGGCATACACAACCAGGCGACGGAGATTTAGCAAAGATGATATTCACTTTCTCCAGGCCGTGGCCAATGTGCTGGCTGAGACGATTCAACGTTGGTGGGCCGGGGAAGAAATGCGCAAACTCTCTAATGCGCTGGAGCAAATAGCCGAAGCAGTGGTCATCACTAACTGTGAGGGGGTCATCGAATACGTTAATCCGGCCTTTGAACAGATAACCGGTTACAGCAAAGAAGAAGTGCTGGGCAAAACACCACGTATCCTAAAATCGGGCCAGCACCAACCAGCTTTTTACGAGAGAATGTGGAAAACGCTTCTTTCGGGTGAGGGCTTCAGGAGTGTAATCACTAACCGGAAAAAGAGCGGGGAGTTGTACTATAGCGAGGAAAATATTACGCCCCTCAAAGACAGCCGGGGCCACATTACTCACTTTGTCTCCACCGGCCGGGATATCACTGCCAGGCGACAAGCCCAGCAGGCGTTGCAGGAGAGTCAAGCAAGACTGGCCGAGGCACAACGAATGGCCCGGCTGGGCAATTGGGACTGGAATACAGGAACAAACGAGCTCCGTTGGTCTGACGAAGTTTACCGCATCTTTGGTTTAATCCCCCAGGAAGTTAAGATAACTTACGAAACATTCTTAAAGGCAGTTCACCCCCAGGATCGAGAATTTGTGCAAAGGTCGGTCAAGGCGGCTTTATATGAACACAAACCCTACAGCATTGATCACCGGATCATCAGGGCTGACGGTGAGACAGGTATTATTCATGAAGAGGCCGAAGTCAGCTATGACGAAAGCGGCCGGCCCATCGGCATGGTTGGTACGACCCAGGACATCACCGAGCGCAAGCAGCTAGAGGCACGACTGACGGCCATCTACCAACTGGGACAGGAGCTGACCCTACTGCACGATGAAACTCGCATCACCCAACCCGTACTGGAAACGGCTACCAACTTGCTCCAGTTTGAAGTGGCCGGTTACGGCCTGGTGGATAAAACAAGCGGTGAGCTGGCGTATCGTTACCAGTTGGTTAACGGTGCCCTGGAGCCAATTGACCTTCGTCTACCGTTGGACGGAGAGGAGGGTATTGGCGTGATCGTGGCCCGCACCGGTCAGGCGATTAACGTACCCGATATTACAAAAGAGCCACGTTACGTCCACATTCAAGAAAATTGGCTCTGCCGCTCGGAATTGTGTGTACCCATGAAGGTCGGCGAGCGGATCATCGGGGTACTGAATGCAGAGAGCATTAAATCGAACTACTTTACCGCCGCCGACCAGCAACTGTTGCAAACCCTGGCCGACCAGACGGCCGTGGCCCTGGAGAACGCCCGCCTGCATGCAGAAACAGAACGCCGGGCCCGGGAATTGGCCGCCCTCAACAAAGCCGGTCGAGTGATGGCCTCCTCCCTGGATCTGAATACTGTTTTAGAGCAATCCCTGGTCGAGGTCAAGTCTATGTTGGAGGCAGAGGGGGCCTCAGTACTATTGTATGAGCTAAACAGTGAGAAACTGGTCTTTGCTGCGGCCGCCAGTCCTGAGGCTGAGAGGATGATCGGCAGGCAAGTCCCCCTTAGCACCAGCATTGCCGGCTGGGCGGTGCGGGCAGGACAACCGGTCCTGATAGATGATGCCCAACACGATCCACGCTTCTATAACCGTATTGACGCTATCACCGGCCTGACCACCCATTCGCTCGTGGCCGTACCCCTCATATTCCAGAAAAAGGTCATCGGCGTTGTCGAAGCCATCAACAAAGCCAGGGGGAAGTTTCAGCCGCATGACCTTGAGATGCTACAGGCACTATCCAGTTCAGCCGCCATCGCTATCGAGAATGCCCGGCTTTATCAGACGGAGCGGGAGCAAGCCCGCCGTCTGCAAGAATCACAAGCCCAATTGATCCAGGTTGAAAAGATGGCCGCCCTGGGCCGCTTGGTTGCCTCTGTGGCTCACGAAATCAATAATCCGCTTCAAGCTGTTCAAACCTGTTTGACCCTGGCCGAGGAGGAGTTGGCAAATCGCCGCCGGCCGGAGAAGTTGAATCACTACCTGGATATCGCTGAGGGTGAGATTGAACGTATCGCCACCATTATCCACCGCATGCGCGACTTTTACCGCCCGGTACACCGGCAGCAACGTCAAGCCTCAGACCCGGAGAGCTTTTATCGTTCGGCCCAAGAAGAGTTGCAATCCATTGATCTGCATACGATTATCGACAATGTATTACTATTGACCAACAGGCAATTGCAACACCGCGGTGTTGAGGTTGAGCGGGAATGGGCCGGCAATCTGCCCCCGATTGAGGGTAATCCTGATCATCTCAAGCAGGTCTTTCTCAACCTGGTGCTTAATGCCGTTGATGCTATGGCCGTGGAAGGAGGCACATTACACATACGTACCGCCCTGGACGAGGCAAAATTGTATGGTGATCGCCTTCAGCCGGTAATACGCCTCGAGTTCCGCGATGTCGGGGAGGGCATCCCCCCTGAAATATTACCCCGTCTCTTTGAACCCCTTTTCACAACCAAGCAAAAAGGATCAGGACTCGGCCTATTCACCAGCTACAAAATCATCGAAGCCCACCAGGGACAGATCACCGTAGAAAGCCAGGTAGGTACAGGCACAACCTTCACCATCCTGCTACCCCTGACACAGCCTTAGCTGGGGGTGTAAAACGCAAAAGATGGTAAATTTCATAATTTAGCCGGTGACAGAGGAGCAAGACCAAAAGTTAAGACGCTGTCACAAAAATCAGACCACTTGTGAACAGCCCAGTGGCAACGAGCATACAG
>DAOUMU010000240.1:0-22498 GCA_034409055.1 Anaerolineae bacterium
GTCCGCTGGGCCGCGGCCTGGGTCAAAGACCTGCTCGCCCAGGCCAATCAGAATTTCACCCAGGCCCTCGGTCAAGTCAAAACCTTGGTCCGAATTGTCTCCCGCGCCCGGGCCCGATGGGTACGTAATGCCCTCGGTAATTCGTTGATTTTTGACGAATCTGGCCCATTTGCCGGCACCATCATTAGTTTGTCTGGATTGGTAGCCATTCAGCTACCCTTACGATTATTCAATTTTGCGCCCCCGTGAAACATGTGGCCCTCAGTTGCGCAAACGTTAGGCTATTGGACCGCTGAAGGTCAGTTTGGCGGAGTCACCACGTATGAAGTTTTTGCGGTTGTTGCTAGCGGTAATGGTGACCAGTTGCCGGGATGCGGAGCCACACCGGGTCAAAATTATGTCACAGCGACTGATGAGGAACAATTCCGAGCCGACATCCTTCCGTACGTTTACTTGAATGATGATCGGTCCATCTCGCCGAGATTTATAATCTCACGTCTTGAATAGACTATCTCTGGTTTTGGCAAATTAGTTGTTTCTAAAATCGCAAGTAACTGTGAAATTCTACATACCGCCCAACAACGGCATTAATCTGACGCCAACAGCTCGATTTTATTACGAGAATCGCCTTGCGTGGGTTAGTTGGTTTTGGGAAATGCGCCTTGCACGCAGGTTATGCCGAGGCGTTATATTGCTCGAAATTTATCAGAAAAATTGCAGTTGACGACGGCAAACAGAGTCGGTTAAGAAAATGGTTTCGTTGTTTCATACACAACACTCAATCCAAACAGCGATGTCTCCAGATGAGATAAAACATAATCTAACTGGAATCACAAAAATAATTCCATTGAAGAAAGGATTTAGTGCTTTCCATACTCCCGGAGAAATGTGGAAACCATTTGTGGGAGAAATTGGCGAAACTACTTTCCAGATTATGCATAATACTCATCGTCTTTATCCGACAACGTTGGAAATACAAGGCGAAATTCGCCATATTGACCAAGAGACTCAAATTGATTTGAAGATACGTTTAAATCCGGTTATCATTTTTGCACCATTGGTTATTATGCTGCTGGTCGGTCAAATCTGGTTTGGTGTATTTGAATACAGATTGCTTTTCTTAACGATATTGCTTGTCGCCATGGTAGCCATGTATATCGGTTTTGTTGTACAGTTTCGGAATGAAGCGGCACGTGTAAAGACAAAATTAGAGGAACTCTTCGACATATCGTAGCAGCGCACCATTGCGTCCGCTTTTTGCGGCAAACTGCGCTGCAAACGTTCCCGCAATCGTGCGCTGGGGCGGGGTTTGACTCTTAAAGAAGAAGGGGCACCGTGCCTTCTTTTTGTTGAAGGGATGTTTGCCGGCAAAGTTATGATAGAATTGAGTGGAAACTTGCCAAACAGTCTTTAAAGAATGAAGCAAGATCATTTACTTTCTAAATTCCAAGAGGTGATTTGGCGTGAAGTACTTCATTGTTATGATGAGGTTTATGCTTACAAACTCCTAACCCTTTTACCGGATGATTACGAAAATAGAACACCCCAAAGTGTTTTCAGAAATCGCCCAAATGTTTCTGAACTGGAAAATGCGTTGTACCAGATTAATGAAATTTCACCCTCACCTTTTGCTCAAGAAACCTGGACAAAACCACTTTATAATTTAAGACAGAGCAAGAATAACCCCGTTTCTATAGAGAAACTTATCGCTCAACTGAATAGTCCTAACTGGGTAGAGCGATTGATAGCCAGGCATACAATTGTCTATTTGGGGGGAGAAGCAATACGCCCCTTAATGGGTCGGTTGTCAGATCAGAGTGAAGAATGGCCGGAAACGATTGAATGGCTATTGGAAAATATCGCCATCGAAACAAGTAAAGAATTATCAAAACAGGCATCACATCTTCTTTGCCCGAATTGTGTTGTGACGTGTGGAAAGAACAAAGTCAAGTTGACTTGGAACCAATCATTAACTTTTTACGGTTGTCAAAAGTGTTATCAAAGCCGGAAATTTATAGAAAGACCTGAACAAATTGTAGCGGTGCTTGATGCAGACATGAAACTTCAGCAAAAGCAAAACGGAAAAGGTGAAGTGTTATGGGTGAATTGGCTGGAAAGGAAAACACTTTTTGAATTTGACAGGGTGGAAATAATAAAAGCTACAGATGAAGAAGTGGAACTATTTGCCATTCAAGTGGGTAATGATAAAGACATAAAGCGGAAAAGCAAGTATAAAAAAATGATATGCACGGTGGGCACGGAGTGTGTATTGTTGGAAAACACATTGCGGATATTGGGAAAGATGTTTGGTGGAATAGAATGGCAAAATTGAATGTTTGGTATGATAAGAGCACATAAGTGATGGTCGGTAAGATCGTCGCCGACCCCACCGCCAATTCCGAACCCCGCGTGAGGTAGGGTAGATGCCAGCGAGCAGCATAACCTGCTTTTAGTTCCACGAGATCGATAGATAAAATAAATTATACGATGACCGGGTAAACAAGTATTTTACCCAGTTATGCGAGCGGGCAGGTGTAAAGGGCAACCTGGTACCTGATGCCTATTTAGCTGCTCTGGCCATTGAATCAGGCAGTGAGTGGATAACAACGGATCGAGACTTCAGCCGTTTCCCAGATTTAAATTGGCGTCACCCCCTTGGATGAGATGCGGCAAATGTAACTCGGCGCCCGCGCCGACCACCGCACCCTTAAGCTGGCCCAGACGGGTGTGGATGTGGCCGGCTGAAAACGCATCGGGCGGAGCTGGTTGCCGCCGTAAAACAAAACCCCTCAATAATAGATTTCTGTCTCCGGCGTGGGCGGGGGAAACAACCGGCCGAACGTCTCCGGCTGTTCCGCCCCCTCGATGCGCAGCGCACCGGAGGCGAGCAAATCATCCATCCCCGGCCCCCTCCACCGCGATGTGGGCGGAAAAAAGGATGCTCGCCTCGACCTTGCAACAGCCGTGGTCCTCAAGTTGCTTTCGTTGGTGGGGGTGGCTTATAATTGTGGTGGTGTTTTGGGTGGTTGCCAGTTGGTTTCAGGTTGGGCCATTAAATGAGAACTCATATCTCTTACATACGAAGGAAATAGAATGCCCGAGTCGATTAAACGATATGAAAACCAGTTAGGTACATTAGGCACGATTTTAGCCGTTATCATGTTTACCAGCTTGATTGAGGTTGCCTGGAGCAATTTTCAAGATCGGAGTGTCATTTGGATACAACCCTCAATTTCCACCATTAACAGTACCGTCTGGTGTCTTTATGCCCTGATTAGAAACGACAAATTTTTACTGCTGGCCAACCTTGTCGGTATTTTTTTTGCGGTGATCACGATTTTAGCCGTTTTTGTATGAAATGACCTTAAATGTTATGTAGGCACAAGGGGGGATATTCATGAATACCAAAGATCGAATAAGGCGAGATAACAAACATGCCCGGTATCCAGGCTGGAATCGTTACTCAGTTCGTATTCGTGATATGGACAACCCAAGTTTGCTAGCCTCAAGGCAATTCGAGAGCAATCCCCGTTGCATTTTGGGTGTTTCAGGTGGACACTGCGAGGGTGACTAGAAGGCGCAGTGACCGTAAGAGATGGCACATTATGTGGGATTAAAATAGACGAGTCGAGCAAGTTGGTATCGCAGGATGTCCAGTTTAGGAGATGCTCCGGCAGTTCGGGCTGAGGCTGAATCGCCCAGAATGCTCCCACTTGATGCTTTGCGGGGGCTGGTCATCGTGGTGATGGCCTTGGATCATGCCAATCAATTCATTGCCCACGGTAAGCTGGGCTTCGAGCTATGGACCGGTCGATTTCCTGACTACCGGGGTGAGGCGCTGACCTTTCTAACCCGCTTCGTCACCCACCTGGCTGCGCCCGGTTTTTTCTTTTTGCTGGGCACCGGTATGGTGCTATTTGCCGCGTCTCGCCGCCAACAAGGCTGGCCTAACTGGCGCATCATCGGGCACTTGGTGTTACGAGGGGGACTGCTGATACTTTTCCAATTCTATGTAGAGAATCCGGCCTGGCGCATTGGCCAGCCTCCCGACCCGACGGTCTACGTTGGCGTGCTCTACAGCCTGGGTGGGACCATGATCATCGGCAGCCTGTTTTTGTATTTACCTATGGCATGGCTGGCGGGTGTTAGCGGACTGCTTATTGTGGCCACGGAGTTACTCTTACCAGATGCCGGCCGGGGCTCTATCCAGTATGCCCCGGCCTTACGCCTGTGGCTGATTCCCGGCTATACCCAGGGGATGTTTGTGCTCTATCCGGTGATGCCCTGGCTGGGCGTGATGGGCTTGGGCATGGCTTACGGACACTGGCTAAGACAAGACCGGGCCCAGGCCTACCGGGGAGCACTGTGGCTGGGGCTGGCCGCGCTCCTCCTGTTCTGGCCCCTCCGTCTGCTCGATAGTTTTGGGAACATCCGCCCCTTGCCCGGCGATGACTGGATTGCCTGGCTTAACCTGGTCAAATATCCCCCCAGTCTCACCTTTCTGTTGTTGACCTTAGGCGGGGATTTGCTGTTGTTGGGCCTGTTGGTACGGCTGGCTGAAGTGACTGAAGTGGGGTTGCAGGGGCTGGCCGTCTTTGGCCGGGTGCCTTTGTTCTTTTACGTGATGCACCTATACCTGTATGGCTACCTGGGCCAGTGGCTTGACCTGGACGGTATCGGTATTGCCCGCATGTATCCCTACTGGCTGCTGGGCCTGGTGATTCTCTTCCCCGTGTGTTGGCTCTACGGCCGGTTCAAGCACAGCCGCGCCCCCGACTCCCTGTGGCGTTTTTTGTAACGTCGTTAGCTCAATGATACATTCCACTTAGTAAAGGATTTACGATTTTGGATTTTGGATTGACGATTGAGATTGCTCATTCAAACCAATCGTAAATCGTAAATCCAAAATCGCAAATTGATGTAGTGACTTATATCGGAAGAATTGGAAACTGGAGGACAAAAAACTTTGATGTTTGACTTAATTGCCTTTGATGCCGATGATACTCTGTGGCATAACGAAACCTTATATGCCGTGGCTGAGAACAAGTTCAACGCCCTGCTATCGCCTTATGCCGATGGGCCGACCATCAAGCAGAGTCTCTACGAGAAGGAGATGAGCAATCTTAAATACTACGGCTATGGGATCAAGAGCTTCACCCTGTCCATGATCGAAACGGCGGTCGAGTTGAGCCAGGGGCAGATACAGGCAACGGAGATTCAGCAGATCATTGGCTTTGCCAAAGCCATGCTCACGGCCGAGGTGCAGCTCCTTGAGCACGCCGAGGAAACGATTGGCGAACTGGCCCGGTCGTACAATCTCATGGTGATTACAAAAGGGGATCTGCGCGACCAGGAGTCTAAACTATCACGATCACATCTCGGCGACTACTTTCAATACGTTGAAATTGTCAGCGAGAAAACCCAAAAAACTTACGAGAGCCTGCTGGCAAAGTACGGCCTTGAGCCGCAGCGATTCCTGATGGTGGGCAATTCGTTAAAATCAGACATCTTGCCCATCGTTGCCCTGGGTGGGCATGCAGTACACATCCCTTATCATATTACCTGGGCTCATGAAGTGGTGGATAGCCACCATATCGAGCACGATGGCTATTATGAATTAGAGCACCTGGGACAATTACCCCGGTTGATTGAACGGTTAAGCGGTAGCTGATTATTATGGCCGGATCAAGCGTAAGTCGATCCAGACGGCCCAATCCTGGCTCAGGCTCTGGCCGCCCAACACCCGCAAGGTAAAAGTGCCCGTTTGGCCGGGCTCGATACCGACCAGGGGTTGTAACTCTGTCACCGGACTGTCTTTGTATAGCACCGTTCTGGACAGAATCACCTGCTCTGAGCCATCCGCCGGTTCAAAGATGACCTCAAACGTGACCCCATCGTCGCTGAGAATGGACAGTTTGATGAAGCCAACGGTGGCGGCCAGGGCATCGGTGGGTTGCAAGGGAATATCGACGGGGTAGGTCCCCTCGATAAAGCCGAGTTCCTGGTGGGGATAGGTGAGCAGTACCTTGCCTTCGCTGGCCACATTGCCCCGCAGTTGCGCCCCTCCCCGGACGACCAGGCCCCGGGGAGCAGGCAGCTTCAAGGTCTCGCTGATGTCAGTTTCGGCCAGCCGGTAGGCCACCTCATCCGAGGACCAGGTAGCCTCCCCCGCCTTTTCGATAAAATCATACAAGGTGGTCAGACTGGACTGATCGATCTGGCTCGGGTCTGGCGGCACGACCTCAATTTCCAGGTAGATTTCAGGGCCAAAAGGCTCCCCGGTCAGGTCGTACAACTGCCACTCGCCCCGGTATTGACCGGGAATAGCCGGGGCAATCATGGGGACACTGATTTCACCATTGGTATCGGGCGGTACCACCTCCAAAATGGGGGCCTGGCTGTTAGTTCCCATCAGGTCACCGTCGATGAAACGCACGGTGTAGCCCGGTCCCCAGGGGCAGTCCCCGGCATTTTGTAGCAGCCACACTTTTTCAAAGGCCTCGGCCGGGGCAAATTTCGTGCCATCCGGCACGGTCACATCCCGGCCAAAACGAGCCTTGCTGACGCAGTCGGGCGGCAGCACAATCGTTGGCGCTGGGGTCGGGCTGGGAGTTGGCGGAGTCGGCTCCACGGAGGGCGGGACAGCGGTAGGAGAGACAGCCTGGTCTGGAGCGCCGGTCGGCGTGCTGACCGGGCTGACAAAGGTCGTCTCCGGCGTGGGCAAGGGCGAGTTATTTTCAGCCACCAGAGTGCCCGTAGGCGGGGCCGGCGTGTCGGCGGTAGGGCTTGGTGTTACCGGCTCACTTTGAGCGGTGGCCGTCGATTCGATTTCCGCTTCGGCCAGGTCGAGACCAAGCGCTTCGGCCCCATCCCTGATTATGGGTTCCACCTCACTCAAAAAGGGCACCGAGGCGATCATCTCGGGCGAGATCAAATATCGCCAGGTCAACCAGGGAGTGAGGCAGAGACAAAGCAGGAGCAACAGTATCAAGGCCCAAATCGGCCAACGCTTACGCCGCCACTCTTGACCCGTATCAAGGGGCCTGGTGGGCCGAGGCTTAACCCCAGGCATAGGAGCAGTTTGGGTAGGGGAGGGCAAAGTTGGTTTGGCTGGCGGAGGACGGCCCGGTTTGGTCGGCGTTTCCAAATCGCTCCACTTGGGGGCAGAGGGCAAGGTCATAGGCGCTGGCGGACGCGTGGCCGCCGGGCTGGACAAAATGCGGGTGACACTGATGGCTATGTGGTCCCGCTGGCCGCGCTGACCGGCCAAGTTAATCAAGCGCCGGATGGCCTGTTCAGGCGGGTGGCGAGTGATCGTCTGGGCAATCTCGGCCTCAGTCACGTAGCCTGTCAGCCCCCCACTGCATAATACGACAATATCCCCGGCAAACAAGCGACGGGAAAAGGTATCGACGTTAACCGTTTTATCCAGGCCCAACCCCTGGGGCACGCGCTGGTGCGGTGTCCGGGCCGAGCTTTCCGGGGGTGACTCTGTCTTGTCAGAGATTAAGCGTTCCGGTGGTGTTGTCCTGGGGGTCGGCCCCTCTTCAGCTTGAGGGGACGCTACCGGGGCGGTGTCCGGGGTCAGGCGTTCGATGTCCTGGTCCCAAACGACGTACACCCGGCTATCGCCGACGTTGGCCACAAATAATTTGTGACCGTGGATCAAAGCAGCCACCAGGCTGGTGGCCATCGGACGACGCTCAGGATATTGTTTATTCCGCTCAAAAATATCGGCGTTGGCTTGCCGAATGACCGCCAACAGTCGCCCTTCCGGGTCAGGGGTGTCGGTGGTGTAAAAGCTGTGGAGAATCTTCTGGACGGCGTACCGGCTGGCCACCTGTCCGGCTGCTGTTCCACTGACGTCATCGGCCACCAGATACAGGCGACCGCTTTTACTCAGGTCAGCCAGTTGGTGAGGCTCAAAATAGCCCACCGTGGCCTGGGAGGAATCGGTTTGAACCGGCTGGCTCAGTTGACCAACCTCTACAGCTCTTTCGTCTGGCATAAGCCTTTACTGCTCAGGAAATGCTATTGAAAAAATTACAACGGCTAATTATAGCATTTTATCGCCAATTTCATAAAAGCGCTATTGCGCTAGCAAGCGGTACTGGCCTACTTCGCCGGTGGATAGTTTGAAGGTCATGGTGATCGCGCCGGTTTCGTCGGTTACAAATTGCAGGGGGGTGGTGATGCCAAAGCCGTTATTGACCACAAACTGGCCGTTACCGGCAGCCAGCAGTTGCCACTGGTACGGACCGCGAATAGCCCAGAGGGTGCCGTCGTCTCGCCACTCGACCCGCCAGCCAGCGCTGTATTGGCCCAGGTAAGGAGCCACTTCGGCGGCGGTTACGGTCGCTGCCAGCGATTCGCGTTGGGCCGGCAGGGCCTCGACGAAAGCTTGCCACTGGGCCTTATATTCGGTCCCGGCCTCGACCTCCAGACCGTACAGGGCCTCGATCAGGCGATAGCGCACGCTGTTGCTAAAACCGATGGAGATGGTCCGGTTGGTCAGCAGGGCCAGCCCGACCCTGGCTTCGGGAATAAAGACCAACAGCGACTTAAAACCGAGCACATCCCCATCATGCCAGATCATCTCCACCCCTTGATAGGACTCGATAAACCAGCCCATCCCGTAGCGGGTATCCTGAAAGGCTTCAATTTGCGGTCGCCAGGTTTCGGTCAGATTTTCCGCCGACACAATCCGGCGGCCATCGGGCGTCACTCCTTGATTGAGTTGGGTCAGCAAAAAACGGGCCAGGTCTAACACGTTGGCGTTGACCGCTCCGGCCGGGGCAATACCGGGATCGGCGTGGTAGTAGGTGGGCAGTGTTTCGCCGGTCAGGCTGAAATCGTGGGGGGTGGCGTGGTTGGGCTGGGCCTGGGCCGCTTCGATGGACAGGGAGGCGCTACGCATCCCGATGGGTTCAATCACCCGCGTTCGCAGCAGATCGGCGTAGGTTTCGCCTAACCGGCCGTATTCACCCCCGGCGGCCAGGGCGGCCACATAGCCACCGGTGGCCACCAGTTGGTTATTGTACTGAAAGCGCTGGCCCGGTGGGGCCACCACCGGTAACTCGGCCAGGGATTCCATGACCTGCTCGGCGGTCAAACCGGCCCCGCTCCAGACCAAATCGGCCCGGGGGACGCCGCTGCTCATATTCAACAGGTCACGCACCCGAATGTGGGGCGTTACCGCCGGGTCGGCCAGTCTGAAAGCGGGCCAGATTTCGACCACAGGTTGATCCCAGGCCAGTCGCCCCTCGTCGACCAGGGTAGCGATCAGCATAGAGTTCATAGCCTTGGTGGTCGAACCGA
This sequence comes from Anaerolineae bacterium, assembly GCA_034409055.1. Lineage (GTDB taxonomy): Bacteria > Chloroflexota > Anaerolineae > 4572-78 > J111 > DAOUMU01. The sequence continues at coordinate 9,319 of DAOUMU010000240.1, forward strand.
TGGCAAAGACGGTCTCCGGGGTGACCAGCTCGGCCCGGCCCAGTTCACGCCGGCCAAACCCCTGGGCCAGCACAATTTGATTGTCTCGGACCACAGCCAGGGCCGCGCCGGGAATGCCGAAATGCTGCCGGGCTTCTTCGACGTAGGCGCTAAAATCGGCCAGCCAGTGGGCACTAAGTGGCTGGGGAAGGGGCTGGGTAGGTGGTGGGTAACCGGCCGCCATATATTCTGCCACCAGTCGCTCTACTTCGGCCGGCTCCGGTATGGCTAACCCCTGGCCGGGCTTGAGGACCGGGGGACTTTCCAGGGGAGCAAAGCGGTCATCCTGCCCGGCCCGGCTATTGGTCGCCAGCCACAGGGCCGGCCAGGCCAGGGGGTCCTGATAAAACTTATCGGCCAGGTGGCTCAGCCGGTCGTCCGCCTGGACGGTGTAGACGTGGGTTGGGAGGTCGGTTTGGGGTAAGGGACAAGCTGCTTGAGCGATGTTTACCCCACCGATAAAGAGTAATGTGGTCAGTAAGATGATTCTGTGCATTGCATTTTGAACAGGCTGAGTGATTCTCCCTCTTTATACAGCAGTTTAGGCAAAAAGTCTAAATGTTGGTCTACAAACATCTAAAGTTAGCTTGACAAACACCGCCGGTAGATTTGTTGATACTCTCCAGGGAATATGTTATACTAAATTTATCGTCTTCAGGCCTGCTTCTCAATCGACTCCGGAGAACTCCTATCGTTGTGCCTCGACCACCTGTGATAGTTAAGAGGAGCCGGCACGCCCACGTGCGGTTCCATTCACTAACATACAGACGGCACGTGGGCGTGCCTCATATTATGGCCAGAGACGTTGATCTGCTTCCCTGGCCAACAGCGGAGGCGAATTGATGGCCCGTAGCAAACGACGCGGACGTTGGGATTGGCTGAATGTCCCCCTGACCAGGCGACAGGAAGCGCCACGCTGGGTGATGAGCCAGTTGCACAGCCTGACCCGGGCAGTGACGACCGGTTCCATCTCCCCCCGGACGTTGTCCCGCTTTCGCCGGGCGACCGGGTTGGCTGATTTTACCTGGCGGGTGTATTACCACCGGCGACCTGGCGGACACGTGCGGCCTGTGCCTCACCTCGTGGCTAATGCCCAGGGGTACGTCATATTGATGCACGGCTGGAGTGGTAGCCATACCGTCTGGGAAGGATTGCCGGCTCAAGTGTGCCAGGCTAACCCCGGCCTGGTTTGCCTGGCCCTGGATGTAAACGGCTTCGGCGGTTCACCCTTTATCGAGACCGAGAGTCCGCTTCTGGAATTGTGCGGCCCGCGCGGCATGATGCAGGCCGTAGAACAATGGTTGGACCTGCTCAAGCTGCACCGGCCCGGCCGCCAGCGACAGGTGTTCACCTTTGTCGGTCATTCGATGAGTGGCGCAGCCCTCTTTCACAAAACGATACCGGGTTGGGAAGAGGATCGCTACAGCCTGTTGGCCCTGGCTCCGGCGATGCTGCACAAGGACACGGTCAAGCAGGCCCTCTACCGGACCCTGGGCCTGAGCATTGGCGCCGGACAGCAATACGAGTTTCTGGACCATTTCAAAGATCGACTGGCTATGCCGTTGATCCAACTTCTGGCCACCAACGCCAGCCGGGCCGTAAAAAAAGAGCATGCCCGAATCTTTGAGCGGACGGCCAAGGGCACCATTGCTCAAACCTTCTTCGCCCTCGGCCTGGCCGAGGAAACTCCCCCGCCCCGCGATTGGGGCAACCTGTTTGTGATGCTGGCCCACAAAGATCGCCTGGTGGCCTTGGGCCCCACCCTGGATCTCCTGGCAAGCATGGGGCTGACCAGCCACAATATCCGGGTGATGCTGGGCGATCATTACTTCTTCTCGGTCAGCCAACAATCACGCCGGCTCCATACCCTTAACCGGACTGAACTACTGGGCCATATCCTGCGTCTGCACCAGAAGCAGCGCCGATGCTGATTAGTACCAATTTTTGGTGTTGAACCACTGAAGCACTGATTGGGCTGATTGCACTGAATTTGCCTGTTCCAGATGAACTCAACCACAAATGTGACGGCGGTCTATGCTGATACAAACGCCTTTTTCAGTGATTTCATCTTCATCAGTACTTCAGTGTTTCAATCCTGCCCCAGAATCGAAATGCAATATACCAAATGGTTTTCATTGATACCTGCCAGAAACCATGTTATACTAGAATTCATAACACCACCGTAAATTCTCATTCTGCTGTCTGGTAAATAAAATAGAGATTGTCATAAAAGAGATAACGTAGTATTGGTATGCCAGAACTCTCGCTGAGATGCGCAAATATGAGGTACAGGCAAAGTGACGATGATTGGGGTAGAATTGTTGGGCCATTGGGTATATTGTACTTGACTGCCAATTGTTGAAAGGGAGAACTATGAATTACTTGCAACCTCAAGACGACGGTTTACCTATGCGCCCGTCTGGTGCCTGGGTAGCCGAGAAACTAGACTATTTGGAACGTTACATCAACATCTTTGAAACCTCGATGCGCAGTAAACCGTGGCGCAAGAGACATTACATAGACCTTTTCGCTGGTCCGGGCAAGTGTTTTGTGTCTGAGACTGGGGACGTTTACCTGGGTTCTCCCCTTCTTTCTCTTACAACTCCGCATCCGTTCACCGACTATTTCTTTGTTGACCTCAATCCTGACAATATTGCCACCCTGAAACGACGATGTGATGTTTCTTCAACATGCGACCATATCCAATATTTTGTCGGCGACAGTAACATCGTTGTACGAGAAATTGTGGACCACATTCTGGCTGTAGATCGTCTACGTATTCCGGGTAAGTGGTCGTCGCTCAATCTGACCTTTCTTGACCCAGAGGGGTTGGAACTGCGGTGGGAAACTGTAGCCACGCTTGCCCAACCCTACAGGATGGATTTGATTATTCATTATCCTCAGGGTGGATTAAATCGGTATATGGGACAAGCCTCCAAGGCAGAGGAACAAACTGCTGTTGATCTCTTCTTTGGAGGAATAGAGTGGCGTAAACTTTACGAGGAGTGGCAAAATAAACGAACGCACTTCGGAATTCATCGACTGCTTATGGATCATTACAAAGAGAAGTTACAAGAGCTGGGCTATAAAGAGGTCTTAAGAGATGACGAAGTCGGAGATGAACCGTTAATTCGCAACGCAAAAAAGAAAGCCCCCCTCTATCGATTGTTATTTGCCAGCAAGCATCCGCTTGGTCACGATTTTTGGCGGAAGATAACTCGCAGGGACATACACGGTCAAGCACGTCTTTTTTAACCATTTACAATGCAGAACATTTGTGCTATAATCTAAACATAATAAAACCAACTGGACGTGATAATTTGCGAACTCATAGAAGAGGTCACATTGGTAAATAAACTACCAGCGAAATCTTCGCTGAGAGGAGCATAACTTATGGCAGCCAGTTCAAGTATCGAGTGGACAGAGTCTACCTGGAATCCCTTGACGGGTTGTACCAAAGTCAGCCCGGGCTGTAAGCATTGTTATGCTGAACGTATGGCCCTGCGACTCCAGGCTATGGGACAGCCGAACTACCTTAATGGTTTCCAGTTGACTCTGCACGAGCACGCCCTAGAGTTGCCGCTGCGTTGGAAAAAACCGCAGATGATCTTTGTCAACTCTATGAGCGATCTTTTCCATGAAGACGTGCCCCTGGAATTTATCCAGAAGGCTTTTAATGTCATGTGTCGCGCCTCATGGCATACGTTTCAGGTGCTCACTAAGCGATCCAGACGACTGCTTGACCTGGGTCAGGCAATCAACTGGCCACCAAACGTGTGGATGGGCGTCAGCGTGGAAAATAGGGACTATACGTTCCGCATTAATCATCTCAGGCAAACAGGTGCCCCCACCAAATTTCTTTCGTTTGAGCCTTTACTTGGACCACTACCGAATCTGAATTTACAGGGCATTGATTGGGTCATCGTCGGTGGCGAATCAGGCCCTGGGGCCAGACCTATGGCCGAAGAGTGGGTGGTTGACATCAGGAATCAATGTCAGGCAGCTTATGTGCCCTTCTTTTTCAAGCAATGGGGTGGCGTTAGAAAGAAACGTGCCGGGCGCATACTTCAGGGGCGTACCTGGGATCAAATGCCCGGGCAGGTGAGGATGTTGGTGGATCAGTTAGTCGGGAGCCAGGCTTGTTAGTCATCGGATAGAGAAGAGGCATTACCGCCTCCCCTCCTCCCAAGAAAAGGCCGGTTGGCAAATGTACTCTTTCGAAACTCCTTTTGGTCGCAGGACAAGTTTTGGGGCAACTGGCTTTCACTACGCTCATACACACAGTTGTCAAAGAACAATCAATGTCATTAAGTTAAGTAATGCTGCCAGACTTCGGAGGTCTGCAAAGATATATTTGGTAGCAAAATCACCTACATTATCAGGCTGTTTAGTTAGCAAAATCGCCTTCAAAGACCTCCGAAGTCTTAACTTAACGACATTGAAAGAACAATTGGTGCTGTTCTTTGCCGTCCATCCCCCGGCCATATAATAAGCCGGTTTCGGACGAACGGATCGCACCAAAGCGTTGGAACGGACGGCCAGAGATGAAGAAAGCCGAGGGGGTGTTGGTAGAGCCGTTAATAGTGAAGCGGCGTTACTGAGAAAAGAGAGGTGATGGGTAAGTGGGTCGGGTATCAATACTCCGACCTGACCGAATGGCTGTCTGTCTGCGAGCCGCTGCTCAACGCTTGGCCGTTAAATGTTATTAAATTTCGGGGAACTATGACATACATAGTTGAGTTCAAGCAGCCCGGAATCAATGCAATTATTAGTGATACTCGTATAAGTCGGCGGGTTTCTAGATTAGAATGGATAGGTCGAAACCAAGCATTGAAGACAGGTATTTTATTTCCAGGCTGCATTTTCGGGCGTCTGGGTGATGATCAGGCGAGTAGAGAATTTGTCATTTCATTCAAACAAAGTATTTGGGGTATAAAAGACACACCTATAGGTTACTGGCAGAGATTCAAGGAATTCGTTGAGTCATATAAATTTCGCGGAGGGTCAGATAATCGTTTTAAGTTAATATTGTCACAACGTGCATTCGATGAACCAAGCTCTTATGTGCTTGATTCTGATTCGGGTTTGAAAGATAATCAGGTCTATAATGGTTATTGCAGTATTCGGACTTACGGTAGTGGCAAAGCAATACTTGACTCGTTTGTAAACCAGAATTTCGCTCCAAGTTTGAAATTACTCCAGAAAGATCTTATCAAAGAGGAAAAAATTCCGTTAGGATGGGTTAAATTAATATCTCCATATTTTCTCTGCCTCTGGCTTTCAGAATTATCAATGACTTTCGAACAAAGTCAGTTGGAGAAACATCTTGTAGGCGGTGTCTTTCATTTTGTGTATCAAACGAATATAACCGAAGCTTCACAAAAGCCTGCCATTTATATCTTTAGTAGCGCAAACAAAAACACAAGAATTATCTATTCTTGGATATATAAAACAGCTTATATTGAAGGCGGTTTATATGTTGAAAGTCATACACCATCAGGACAGGACAAAAATACCGCTGGCATGGTTGTAAGAGATATTTTTTTCGACACTGCCTCACGTTCCGACATTTCAATTATCGATCAGGATTTAATTCGCAAACGTATAGAAGCTGAACTAAAAACACAATCTTATTATTTCTTCTGTGGATTCGGATTTACTCCCCCCCTTGATCGCAAAAGTTGGGGTTTTCTTGCCTCTACCAGAGGGAAAAAAGAGGATCTCTTCGACAAAGACGGACAGTTGAATTCTGAATTGCAAAACCTCATCCAAAGTAACTTCGACGATACTCTTTAGTGATACCTGAAAGTTTTTCAGGCCAGAACAACGGCTAACAAACCCGTTGTTGCGCGAGCGCCCAAGCTGTGTTTAACTGAAGCGAGTGTCTAATTGAGGTTGCGTGTGCCCGTGAAGTGGCGTAAAATTGGGGTAGCTCTCGCTGGTGGGGTGATGTCTCATGAACCACATCACCTTTAGGCGAGGATTCGTCGTGCGCCGTGTGACGGGAGCATTCGACGGCGCAAATCGATGCGACTCTCCGGGTCAACTGGGAAGAATCTGGCACGGTTCAAACATCGCTCACTCACTACACAATCAGGAGAAAGATGAAAAAGGCTGGCTACCTGAAACTGTTTGACGGCTTGAACTACGCAGGCGCAGCACTGACCTTTCTAGCTGCTCTGGGAGTGATTGCTTCAGCAACGAGACTTTCAGTGAACTGGCCCTACATACTGCCTTTGGTTTTCATCCTCTATGGGGTTGGACAGTTTCTCATAGTAATCGCCAACGTAGGTTTGACTAGAATCCGTTTCACTTTGAAGAACGTCGTTGCCCTCACTGTTCTGTATACCCTTCTCTCTTTGTGGGATTTCATCACTATCCTGATCGGTCTCCCTTTCATTGCCATCAGCATGGTCTTGGGTCCGTTCATGATCGTCGTGTTTGTATTGGCCATTGTGGTGTTGGGTATGTACTTCGTTGAAAGGGTGATAGGATACGACATCAGCGGGTACAGTTCTATCCTTGAGAACCCATTCCAAGCCTTTGTTGCGTTAGTCGCCTTGGTCATTTCGTTTTTTGTTTTGAGATGGCACTTCGGCAAAGATCAGAGTGAAGATTGGGTAATGGAGAAGGCTGGAGATTTGAGCTTCAACATGAGGCAACAGCTTAAAGGGATGGTTGAGGAAATCATCCAGAAGTATGGCTATGATTGATTTGGTTCCCGTTATTCAATTAGCAATTAGCAATGAGTAATGAACAATTGTTAATTGCTAATTACTCATTGTTAATTGACAATCCCCCCTCCCGTGCTAAAATGCCTCGATATTGGGGACCACCCCCAGTGCAGCACCATCACAAATCTAATCACTTCAGGAAAAACATATGACCCTTCAATACGACGACAGCGGACGTTTACACATCGAGTCCAACTTGATGGGCGAGTCGCTGATGGACAAAGCATTGCTAACCGAGACCGACACCGGCCCGGTCTACCGGCCCATGCCCGACCTGATCGTGGTCAAAATTGGCGGACAGAGTATTATTGATCGAGGACGGCAGGCCCTGCTACCGGTTCTGGACGAGCTGGTGGAGGCGCGCCGGTCGTACCCCATTATCATCGCCACCGGCGGGGGGACCCGGGCCCGGCATGCCTACGCCATCGCCACCGACCTGGGTATGCCGACGGGAGTGTTGGCTCGCCTGGGGTCCAGTATCAGCGAGCAAAACGCCCTGATGGTGGCCATTTTGCTCAGCCAGCACGGGGGCATCAAAATCGGTCACGACGACCTGCCCAAGCTGGCGGCTTACATCGCCCTGGGTAGCCTGCCGGTGGTGCATGCCATGCCGCCCTACGGCCTGTTTGAGCAGCCGCCGGCCCTGGGGCGTATTCCACCCCACCGGACCGACATTGGCACCTTTTTACTGGCCGAGGTTATGGGGGCTCGACGCTGTATCCTGGTCAAAGATGAGCCGGGCCTGTACACGGCGGACCCTAAAAAACAACCAACGGCCAGATTCATCCCCGAGATCGAGGTCAACGAACTGCTGAACCTGGACCTGGACGATCTGGCCGTCGAACGCAGTATGCTGGAGACGTTGCAGCATGCTCGCAGCCTGCGCGAAGTATTCATTATCAATGGGTTAGAACGGGGTAATATTACCCGGGCCCTGCAGGGTGAGCACGTCGGCACTCGGATCTACGTGGCATGAGGCTCGTCAGGTCTTATTCCAGATGCCGTCGCCTTTTCTCCGAGCGTTCCCGAATGGAGCGACTGCCGCAGCGGGGACAGACTTGGGGTGGACCCAGCCCCCGGCCGTGGACCAGGTCCCAATCGTGACCACAGTCGGCGCAATGCCAGCGGACGCTGGCCAGGCGAAAGGTGCCGCCCTCTATTTGTAGGGCTGCTCCGTTCACCAGGGCCAGGGCCACTTTGCGCCGCGCCTCGGTCACCAGGCGCTGAAAGGTGGAGCGGGAGACGCTCATCTGTTCAGCAGCATCGGTCTGATGTTCTCCTTCCAGGTCGGCCAGGCGCAGCGCTTCCAACTCTTCGTGCAATAGGGTGATTCTATCCAGCGACTCCAGCGGGATGCCCACCGGCTTAAAGATGGCCGGTTGGGGCTTGCGCCAGAGCCGCCGGCGTTTGCGAGGACGGGGCATCAGGCAAAGCCTTACTCGTCTCGTCGGCCCCGCCGGCGACGTCCGCCGCCTCCTTCACCGCCACGTTCACCACTGCCCTGGGGTAGGTAGACCAGTTCAGCGTCGATGGATTTGGCAATCGCCTCCAGTTCGGCCCGGCGGACCCGGGTTTTGAAGAACTTTAGATCGCTGCCCTGGACGCCGACCACGGCAAAGCGGGGACGACCGGCGCGCTCACCTACGTGGCGACGCTCACGGACAAAGATTTTAGCCATTTTATCAACTCCTTTCACAAGATATTTTGGGTATATACCCAAAACTATTATACCGGATGAGGTAATAAATGTCAACTCTCTACATTGCTATGGATGATACCGACACTCTCACGTCGCCGGGCACGGGCCGCCTGGCCCGCGAAGTGGCCGCCATACTGGCCCCCCGTTTTCAGCTACTGGGTGTTACCCGCCACCAGCTCCTGTCCGATCCCCGTGTCCCGATGACGGCTAAAAACAGTGCCAACACCGTGCACCTGCAAGTGCTTCCGTCCGCCTCAATCGATAATAACGGCCTGGATTTGACCCAACTGGCCGAGGAAGTGGCCGAATTGATGTTGACCCGCTTCCAGCCGGGCAGTGACCCAGGGCTTTGTCTGGCCATCGACCCGCCCCCGGCGGTGACCGAATTTGGCCGGCGAACCAAGACGACGCTGGTGACCGCCGCCGAGGCCCGTACCCTGGCCCAGACTCACAGCCTGATTCTGCGCCCTCTCGGGGGTGATGGGGGCGGGATTATCGGGGCTCTGGCAGCCGTGGGGCTGGCCGCCTCGGGCAACGATGGCCGCTTCAATCTGGTGGGCCAGATTCGGGAATTACAGGGCAGGCAACCGGTCGCCGCCATCATAGCTGCCGGCGTGGCCCGCATGCAGACCACAGATGGGCAGGTGGTGACCAGCGGCCTGGTAGACACCGGCGATAAATTGCGCCCATCGCTGATCGACGGGCAGCCGGTGCTGCTGGTAGAACCGGTGGACGGCCTGTGGCGGGCCATCCGCCGGGATTGACAATGGCCCCCCTAACGATTCCGCTCACTGCGGACAAAAAGCCAGGTACCTATGGCCAGGAAAACCAGGAACATGCCGGTCATAACCAGGAGGTTGACGACCGGGCTTTGCAGCACAACTTCCGGGTAGGCTGGCAGTCCGGCGTAAAACATCCCCCGGGTTAAGTCAACAGCGTAGCGCATAGGCGAAATGAGCGACAGGATATCCAAATACCAGGGCAATATCTGGATTGGACTGAATACACCGGCCAGGAAATACTGGGGCAACATAATGAAGGGGAAAATCTGGTTGGCCGCACGCTGGCTGGTAATATTGGCCATAATGATCACCCCAAACGCTCCCCCAAATAGGCAGGCCCCGATGCCGACCAAGCCTAAACTGATCAGTTGGATTCCAGAAATGGGGATGCCAATGATCATACCAAATATGACGATGGCTATACCCTGGCTTAAGGCCACCAGCGATTCGCCCAAAACCTTGCCGAAAACAATGGAGTAGCGAGAAATCGGCGAAACAAATATTTCCTGGCTAAAATCATTCTCCCGATCCTCGATCAGAGAAATGAGACCAAGGGCCGCCGACTGGAAAAGCGTCTGGGCAAAGACACCGGTGAAGGTGAAGGTTAAAAAATCATAGCCAAATTGGGCCCCCAGGTTTGATTGAAAGCTCCCTCCCAAAATACCGATGAAGATGACCGGGAAGATGAGGGTCGACACCATACGCAGGGGATCACGCAGAAATTTCATCAGATCCCGGTAAGAAATGGCCAGAATGGCGTTCAATTCGTTCATGACCGCTCCACAATCGCCAGATAGGCGTCCTCAAGGGTTGGGGTATGCGTTTTGACCACCGTCAAGGGGGTATCAATCGACTTGATGAGCTGGTGTACACTGCGACCATTCAGGTCAATCCTGAACAAGGGCGTCTGGGTGAAAGGAATAGCCAGGCGGGTCAATTCTGCTTGCAATCGGGCTCGGTCTGCCGCGTCGATGAGGAGATATTCCTCAATCAACTCGGCCTTTACCTGGGCCGGGGTGCCATACGAGACAATTTTTCCCTGATTGATGATGCAGATGGCGCCGGCCTCTTCAGCCTCCTCCAGGTAGTGCGTGGTCAGAAAGACGGTGGTGCCACTTTCGGCCTGTACCTGCCGGATATATTGCCACAGGTTGCGCCGGCTGGCCGGATCGAGACCGACAGTGGGTTCATCCAGGAACAGGATCTGGGGACGATGAATGAGACTGCGCATAATCTCCAACTTCCGTTTCATACCGCCAGAGAAGGTTTTGATGGGGCGAAAGATCTCTTTTTCGATGCCCAAAATAGTGGCCAGTTCGTGGACTTGCTGCCGGTAGGCCCCAGGCATGGTGGAGAAGGTAGGCCGGAACGGGTAAAGCCCGTAGAGAATAGCATGGAAGCGAATATTCTCCTCTGCCGTTAAGTTGAGGTCGAGGCTCGGCTTCTGGAAGATGATACCGACCTTTTGCCGGACGGCGCTGGGATTACGAGAAACATCATACCCCGCGATCAAGGCTGTGCCAGAAGTTGGGGAGAGGGTGGTGGTCAAAATAGAGATGGTGGTCGTTTTCCCGGCCCCGTTAGGACCAAGCAGAGCAAAAAATTCACCTGCATCCACCGTGAAGGAGATGCCGTCCACAGCGTTGGTATCGACGTTCTTGTACCGTTTGGTCAGTTTGTCGACTTCGATGATGGGTGTCATTGTTCTCGTGTGTCCATAGATATTCAGATAATGCCCGCCTGGATACAAACTCAACAAGTTAGCATTATACCCTGCCTGGACAGTAGAGCAAGTGGCTAAAAATGTAAGTTCAACGCGGATTTGTGGGGTAAAAAGCCAGACCTGACAGGTTTTAGCGAAAATTTACCAGATAATACAGGTAAGTTGTAACAAATTGGCAACAAATAACGACAGATTACTAAACCTGTCAGGTCTTACCCCTCGAATCCACGTAGAGCCAAAATGTGCTACAAGCGTGATTCCACTTGCCATCTAGCTATAACCTGGCTATAACATCGTCGTCTATTAAAAAAATAATCATACCCAGGTAAACCTTTACCATGCCTAAAAATTCCCGGCAATCCAACTTTCATATTTTAGTGGCCACCCGCGACCCGGATGATTTTCGACCTCTGGTGAACGTGGGCTACGCTCTGGCCAAGACGAATCAGGGTCGGCTCACGATTATTACCGTTCGACAAACAGCTCAAATGCAGGAATGGTTCAAATTTCAGCCGGCCTTGACCGATATTCCAATCGAAACCAAGGTTTTGCAAAATCCGGCCACGGCCCAGGCCATCTTAAAATACGCCAGACAAGTCTCACCCAGCCTACTCATAGTGGGCTGGAAAGGAGATTCCCCCAAAAGAGGCTATTTATTGGGCAGCACGTTAGATGATATTTTACAGCAAGCCCCCTGTAACTTGCTCGTAGTCAGAGCAGATCCCACCTGGCCCGAGGGCGATTTTCTCAATAAAGAAAGAAGGATAAAGGTATTAGTCCCCACGGCCGGTGGTCCCAACACGCCCCTGGCCATGAACCTGGCCCTAAACACCTCAAACCAGAGTGAGGTGACAGCCTTTTACATCACCCGTGAATCGGAAGACGAAGCCAGAGTGGCGGAGCGAAAAAAATGGCTGCGAGAATTTACCGCGCCGTGGGCGGACAACCCGCGCTTCAAAACAAAAGTCGTTCAGGAAAACAATATCCTGCAAGGGGTGGTCACCGAGGCCGAGAGTTACGATTTGACGATGCTGGGGGCCAGCAATGAGAGTGTATTTAGCCAGCTTGTGTTTGGCCCAATCCCCCAACAGATTGCCATTGAAAATAAAGGGACGACCGTTATTGTCAAGCAGTTTGATGGCAGCGTTGGCTCTATCTTGCGCCGGGCCTGGTGGCGTACAACTCACTTTTTGCCCAAACTGGCCGTGGAGGAACGGGTTGAGGTCTACAAACAGGTACGCCGGGGCGCTCGGCCCAAGATTGACTTTTTTATGATGATCGGCCTGGCGGCGGGGATTGCTGCCCTGGGCTTACTGTTGAATAGTCCGGCTGTGATCATCGGGGCTATGCTGGTGGCCCCCCTCATGGCAGCCATTGTGGGGCTTGGCCTGGGTATCATTCAGGCAGACGTTAAATTATTGCACCTGGCCAGCAGTGCCACCCTGCGCGGTATGCTGCTGGCAATCGGCATGGGCTTGCTGATTGGCCTCATTCTACCCAATACCGGACCTACAGGCGAGATTTTAAGCCGGATTAAACCGACCTTGTTCGATTTAGGGGTGGCCCTGATTTCTGGCCTGGCCGGAGCGTACGCTTTGTGCCGTAAGGACATGTCCTCATCATTGCCGGGGGTGGCCATCGCCGCGGCCCTGGTTCCCCCCCTGGCCACCGTTGGTATTGGTATCTCCTGGCTCAATTTAGAAATTGCCAGGGGCGCCTTGCTCCTCTTCTTGACCAACCTGATTGCTATCAGTGCCGCCAGTGCCCTGGTCTTTTTTCTGCTGGGCTTCCGGCCGAAACTAACCCATGGCGGGCGTCTCAACATTTTTAGGGGCGGTATTGTCAGCTCGTCCATCCTGCTCGTCCTGATGGCCTGGGTCCTGTGGTCGCTTTCGGTCGACTCCTTTCAAAAGATTACCCTGGAGCGAACCATTGATCGGGTGCTGGCAGAGTACGTCGGTCAAATCGATCCGCCGGCCATTCTGGACAACTGGGCAATCGTGGCAACGGACGAGGACGACAACACCCTCAATCTGGAAGTGCAGGTCAGGTCGACCAGAAACCCCAGCCACCAGGCTGTGGTTGATTTACAACATCAGGTCGCCAACGCCTTACGGGCGGCCAACGTGTTGCAGTTAGACCAGGCCCTGGCCCTGGTCTTGATCGTCATCCCCACCACGGCCTTGGACCCCCTGGTGCCACC
>DAOUMU010000241.1:0-7375 GCA_034409055.1 Anaerolineae bacterium
GTATTGGCCTGGTAATCTTGGTTTTAGTGGCGGCTGTTGATTATCGTTACTATGCTTCTTTCTACAAGCTTTTATATGTGGTGATGATTATCATCTTGGGGACTCTCTTTATTGCCGCCGAGTTAACTGCCGGTACGTTGCGCTGGTTAGATTTTCGCCTCTTCCCGGTTCAGCCCAGTGAGATTGCTAAAATTGTGTTGATCATTGTCACTGCCAAGGTTCTGGCAGACCGTGATGGGGAAATGAACAAATTGCGCAATTTGTTGTTGTCATTCGTGTTAATCGTACCCCCCCTGGTTTTAATCTATCTCCAGCCAGATTTGGGGACAACCGTTATTCTGGGAATGGTCTGGCTGATTATGGCTTTAATGGGGGGGATTCATTTATTTCACGTAGGCTTGCTGGGGCTGGGAGCACTCCTGCTCAGTCCCGTGATCTGGCTGACCCTGGCAGATTACCAGCGGGGTCGTGTTTTGCTATTTTTGGATCCTCAAAGCGACCCGGATTCTTACTACAATATTCAACAGGCGTTGATTGGCATTGGCTCCGGGGGTGTATTGGGGAAGGGCTTTAGTATTGGTACCCAAAACCAGCTCCACTTTTTACGAGTGCGCCACACCGATTTTATCTTCTCCGTTATCGGTGAAGAGCTAGGGCTGTTAGGGGCGCTGCTTCTGTTCTTGCTTATTGTCGTCCTTATCTGGCGTATTATGCGGGCGGCCGATTTAGCCAGTGACTCCTTTGGTCGACAGATCTGTGTGGGCGTCGCTGCTGTGATCTTCTTTCAGTCTTTTGTAAATCTGGGGGTAAACCTGGGTATGTTGCCGGTAACCGGGACACCGTTGCCGTTTGTAAGTTACGGGGGCAGTTCACTGACCGCTTTTTTGATCGCGATTGGATTAGTCCAGAGTGTGGTGATGCGTCACAAGGCGCTGGACTTTGAGAAAGTTTGATTTAGGTTGATTAAAGTGAAATCATTTTCGTTGGCTGCATTTGTTCGACGGCATTGGGGAAGTTGGGGAATACCTGTTTTTGCCCTGTGGGCCCTGGTTTTGGCCTTTCTGTCTTTTGCCAGGCTGTTGTTATTAACCAGAGTGGTCCAGCTTGGTGGTGAGGTGCTTGAGAATCAGAGCATGATCTGGCTGGTTTTTATTTTTAATACCGCCTTTGGCTTGGGGTTTACGGGTAGTGCTTATGGCTTGTGGAGACGGCGTAATTGGGGCCGGGTTCTTTTTCTGTGGTGGATTGTGATTTGGTCTGGCTTTTATTGGATGGCCGTATTTTTTAATCCTGCCTCGTCCTCAAATCGAGAGGCTTTGATCAGTAACCTGTTAATCAACGGTCTCCGTCTGGCGGTTGGGGTGATTATCTCCATGTGGTACTTCCATATGCCTCGCATCAAAGCTCTTTTTGATACCGATACACCCGAAGAATTTACCATTGAGGAATAACGACAAATGACAACACCCTCTAACACGGTTAGGGTACGTTACGCGCCCAGCCCTACCGGCGATTTTCACGTGGGCGGGGCCCGGACTGCTCTTTTTAATTATCTCTTTGCCCGCCATCATGGGGGCAAATTTATTATCCGTATCGAGGATACGGACCAGAAGCGTTACAATCCTGAATCGCTGCAATGGCTGTTGGATGGGCTGCGCTATCTGAAACTGGATTGGGATGAAGGTCCAGAGGTGGGCGGTGATTATGGACCGTATGTGCAAACTGAGCGTTTGGACATTTACCAGGCGTATTGCCAGCAATTAATTGAAGCAGGCCATGCCTATCGCTGTTTTTGTACCCCTGAGCGGCTGGAAGCCGTGCGCCGGGAACGCCAAACAAGGAACGACCCTTCAACCGGCTATGACCGTCATTGTCGCCATATCAACCCCGCTCAGGCGGCCGAGCGAGCGGCCAGGGGGGAGCGTTACGTGGTTCGGGCCAAATTACCGCTTGAGGGGGAAATAACGGTCCACGATGTAATCCGGGGTGATATTACCTTTCAAAACGCCAATCTGCAAGATGCGGTTCTGATGAAATCTGATGGTATCCCCACCTATCACCTGGCGAATGTGATTGATGACCGGTTGATGCAAATTAGCCATATTATGCGCGGTGATGAATGGGTCAATAGTCTACCGCTTCATCTTCATTTGTACAATGCCTTTGGCTGGGAACCGCCGGTGATGGCTCATTTGCCGCTCATTCTGAATCCCACCGGCAAAGGTAAAATGAGCAAACGAGAAGAGCGAGCCCCGGACGGTCGGCTCTTACCCGTTTTTGTGCGGACGTTTAAGGCGTTGGGCTATCTATCTGAGGCCATGGTTAATTATCTGGCGCTGCTTGGCTGGAGTTACGATGATAAGACCGAGATTATGAGCCGGAACGAGCTTATCGAGCGGTTTAGTCTGAGGCGGGTAAACGCGGCCCCGGCTGCCTGGAATTACGATAAGCTTGACCATTTCAACGGCCTGTATATGCGGGCCTTGCCGGTGGAGGAATTGACAGAATTGCTGATGCCCTATCTTGAGGCGGCCGGCCTCAAGGCCGATTATGAGACCCTACTCAAAATCAGCCCCATGATTCAGGAGCGTCTGACCGTTTTGAGTGACGCCGTCGCCTGGGTGGATTTTTTCTTTGTGGATGAGTTGCCCGCCTACGATCTGGACTTACTCGTTCCCAAGAAGATGAGCCTGGCCGATGTCTCCAATATCCTGCAAAACGCCCGAAACCTGCTGGCCGAAACCGAGTTTACCCACGACAGCCTTGAAACCAGTCTCAGAAATGGGGCCAAGGCGCTGGGAGTAAAAGCAGGCCAGATGTTCCAACCAATCAGAGTGGCGGTGTGCGGTAAAAAAGTCGCTCCCCCCCTCTTTGAGACCCTGGCCGTTTTAGGCAAAGAGACGGTCCTCAAGCGGCTTGACCGGGCCCTGGAACGGCTTGAGGCGGCCTGATAAATGAAACCCATTTGATTTGGGTGTGTTTCAAATGGTTTGGGCTATGAGGAGTTTGGCACGCCTACGTGCCAAACGGAGCCGCACGTGGGCGTGCTGGCTCCTCTCTCTAAAGTAAATGAACACCCCCATTTGATTTTTGCCCGGCTTCAAGGTAGATTTTCGGGGTATGTTCGTCCATCGTCAAATCGGGGAGGATCTGATAATGACTGAAGTAAACGAGAGAAATTTGGGTGAGGTCGAAATAGCCGAACAGAGCAGGGATGAAGAAATACTGACCCCGTCACCGGAAATTCCCCAAGAAAGGGAAGAGAGTGGCGGACAGGAGGGTTTCCTCAAGCGGGCGTGGGTGCTTTTAATTGTAGGCTTGCTGGTAGGGGGTTTGGGGGGCTTTTACCTCCGGCCGCTGGTGATGCCTGAGCCGGAGACAAATGTGGCCCCGTTGGCAGCCGTGGCAGACTCCGGCCAAATTAATGAACCTGACCCGCATCAAGCCATTATGCTGGCTGTGATCGCCGCGGCCCGTCATTTTCAGGGGGATCCCAACGCGCCGGTCACGTTGATCGAGTTTGGCGATTTTAATTGTGGCTATTGTGGCCGGTGGGCCCAGGAGACATTGCCTCTCATTCAAGAAAAATATATTGACACCGGCCAGGTACGGATGGCCTACGTTCATTTCCCAATTCTGGGGGCCGACTCAATGACGGCGGCCGAAGCGACCGAGTGCGCGGCTCAACAGGACCGTTTTTGGGATTATCACAATCTACTTTATGCTAATCAAGGGATAGGCTTTACTTTTGACAATCTAACTCGCCTGGCCGGAACGTTGGAGTTGGATACGGCCGCCTTTGAAAACTGCCTGGCTAACTTTACGGATCGCGCTTCGCTAGAAGATGATATCCGTTTGTCCCAATTGATGGGGGTGCGAGGCACGCCGGCCTTTCTGGTGAACGGCGTTGCCCTGGCCGGGGCTTATCCCTATGAGGATTTCGAGCAAGTGATTGAGGGCGTATTGGCCGGAGGATTTTAGCTACTGATAACGTATCTTCTCAAAAAGTAGGGGCGAGGTAACTCGGATTGAGGGTCTCGGAGCAAACAACCTGCTCTCCGAGTTGCCTCGCCCCTACCCCACCCCGAATTATTGAGATGATACCTGATAACCCCCAATTATTGGGGTTCCCCGTCTTGAGTTTTGAGCTATAATGTAGACAAAGTTCGACAGTTCTTGCAAAATTCCTCAGCCTGTGATATTGTGATACTGTCTTAAAATTTTGAAGAAAGGAGGCAAACACAATGTTATTCCTTCCTCGTGAAGAAGGTCAGGGCCTGGTAGAGTACGCGTTGATTCTGGTTCTTGTGGCCATCGTCGTTATCGCTATTCTGTTACTGCTTGGTCCGGTCGTTGGTAACGTCTTCAGCAACATCGTCAGCAACCTGTAGGATTTTATTCCTTAGAACTTTATACTTTATTATCAGAAAAGCCACCGAGATTTGGTGGCTTTTTTTTGTAGGGCAATTTGCATGGGACTTAAGAAAATAATCGGGGAATAGATGGCCGGGCATGGGGATGCCCGGCCTACCCCAATTAATTTTTTAACCTTCATCTAAATTGCCCGAACAAGTTAGCAACTTGTTCTACAATAATTTCTCCAACGCTTCGACCGTGGTGACCGGCTGTTTGCAGGTGAAATTTTGGCAAACATAGGCCGTGGTTTGGCCGTCTTGGCCAGGACGGGCTGTGACCAGCTCGGGATGCCCGGTGGTGTCATTTTCGCTGGCAACGGCCACAACCTGGTTGGGACGGTAGGGGTGTTGCAGCGTATGGAGCATGGGGGTAGTCTGCTCGTGGTCCAATTGACCGATGAGGGCAATTTCTTTGGGCGGGGCCAGGGTAAATTCCAGGGCGCCCAACCAGTGGGCAAATGCCCCCGGATATTGAGACAGAGACCCTTGTAAGGCGGCCAGGGCTTTGAGGGCCGGTGTTTCATAGGGGGTTTGGCCGGTATAAGCAGCCAGCAAAAGCAGGGTGCGCACGGCCATACTGTTACCGCTGGGGAGGGCGTTGTCTTGTAGGCTTTTGGGACGCATGACCAACTGCTCATGGTCGTCGGCCGTGTCAAAGAAGCCGCCGTCTTCTTGATCGGCAAAATGTTCAAGGACGACGTCCATAAGGGCCCGGGCCTTCTGGAACCAGCGGGGGTTGAAGGTGGTTTGATAAAGGGCCAGCAGGCCATCGGCATAAAAAGCGTAATCTTCGAGATAGCCCATCAGTTTGGCCTGGTCCGGTTCGGCCTTCCAGGTGCGGAACAGCCGCCCCTCCTTCAGCATAGTTGACAGGACAAACTCGGCGTTGCGCGTGGCCATCCCGGTGTAATCCGGCCGCTCGAGCACGCGGCCGGCTTCGGCAAAGGCGGCCAGCATCAGCCCGTTCCAGGCGGTGATGATCTTTTCGTCACGCCCCGGCTTGACCCGCTTTTCGCGAACCTCAAATAATTTGGCCCGGCCCCGGTCCAGGACCTGGGTCAATTCGGCCAGAGTTAAGCCGAATTTCTCGGCGACCTGGGCAAAAGGTTGGGGGATGTTGAGGATAGATTGGCCCTCAAAATTCCCACCGGGCTGCACATCGTAGGCCGTGCAGAAAATCTCTCCCTCCGTATGGCCTAAAATCCTCTTAACCTCTGCCGGAGTCCACAGGAAAAATTTACCTTCTTCCCCTTCGCTGTCGGCGTCCTGGGTGGAATAAAAGCCTCCACCGGGGTGGGTCATCTCCCGAACCACGTAATCGAGCGTTTCCTCCACAATCCGGCGATAGAAGGGCCGGCCGGTAAGCTGATAAGCGTGCAGGTAAAGCCGGGCCAACAGGGCATTGTCGTACAACATTTTTTCAAAATGGGGCACCAGCCAGACACTATCGACTGAGTAACGGTGAAACCCACCGCCGAGCTGATCGTACATGCCCCCGTGGGCCATTTTGTGCAGGGTTAATTCGACCATTTCCAGGGTACCGGCTCGTTGGTGACGGTGGTAAGCCCGTAACAGAAAGTCATAGGTCATCGGCTGGGGGAATTTGGGCGCCCCGCCAAAGCCGCCGTTGGTCCGGTCGAAGGAGCGTGACAGGTTGGATACGGCTAACTCGGGCACGGCCGGGTCTAATGAGCTTTCTGCTTGCAGCGAAAGGGTGGTTTTCATCCGGGCCAGCAGGGCCGTCTCGTTTTGGACAATATCCTCTTTTTTGTGGTGATAGGCGTGGGCCACGGCTTGCAAAACCTGGACAAAGCTGGGTAGACCGTAGCGCGGCGCCGGGGGGAAATAGGTGCCACCGTAAAAAGGAAGGCCCTCCGGGGTCAGAAAGACGCTCATGGGCCAGCCCCCCTGGCCGGTCATGGCCACCACGGCCTCCATATAGATTGAGTCAAGGTCGGGTCGCTCTTCCCGGTCAACTTTGATATTGACGAAAAGCTGGTTCATCATGCGGGCGGTTTGCTCGTCTTCAAAACTTTCCTGCTCCATTACGTGGCACCAGTGGCAAGCGGAGTAGCCAATGCTTAAAAAGATCGGCTTGTCTTCTGCCCTGGCCCTGGCCAGGGCTTCTTCGCCCCACGGATACCAATCGACCGGGTTGTTGGCGTGTTGCAGTAGATAGGGACTGCTTTCCTGGGCTAATCTGTTTGGCATATTGCTCCTCTTTTTTATAAAATCTACTATAAAAATTATACTTTGTAAAACGTAAAACGTAAAACGTGATGAATTTGTCCGTGACCTCTTGCGTAACACGTAACACGATTTTTGGGACTTTACCAATTTCGAGGTACACTTTGGGGAGTTCATAGAACCAGAATTGACAATGAAAAAGTAGCTTCCGGTGAGACGACCTCATAGAGCATCCAACCACGTAAACCCACAGGGCAGGTGACGTAAAGCGTAAACCCACAGGGCAGTGACGTAAAATCAAGCCATAGATAAGTCATTACGTTTCACGTTTCACGTTTCACGAGTTGGCTGGCGACATCAAGTGGAAGTTACTTTTTACCCTGCTGGCAAGCCAAATTCTGGTTTGATGGAGTTGGGTAACACACCGGCAACCAACACGTTCGAAGAGGATACGGACATGGCTCGATTTGAATATATGATTTGCACCTCACAACTGATGCGGGTTACGTTTGTCAACGGACGCTGGCAGGGTGATCTGTCTCCCGATACGCCGGGGGCCCTGGACACTTGCCCGGATTTGTGGGAATTTCTACAGCGGGTGGGCGGTAGTGGTTGGGAGTTAGTGGCGGTCACGGCTGACCATGCCACCGACGAGGAGGCTGTTTTGACGACTCTTTATTTGAAACGGGAGCGGATGTAGGTGGGGAGGTATTTGCAAGCCCTGCGTTGCTGCAACGCGGGGCTTTTTTGATTGTGGGGATGCTGGGGAGCAG
>DAOUMU010000242.1:0-1566 GCA_034409055.1 Anaerolineae bacterium
GTGTCCCTGAACTACGTGTATGACGAAAGGCTACTAGATGTAGCGGTGGCACTGCCTAACTTGACGCTCAAAAGCACAAGATATGGTGGTAGTTGCGCTATACACGTATATGAGGGACACTACCAAAGTCTTGATAAGCGGCTAATTGATCACTCAGGTAACGGAGGAATTCTGCTTGCTCAAGGGGATCCGTACCCACGAGCTTGGTAGCGACGGCACAGAATTTATGCAACTTTGGAGCGGTTATCTGCCTTAGTTGATATTCGGCCTGCCATAGCGCCTGGGCAAACGGCTTGTTTGTGCGCAGCTTAATGTGGTGTAATAACTGCATCAAAATTGTGGTAGGAATGTCATCCACGGGCCACAAACTAACGATAACCGCCCTGGCTCCAGTATAGAGTACCCCCCGGGCCAGACCGATCAGTTCACTGCCTTGTAACTTACCACGTCCGGTATCGCAGGCACTGAGGACGACAATATCAGCTTTAAGATCCAACCCCATCAACTCATCAACCGAGAGCGCTTCACCATCCGCCAGCGCAACACAGGAGGCGAGCGGCGCATCCTCTTGGAGATAACCATGGGTCGCCAGATGGATCACTCGTGGCCCATGGTCAATTTGGTCACGGACAGCCAACTCTGTGGCCTCTGGGCCAATGAGTGGCTGAACGTTATATAAATCGGCCACCAGACGGGCTCCGATACGAGCAGCAGGGAGGGGGGGAACTGGTTCGCTTTTGCCAGGCGGAATCATCTTTTCGGGATCGCCCACCACCAATGCGTCGGATGCAGTTTGATCAAGCGGTCTAAAGTGTTGAAGCATACTGGCCGCCGGCAGATATGAGACTGATTTTTGCCAGCCGAGCGTCGGTTCTTGCCGACCGAGCGGCTGATGATCACACCAGGGCAACGCCTGGAAGGGCAACATGTTCAACTCGGCGTAGGGAACGATTACCAGGTGTTCAGTCTGGGCAATGAGACAGTCGAACGGTTCGAGCAGAACCTGGGCCAGAGCGGTACTCAGTTGTGCATCTTCTTCATTCTTGCTCACTTGCTCTCGCCATGTTTTCACTCGATAGGCAAACGTTGAAGCGATGAATTTCTCACCTTGAAACGTTTTGACGCTGGTCCGTCCGGCCAACCCCTCGATCGTCACGGCCCAGGCCAGCAAGCTGTCGTCGTGAAAGAGATAGGCCAGGAGCAGAGTCCCCGGCAGCAATTTGCTGGCGATGTCATCAAGAGGAGATTTTCCAGCCTGAGGCGCGACTAATTCTTGCCAGCGTGGACAGGCCTGATGCAGGTCGCTTTCGCGTTGATCGAGTTCATCTATAGCTGTTGCCAACTGTTCTTTCAATTTATCTGCGTCCGTCGAATCAGTTTGTCGCAGCAGATTGAGTTGGCCGGTGAGCCGCTCGACGATGGTGCGTTGCTCCGTATAGCGGCGGTAAGCCTCATTCGAGCCCAACTCCTTCTGAATGGATTGCGTCCCCTGACTGTCTTGTCATCACATCAGAAGAGAGGGGTCATCCGTCACTGCCTTTGACCAGATGTTGTTTCCTTGATTCT
>DAOUMU010000243.1:0-2278 GCA_034409055.1 Anaerolineae bacterium
CTGTCCCTCCCGGCAGCGAACTACGCACTTTCTTGCAGGAGCAGTTGCCGCCGTATATGCTGCCCTCGACCTTTGTTTCACTGGACACCCTGCCTTTAACCACTAGCGGTAAGATAGACCGTCGAGCACTCCCCGCGCCCGATCAAGCCAGACCTGAATTGGAAAAAAGCTATACAGTTCCGCGTACCCCTGTTGAAGAGATGTTGGCAGGAATCTGGGTAGAGCTTCTTGGGCTTGAACAGGTTGGCATTCACGATAATTTCTTCGAGTTGGGAGGACATTCGTTGCTGATGACGCAACTCATCTCCCAGGTACGCCGATTCTTCGCCGTAGACATACCCCTACAAAGTATGTTTGAAGCACCCACCATAGCTGAACTGGCCACCTATATTGAAACAATGCGTCAAGCACCCGATGCGGGATCGACCTTAGCGCAAATGGGCCAACTACCTGCCTTGCAACCTGTCTCACGGGATGGAGAAATACCTCTCTCAGCCACCCAACAGGAGATGTGGTTTTTCAGCCAATTAATCCCCGATACCCCAACCTACAATATCCCTGTTGCTCTACATCTAACTGGTCCATTAGATGTTACCGCCTTAGAGCAAAGTCTCAACGGCATTGTGCTACGTCACGAGGCGCTACGAACTACTTTCACTGTTGAAGATGGTCAACCTTTCCAGGTCGTTCATCCAACCTCATCTCTAACGTTATCCTCAATAGATCTCCAGGAGTTGTCAGAAACGAAACAAGAAGCCGAGATGCAACGTTTGACAACGGCCGAAGCTCAACGCCTCTTTGATTTAACCACAGGGCCTTTGCTGCGAGCCACTCTGCTCAAACTGGCCCCGGAGAAACATATTCTTCTCCTGACAATACATCACATAATCTCTGATGGTTGGTCTGTAGGCTTATTTTTGCAAGAGTTGACAAATCGTTATCAAGCTCTGCTAACCGGTACCCCCTTGTCACTACCTGAACTGCCCATCCAATACCCAGATTTCGCCTGCTGGCAACAGCAGTGGCTACAAGAACAGACTTCCCCGCAAGCAGGCTTTGCTCTGACCAACCAATTAGCCTACTGGAAACAAAAACTAAGCGACTTTGAGCCATCGCCTTTGCTATTACCGTTTGACCATCCACGCCCCCCCGTTCGCACTTTTCGAGGTAATATCCAAACTCTCACGCTACCCCAAACCTTAACGGACAAGCTTAAGGCTCTTAGTCAGCAGGAAGGTGTCACCCTATTTATGACCTTGCTGGCCGCTTTCAAAACCCTACTTTACCGTTATACCGGCCAGGAAGATATCATTGTGGGCGCCCCCATAGCCAATCGTAACCGGGCCGAAATTGAAGACTTGATCGGTTTGTTCATCAATACGCTACCGCTGCGGACCGACTTATCAGGTAATCCTAGCTTTCGAGAACTGCTAAAACGAGTGCGCCGGGTAACTTTAGAGGCTTATGATCACCAAGACTTGCCCTTGCAGAAGTTGGTAGATGAATTGAATTTAGCCAGGGATCTGAGTCGTACCCCCTTATTCCAGGCAATGTTTATCTTTCAGAATATCCCCGTGTCGGAAGAAAGGCAGTTTGCCGACTTGCAAAGTAGCCTGGGTTTGACGATGAAGCCGGAGGGGATTCACAATGGCACGGCAAAAGTTGATTTGACCCTTGAACTTTACCCCAAGACCGAAAGCATCACCGGCCGGTTTGAATATGACACTGACCTGTTTGATGACTCCACTATTACCTACATGCTGGCCCATTTTCAGACCTTGTTGGCCGGTATCGTCGAGAATCCCGACCAACGTCTGGCTGATTTGCCCATTCTGATGGTCACCGAGGCGGTCGAGGATTCATATCCCCTGTCACCTATGCAGCAGGGAATGCTGTTCCATAGCCTACAGGCCGGTGAATTGGGCGTCTATATTGAGCAGATGATTTTGAGCCTGCCCGAAGCGCTGAATATGACGGCCTTCATCCAAAGTTGGCAAGAACTTGTGGCCCGCCATCCCATCTTACGCACCGCTTTTCAATGGACAAACTTGCCTCAGCCCTTTCAGTTAGTCTATGGTCAAGTCGAAATCCCGCTGGAACAGCAAGATTGGCGTGATTTGTCCGCCACCGAGCAAGAAGACCGTTTCCAGGCCTATTTGCGTGCTGATTGCAAACGTGGTTTTGATCTGACCCAGCCACCCCTGATGCGCCTGGCCCTCTTCCGCCTGGCCGAGGCCGACTATCGCTGCCTCTGGACGTTTCATCATGCCCTGCTGGA
>DAOUMU010000244.1:0-23414 GCA_034409055.1 Anaerolineae bacterium
AAAGTGACATAACAACTACTGAAGGATTTCCGCCGAGCTGTAGTAGAGCCTTGCACCCAACAATCGGAGCATTCACACTCCGGTAAGGTGGTAGCCAGGGATAGTTTCCAGACAGAAACTAGACTAAAACAATGTCAGTAAACCAAACATGCCCCAACTGTAATTCAGGGCGAATGTCGATTTTTTATGAGCTTAAGAACGTTCCCGTACATAGCGTGTTACTCCTGACCAGCCGGGAGAAGGCCCTAGATTATCCCCGGGGGGATATTGCTTTGGGGTTCTGCCAGACCTGTGGGTTTATCTCTAATGTTGTCTTCGACCCCAGCCTGCATGAATATTCAGCCGAATATGAACCAACGCAGGGTTTCTCCTCCACCTTCAATCTGTTTCATCGGAACCTGGCCACCCGTTTGATTGAGCAATACGATTTGCACGGTAAGGACATCATCGAGATCGGCTGTGGCCAGGGTGAGTTCTTAACCCTGCTGTGCGAACTTGGTAACAATCGGGGAATTGGCTTTGATCCAGCTTACGTCAGCGGGCGTAACCAGAGTGAAGCCTCAGATCGAATCACCTTCATTGAGGATTTCTATTCGGAGAAATATGCTGACTATCGCGGTGACTTTGTGTGCTGCAAGATGACCCTGGAACATATTCAGAATACGTTTGACTTCGTCAGCATAGTGCGGCGTTCAATTGGGGATCGGCCAGATACGATTGTCTTTTTTCAGGTTCCAGATGTGGTGCGTATTCTGCGTGAGTTAGCGTTTTGGGACATTTATTATGAACACTGTTCTTACTTTAGCCTGGGTTCGTTAGCCCGTTTATTTCGAAAGTGTGGCTTTGAGGTGATTGATCTGGCCAGGGAGTATGATGATCAATACCTGATGATAGAGGCCAGACCCGGGAACGGATCTGACCAGACTGTCCTCGATCAGGAGAACGATTTAGAAACGTTAAAGCAAGACGTGACCTGTTTTGCTGAAAATTATCGACACAAACTGGAGACCTGGCAAAAGGATTTGCAGGAAATCAGGCAGAATGGGCAGCGAGCCGTGATTTGGGGGGGCGGTTCAAAAGGGGTCGCCTTTTTGACGACACTCGATATTCAAGACGAAGTTGAGTATGCAGTTGATATCAATCCTTACAAACACGGCACTTATATGGCCGGAACCGGACAGCAGATTGTGTCACCGGAGTTTCTACGAGAATATAGACCCGATGTTGTCATCGTGATGAACTCGATTTACTGCAATGAAATTCAGCAGGACCTCGACCGGATGGGAGTCACGGCCAGGCTTATGCCGGTCTGACGACAAGGAACAAGTAGCAGGGGAGCAGGGTAGCAGGTAGCAAATTGTTACTTGCTACCCTGCTATTTTATACACAGCAGAACGTTTCTGTATAATGCTTGGATATCTACAATGATAAACAACTATAATACTTCTCAGGAGGGCATCTGCCCTGTCTGCCATGGGACAGATATTGATGTCTTTGTCGAGATTCTCGATGTACCTGTGCATTGCAACCTGCTCTGGCCAAGCCGGGAGGAAGCTATCCAGGCTCCCCGTGGGGATATCCGGTTAGGATTTTGCCGGGATTGTGGGCACATTTTCAATCTAGCTTTCAAGCCAGAGTTGATGGAATATAGCCAGGCTTATGAAAACTCTCTCCATTTCTCACCCCGTTTCCAGAGCTATGCCGAGGCCCTGGCCAGGCAATTGGTCGATCGTTATGATTTACATAACAAGAATGTCCTTGAGATCGGCTGCGGTCAAGGCGATTTTCTGAAGCTGCTAGGCGAATTGGGGGGGAATCGCGGTGTAGGATTTGATCCAAGTTACGTGCCTGATTCAGATGCAGAGGCAGCTCTGGAGCAGATAACATTCATCCAGGATTTTTACTCGGAACGTTATGCCGATTATCAGGCTGATCTGATCTGCAGCCGCCATGTTTTAGAGCACATCCAATTTCCCCGTGATTTTCTAAACAGTGTACGCCGGTCAATCGGCCATCGTCTGAAGACGGTAGTGTTTTTTGAAGTGCCAAATGTCTTGTTCACGTTACGAGATATGGGCATTTGGGACCTGATCTACGAACATTATTCTTACTTCAGCCCTTGCTCGCTGGCTCGTCTGTTTACGTCGTGTGGGTTTGAGGTCCATTACCTGGCTGAAACGTATGAGGGGCAGTTTCTGACCATCGAGGCATTGCCCCGTGAGGATTTAGCCGGTTCTACGTCACCGTCTGAGAATAGCCTCCCGGAGATGGCTGCTCTGGTGACGGCCTTTGCCGACAAATATCGACGCAAGGTAGAGCATTGGCGGCATCAGTTGGCCCAGATGACCCAGGCCGGACAGCGGGTGGTCGTCTGGGGCAGTGGGTCGAAGGGAGTGACTTTTTTGAATGTGCTCAAGACTCAAGACCAGATTGAATATGTCGTAGATATCAATCCTCGTAAACAGGGGATGTACACCGCCGGGGTTGGACAACAGATTGTGACGCCTGGGTTTCTGCAAGATTATCAGCCGGATGTGGTCATTATTATGAATCCGGTCTATCAAGCTGAAATTCGACAGATGGCGAATAGTCTTAGTCTAAATCCTGAATTTATGTCTGTATAGTGTTTTTCCTCTTTTCTAACCATTTTCTAACTTATTTCACATTTAGTTCCTATTGTCCTATGTTAAAGTGAGACTGGTGCCAGAGTTGGATTCTTAGGCGATCAAAAGGGATCAGGTTGACTTCCTGAAAAATGAAAGATCTCCTCGAGTGAATAACAACCAACAGTTCGGAGATTGATGATTATGACTGTAAAGGAAAGACCCCATGCGGATTCACTGACCAGCTTTTCCGCTTCCCCCCAAAAAATACCTGGGTGGGCTGTTGAAAGGGAAACTATTGAGGCCGACTCACTCGATTTATCTATTGTTGTCCCTGTTTACAACGAGGAAGAGAATTTGAAACAGCTTTATACCCGGTTGGACACAGTTTTACGTGAGTCTGGCCAATGTTATGAAATTATTTTTGTGGACGATGGTAGTTATGATCGCAGTTATGAAATCATGCGGGAACTCCATAAACTGGATCCCCATGTTAAGGTGATCCGTTTCCGTCGTAATTTTGGGCAAACAGCAGCTTTTACCGCTGGTTTCGACTGGGCCTGTGGCCAGGTGATCGTCACCATTGACGCGGATTTACAGAATGACCCGGCCGATATTCCCCGGCTGCTGGAGGGTATCGAGGCTGGTTATGACATTGTCAGTGGTTGGCGAGTCAAGCGGCAGGACGCCTTTTTACTGCGCCGCTTGCCTTCAATGCTGGCCAACTGGCTGATCTCCAAGGTAACGAAGGTTCAGTTACACGACTACGGTTGTTCACTGAAGGTCTACCGCAGTGACGTGGTTAAGAATGTCAACTTGTATGGCGAGTTACACCGCTTTATTCCGGCGCTGGCCAGTTCGATTGGGGCTCGGGTGCTTGAATTACCGGTCAATCATTTTCCCCGCCAGTACGGTCAATCCAAGTATGGTATCTCGCGGACAATACGGGTGATCCTTGATCTATTGACCGTTCATTTTCTGCTCAGTTACTCGGTCCGCCCTATGCAACTCTTCGGCTTGCTGGGTTTCCTGGGAATGGTACTAGGCACAGCCATTGGCACTTACCTAACCGGGGTGAAATTACTATTGAATCAGAATATCGGTGGCCGTCCCCTGTTACTATTGGCGATTCTGTTGGTTGTGGTCGGTATCCAGTTGTTGACGATGGGGCTATTGGGCGAGATGGTGATGCGAGCTTACTACGAGACTCAGCAGAAGTCTATCTATTATGTTCGAAATGTGCTGAAGTGATCAACTGTCAAGTTCTAAATGAGGGAATATAACGAGGAGTAATGAGTAGATGAAGACATTCATTGAAAAGTTTAAACGAGAATGGGATATATCGATTATTCTGTTTCTTATTCTTTTAACTGGTTATGCATATATCTTTCCTCGATGGGCTGACTGGAATCAAAATTCTCGTTTAAACTTGGTGATGGCCATTGTAGATAAGGGGACATTGTCCATTGATGACTACCATGAAAATACTGAAGATAAATTCAACCTTAAGGGGCATTATTATAGCACAAAAGCGCCTGGTTCCGCTTTTTTGGGAGTACCTGTTTATTGGTTGTTTCGCCAGTTTACAGGTAGCTCTTTGATAAACAGGCTGACGGATTTTCCCACCTCTAATCAAGCTGCGACCGAGACGTTGAGAGAAGGTGGCACAGGAATCTCGGCTGAGAAATTGTATGTAGCGTTTGCTCTTTATGTCGTTACCCTCTGGGTGGTCTCTATTCCTTCGGCTTTATTGGGAGTGGTCATTTATCACTTTCTGGGTCACTTTACCAACTCGCAGGGATATCGAATTTGGTTGACTTTGGTCTATGGTCTGGCCACGAGTGCCTTTCCTTACGCGGGAAGTTACTACGGTCATCAGATTGTGGCCGTTTTCCTTTTCTTTGCTTTTTATTTACTTTTCCGAGAGGGGTATCGTCAATCCACACGTCCAACCGTTCTATTGCTAGTTGGTTTTTTGATGGCCTATGCTACCATCACTGAGTACCCGGCGGCTCTTATTGCTGGCGGACTTTTCTTTTACGCCCTATACAAACTGCCAAAGAAGACAGCAATCGTCCCCTTAATTGTAGGTGGGATTCCACCAATTATCCTCTGGATGATTTACAATTATTCCGTCTTTGGCAAGCCCATTGCTTTTGGTTATTCGGTCAAGAACGCATTTTCGGAAAACCAGGTTGGCCTTTTTAGTCTAACCTATCCCCACTGGGAGGCGCTGTGGGGAATCACATTTGGTTCATACCGAGGCCTATTCTTTCTCGCCCCGGTCTTACTACTGGCTATTCCGGGTTTTTATTATTTCTTCCAACGTCATGATCTGCGGGCAGAGTTTTTGATGTGTTTATATGCCGTGGTTACTTTTTTGTTATTTAACGGTTCATCAGTGATGTGGAGTGGTGGCTTTGCCGTCGGACCTCGTTACTTGGTACTGATGCTGCCCTTTTTGGCTGTGCCCCTTATCTTCTTTACGAATATTTGGGGAGATGTGGCCTGGATGAAATGGTTAATCGCCTTCTTAACAACTTGGTCAGTTAGTTTTATTTGGATTGAGACACTGAGCGGGCAGAACTTCCCAGATTATACCAGAAATCCACTGATTAACTATTCGTTACCTAAACTGATGGCAGGTGATATTGCCCGCAACATTGGCACAATATTGGGTTTATCTGGTTGGTTTAGTTTACTTCCCTTGTTGATGTTGTTCATCCTTTTGTTTGGTTTTCTGTTTAAGCAATTTATGCAAATGAGTATTGGGCAAGGTCCAGAGTTGCCACATAAAAGCCAGATGCTTGTTACTGGTGATAGGGGATAGGAGCAAAAAAGATGAAATCTGTTGCCTCTACACCTCAAGAATTGAGGGTATCTGCTATTAACGTTTTAGCTGGTGTTGGGGAATGGCGGTTTGTGGTTATTGTCACATTGTTTGTGTTAGTTGTTACTAGCCTTCCATATCTATACGGGTATTTTTCCACCCCATCCGATCGGCAATTTATGGGGCTTATCTTCAATGTTCCAGACCATGCTCAATATTTCTCATGGTATAGGGATTTCCAAACTGATAATTTGATATCCAATCGAATGACGCCCGAGCCCAGCGCGCCTCTTTTCTTCAATTTGCTTTGGTGGGTGTTGGCTCGAATAGGTTTCTATACAGGCCTGGGCTATATCCAAATATTTATGCTCTTCCGCCTGGTAGCGGTGACAGCTTTTCTATTTATGCTTTACTACTTCTGTTCACTGATTTTTGAGCAGGTTTGGGAACGAAAAATTGCGTTCCTGATCGTCACATTTGCCTCCGGACTGGGCTGGATTTTAGTTGTTTTGAAGTATACAGTGACAAATGGAGAGTTGCTGTTCCCCCTTGATGTTTTTAAGGCCGGTACGAACACCTTCTGGTCTATAATGGCTTTCCCACATTTTATTACGGCTAATACACTTATTCTGGCCATCTTTGCCTTATTTCTGATAGGTTATGAGCGTGACCAACTCAAATATGCTTGGTTAGCTGGTATAGCGGCCGCAGTTTTAGGGTGGCAACATGTCTACGATTTAATAACCGTCTATGGAGTATTAGGTGTATTTTTCGGGCTGGAAACCATTCGAACCAGAAAGATCCTCTGGTATCTGGTGAGAGCTGGTTTGATATTGGGGTTGCTGTCAGTTTGGACCCCTCTTTATGCGTTATATTTAACCAAGCTTGATCCTAACTGGCGTGAGGTGTTGGACCAATTTGACAACGCTGGCGTTTTTACCTCAAATCCATTTCATATGATTATTTTGATGGGATTTCCTTTACTGGTGGCAGTACTCACATTTGATGGCTTCACGCCATTAAAAGAGCGGACCCACCGGGAATTGTTCATCAAAACTTGGTTTTTAACCAGTTTTGTGTTGGCTTACCTGCCAGTGGGTTACCAAGTACACCTGACCAATCTATGGCAGGTGCCAGTTGGTATTTTGGCAACTATTGGTCTTTGCCGGCGGATTGCCCCGTATCTGAGCGAGGTTTTTGATACTTGGCTAAGTTGCTTTCGGTCACACGAACGAGCTCAGCGCCTATTGGCGATTGGTTTTCTACTTCTCGCCTCATTAACCAACGTTTATTTATGGACTTGGCGGTTTGTAGATTTAGAACGACACGATTATCCATACTACCTGTACAACAATGAAATTGCTGCCCTGGCCTGGCTAGAAGCCAATGTCGGACCAGATGATGTGGTCCTTAGTTCGTTAACCATCGGGCAGTATGTTCCTGTCCTTACCGATGCCCATACTTTCGTCGGCCACTGGGCGCAGACACGCGATTTTTATGGCAAGCTGGCGATAGTTGAGGAGTTCTTTGTTGAAGGCACTGACGATGCCCGTCGGCAGCAGATTCTACAGCAATATGACGTGGATTATATTTTCTATAGTTCAGTTGAGCGGAACTTGGGTGGGTACACACCCAACACTTCGTCGTTCCTCCAGCCAGTATACGCCTCGTCCGGCGTACAAATCTATCGAGTACAGGTCGAATAGCTGGCTCGTCAGTACAAAATTTACCTACAGGCGATTTTTGTTTACTATGAAAGGTACACATACTATCAAATTGAGTAAGATCGCAACACCGATCACCTTTCGTCTAGAGCAATTGTTAGCGCGAGATTGGACCTTAGTTGGATTGCTGGTGCTGCTAGGTCTGATAAGTAGAATACCATTTCGGAGTGAGATTCTCTACCACTGGGACTCAGTGAACTTTGCCTACGCCATTCGTGAATTCAACGTGGCTAAAGAGCAACCCCATCCGCCAGGTTACATTGTCTACGTTTGGCTCAGTCGCCTGGTGGATGCCGTACTACACGACGCTCAGACTACGTTAGCCAGTATCAGCCTTGTGGCTAGTGTTTTGGCGGTGGTGGCTCTTTTCTACCTGGGGCGGGCAATGTTCGACCGCCGAACCGGTCTGGTTGCTGCTTTGTTTCTGGCCACTTCACCCTTATTCTGGTTCTACAGCGAGATCGCTCTGCCACACACTCTTGATACCTTGCTGGTGATTGTCAGTGTATGGTGGCTGTACGAGACGATGCAAGGCCATCAGCGCTATCTTTATCCGGCTGTGATTGTACTGGCTATCGCCGGAGGCGTACGCCAGCAGACTCTCGTCTTTCTGGCCCCCCTGCTCCTTTTTGCCTTGCGTCGGGTGGGCTGGAAGCGTTTTTTGACTGCCGGAGTGTTAGGTGTAGTCATCTGCTTGGCCTGGTTCATTCCGCTAATAATTTTGAATGCCGGTTTCTCAAACTATATGCGAGTGATGGGCGAGTTTGGTAATCACTTCCAAAGTAGCACTTCAGTTTTTGTGGGAGCAGGCTGGTGGGGAATCAGGCGTAACGTGATCAAGTTGACGTTATATACCTTGTACGGTTGGAGTCTGGCCATTCTGCCAGCAATAATCTATGTTATAGCCCGTATTCGGCGACTTGAGTGGCCACGGCATTGGGAAAAAGCAATCTTCCTGCTGTTGTGGATTGGACCAACTTTGGGCTTTTATACGTTCATTCACATGGGCCAGCAAGGCTTGGTTTTTGTTTTTCTACCAGCTTTGCTGTTACTCAGCGCCGTTGGCTTGACGCGATTATTGGCCACTCAGTCCCGTCGTCTGATAGCCACGGCTGCTCTGGTAGCTTTGAACATAGGTATCTTTTGTCTGGGACCAGAGTATCCTTTGGGACCAGGCACCCAACGTTTGCTCACTCGCGCTACGATAGTTAATTCTGATCATTACTATCAAGCTCGACTCGAAGCTATTGAGAATAATTTTGCTCCCGAGTCCACGGCCATTTTAGCTGCTAACTGGCATCACGTGGAGTATTATCTGCCAGAGTACACTGAGTTACCGTTTGGTATTGGCAGTAAATGGGAAAAAAACGCAGGCATACCCAGTAATGACTCCAGAGTAGCTTTTACTGCCACGCCAGCCGAGTTGGGCTTGCAGCTCACTGCTACTGGTCAAGCGGCGATTATTATTTTTGATCCAATTTTGGCAGATTTCAATCGTACCCCAGAGTTGGGACAGACCCTCTCTCTGCCCAATGGTGACCGACTGGAATACCTGGAATTGGGACCGGATGATCAATTGTATCTCAATCCAAATTCGTTTGGGTTGCTTTTTGAGTGATTCTAGGTTAATCTGCGAATTAACGTTGTGTCTTCAATCATCAACCAGAACAAAGGACTGATGACCTTATGAAACGAGCTAATTTAGGACGCGGCCTATTTATCCTGGTCATTGTCGCTTTTTTCGGCTTTCGCTATTTTCAACTACACGGCTTTGTTTATCCGGTCTATATTCTCGTCTTTGCCGGGCTGGGACTATTGAGCCTGGCCAATCGCCTGTCAGCTCGTGGGCAGAATATGACCCTGAATGTGGGGATCAGCCTGATTTTTTTGGATTTTGTCTTCGCTGAAATCAATCTGGCCGAGGTTGGCCGAGCTTTCGCTAAAGCCAATTATTGGATGTTGATCCCATCAACCGTACTGGTGTTGTTGCACCTTTACTTTCGAACCTTGCGCTGGCAATGGCTGCTCAAACCAATGGGCGATGTCCCCTTTTGGCCCGCCTTCCGGGGGTTGGTGATTGGTATTACCGGCAATACAGTGCTACCGGCTCGGGCTGGCGAGTTCTTGCGTGCTTATGTCTTGGGGCGATCCACTGGCCTTTCCAAAACGGGCGTTTTTGCCACCCTGGTGGTCGAACGTATTTTTGATGGCCTGACCGTGCTCCTGGTGCTGGTGGTGGTGGTGATTTTGGGGGTGCGTAATGAGATTCTGCAAACAGCCGGCATTTTGGGCGGTATCTTTTATGTTGGGGCGGTGATCGCTGTCCTGCTCTTTATGGCCAAGCGTCATTGGGCCGATACGTTGATCAACCGTTTCTTGCCCCAAAACTTGACCCGATTGACCTTGAGGTTGTTGGATGGGTTTAGCAGTGGCCTGGCCATTCTCAAAAATCCTCGTCAATTGGCGATGGTCACCTTTTGGAATATGCTAACCTGGATTATGACCCCGTTGTCTTTTTGGTTTGCCTTGCTGGCTTTTGATTTTGGTGCGCCGTTGCCCTGGCAAGCAGCGGTATTAATGCTGCCAGCGATGGCCCTGGGGTTGACCATTCCCGGCGCGCCGGGTGGGGTGGGCATGGTGCAGGCTGCGGTGAAACTGACTTTGGATGTTACCTTTGCCGGTTTGCCAGTTGCGGCCAATTTTGAAGAGAGTGTGGCTGCGGCCAGTATTTTGATTCACCTTTCCCAATTTGTCCCGGAAGTTATCCCCGGCATCGTTAGTTTTATGATCGAGGGCCTTTCTTCCAAAGATATCAGTGCCGGGCAAGAGATAGCAAGTAGCGAAGTTGCAGGGTAATAGGTAGCCAGGATGCTGATATAATAATAATTTACTTGAAACTACACCTGCCAGATCTATAAAGTCCTTCTCGTGATTTTTTAACCATTTTCTAACTCATTTCACATTTTAGTTCCTATTGTCCTATGTTACCGTGAGGACGGTTTGTGATCTTCACTGAAGGTATACTGGAAGTTGAAATGATACTTAAGCAGATAGAAAAAAGTGATCGGAAAAGTATCCTGGCAACTGACGGGAGACAAATGACCTCTTTCACTATATCCGTTGTGGTGCCTGTGTATAACAGCGAAGGTACCCTGGCAGAATTGGTGCAACGATTACACGCAGTACTACCCTCTTGCGCCAGCGCATTTGAGATTGTCTTGGTGAATGATGGCAGTCGGGATCGTAGTTGGCAGGTTATTGGAGATATTGTCACAAAGTTTCCTGCCGTACGTGGCCTCAATTTGATGCGTAATTACGGCCAGCATAATGCATTGTTGGCCGGCATTCGAGTGGCTAAGTATGAGCTTATTGTAACTATGGACGATGATTTGCAGAACCCGCCGGAGGAAATACCCAAGCTTATCGAGAAACTGGCTGAAGGGTACGACGCAGTATATGGTGCACCGGCCCAAGAGCAACATGGTTTGTGGCGTGATCTGGCTTCCCAGATAACCAAGCTAGCTTTACAGGCGAGCATGGGGGTGGACACAGCCCGTAAGGTCAGTGCTTTCCGGGTATTTCGGACTCGATTACGGGATGCTTTTGCCGATTATCGTAGTCCGTTTCTATCAATAGATGTTTTACTGACCTGGGGTACAACCCGCTTTTCATTTGTAAAAGTCAGACACGAGCCACGCCCGGTAGGTGAATCGAATTACACGTTTGGCAAGCTGGTTACCCATGCCTTGAATATGATCACGGGCTTTAGCACCCTACCCCTAAAGATGGCCAGCCTGATTGGTTTCGGATTTACCCTATTCGGTTTGGGGGTTTTGGCCTATGTTATTGGACGCTATCTGTTGCAAGGAAGCGTTGTTGCCGGTTTTCCATTTTTGGCTTCAATAATTGCCATCTTTTCCGGGGCCCAATTATTTGCTTTGGGGATTATCGGTGAGTACCTGGCCCGAATGCATTTCCGGATGATGGAGCGGCCAACTTATACCGTACAAGAGCAGTTGGTGAACCAAGAGGTGGAAAGGCAGAATGGCAACCAAGAATCTTGATCTCTGTGAACTTCTCGAGTGGGACACGAACTTCTTTGGTTTTCGGGTGGCGCGAGTCCGGGGAGAGGTACTTACGCCAGAACGAGTCCAGCAGATTGAGGCCTGGTGTCGTCAGGCCAAGGTGCGTTGTCTTTATTTTCTCTCCCGCGCCGACGATCCCAATACGACCAGATTGGCTGACGACAACGGTTTTCAGTTCATAGATGTTCGCATGACGTTTGAGCGCAAGATTTCGACCGGAATAATAGATGGTGAAATGACTAAATCCAAAATCCAGGTTCGTCTTGCGCGTCCAGCAGATATTTGTCCGTTGCAAAACATTACCCGGGAAAGCTACCACGATACTCGCTTCTATTTCGATGCCAACTTTCCGAGGCATCTCTGTGACTTATTGTACGAAACGTGGCTAAAACTCAGTTGTGAAGGCTATGCCGATGCCGTGTTGGTGGCGGAGCGTGATGGTATACCCGTTGGTTACATTTCGTGTCATCTCGATGGAGAACCTCCTACTGGTAGAATCGGATTGGTCGGAGTCAGTCGTCAGGCCCAGGGTCAGGGTATCGGCCAAACACTCGTCTTCAGCGCCTTGGAATGGTTCTTGACTCAGGGAGCGCCGGATGTGATTGTGGTTACCCAGGGGCGGAATATTGCGGCTCAACGTCTCTACCAGCGCTGTGGCTTTTTGACCCAAACCGTCCAACTCTGGTACCATAAGTGGTATCCACCTGTGGAGGTGATCGATGGGTAATTATCGCATCCCTTTCAATCGTCCCTGTTTCGAGGGTAAGGAACTGGCCTATATTGCCCAGGCTATCGCTAACGGGCACATTTCGGGTGATGGACTGTTTACGAAAAAATGTCACGCCCTGTTTGAACAAGAATTGGGGGTAGCCAAGGTGCTACTTACAACGTCCTGTACCCACGCTTTGGAAATGGCTGCCTTGTTGCTAAACCTCCGGCCGGGGGACGAAGTGATCATTCCTTCCTTCACCTTTGTTTCCACGGTTAACGCCTTTGTCCTGCGTGGCGCCCGGCCTATTTTTATTGACATTCGGCCGGATACCCTCAATCTGGACGAAGCCCAACTGGAACCACTCATTACACTCCGGACCAAAGCGATTGTGCCGGTGCATTATGCCGGGGTAGGTTGCGAGATGGATACCATCCTGGAACTTGCCAGGCGCTATGGTGTGGCTGTAGTCGAAGACAATGCCCACGGTCTGTTTGGCCAATACAAGGGTAAGTATCTGGGTACCTTTGGCGACCTGGCCACACAGAGTTTTCACGAGACCAAGAACTTCACTTGCGGCGAGGGTGGGGCGCTTTTTATCAACGATCCACAGTACATTGAGCGGGCCGAGATCATTCGCGAGAAAGGTACCAATCGCAGTCTCTTTTTCCGGGGCCAGGTGGATAAATACACCTGGATCGATCTTGGCTCCAGCTATCTCCCTTCGGATGTGTTGGCCGCCTTTCTATACGCCCAGTTAGAAAACAGAGAGCATGTGTTAGCCCAGCGTAAACGTATTTGGGATACCTATAGGGCCGAGCTGGCAGATTGGGCTACGGCTAATGACGTGCGTTTGCCCACCATCCCGGCCCATTGTAAACAGGCCTATCATATGTTTTACATCGTATTACCATCGCTTGGGGCCCGGACGTGCTTGATTGAACATCTAAAAAGCAAGGGGATTTTGAGTGTGTTTCATTACCTGCCCTTGCACCTGGCGTCTATGGGGCAACAGTATGGTTATAAGGAGGGAGATTGTCCTGTCACGGAATCGATTAGCGACCGCTTGTTGCGTTTACCCTTTTACAACGAGTTGGTGCCAGACGAACAGGCTGAAGTTATCGAGTCGGTGCAAGAGATGAGTTTTTAGTGGTGTCAATGATCTTTGTTCGTTATCATCCAATGCGTATTGCTTTGCTGATAATCTTAGTTCTATTTCTCGTTTTCAATAACGCCCCGGCTAGCTTTGCCCAACAACCTGATACAGGCGTGCAATGGAGCCAGGTCATGCCTATCCCTTCACCTAAAGAGGTTAACTCCTGGTTTCCTGATTTAGCAGTAGACAGTCAAGATCATGTCCACGTTGTCTGGAATGTAACCGGAGATCTTGGAGTGGACCATCTAGGGGGAGAGAGCGTTTTCTATTCTATGTGGGATGGCCAACAATGGTCGTCATTCAACGATATTGTAACTCCTGGGAAAGGTATTGTCCGCCATGCGATTGCCGTAGATGCCTATGATACCCTTCATTTTGTGTTTGGTTGGCTTAAGATGTATCATAAACAAGCTCTGTCTAATGAAGCCTCATCGGCCGCCGCCTGGACTTTGCCAACCTTGGTGAATAGCAGAGGCGGCACGTATATGAAAGACATCGTGGTCTATCAAGACACGCTGCACGTCCTCTATGATGATTATGGCGCCGGAGATGAAGAGGGTGAATGTCCGCAGTGCGCCGATATCTTCTACCGCCGTTCTCCCGACCGAGGGCTGACCTGGTCTGCGCCGGTTGCTCTATTTCTTACTGATCACGTAGGTTCCGCCCGCTCCCAAATAGAAATAGATAGAACAGGGACGATATACGTGACCTGGGACGAAGGATGGGATCGTCTCTCCGACCAGCAATCCCCTCAAAAGTCTGGTGTCTATATGTATTCTACCGACGGAGGCTACACCTGGTCTAGGCCATCAATCATCTCATATCCTGATTCAAGCAATGTTCAACTGACAGTGGGTAGTAATAGCCAGGGCGGGGTGATGTTAGTCTGGCGAACTCTCTCGCGGGAATATCCAGGTATCTATTATATGTGGTCTGTGGATTATGGAGAGAGTTGGTCACCACCGCAAACGCTGCCCAGTGTTGTGGCCAGAAGTTCAACGACACCTTTCGATATGTATGATATGGCTACCGATAGTGCCGGGCATATTCATCTGCTGGTTGTAGGGCATTTGTCTGCAGAACAAGATAATCAGAAACCGCCAGGGCTCTATCACTTCAAGTGGGATGGAAATAACTGGTCTTCTCCCACGTTGATTTATGAAGGAAACTGGCACCCTGAGTATCCACACTTGATCATACATCAAGGAAACCAATTCCATGCTACCTGGTTCATCCGTCAAGATCTTTTTAATCCTACTGAGCCTAACCAGGTTTGGTACGCCCAAGGCCACTCATCAGCTCCTGCCCAGACACCGATTCCTCCGCCAACTTTCACACCGACCCCCCCACCTCCAACACCCACGCCCACCCTGACCCCGACGCCAACGTCCACTATCGATCCCGGTCTAATTCAGGTCACCATCCCGACAGGGGCCATCGATTCTGCCAATACCAATACAGATGAGTTGATCCTGCTGGTTATGAGCTTGCTCCCGGCTGCACTGATCATTACGGTAATCGTGATTGGTGTTCGCTTCTGGCGCAGATGAGTGGGACATATTGCTAACTTGTCAACAGTGCTACGGGCAAGTTAGCA
This sequence comes from Anaerolineae bacterium, assembly GCA_034409055.1. Classification (GTDB taxonomy): domain Bacteria; phylum Chloroflexota; class Anaerolineae; order 4572-78; family J111; genus DAOUMU01. The sequence goes on from DAOUMU010000244.1 coordinate 14,705, forward strand.
ACTTACCCTACATCTTATATCCGTTGCATAATATGCTAATGGCACGTATTTTTCTGTTGATAATCTTGCTGCTATGGCTTGTATTTGGTAGCCTGTCCTCGACCTTGGCTCAACAACCTGAAACAGGGGTACAGTGGAGTCGGGGTATGCGCATTTCCCCACTTGAAGAAAGCAACTCTCGGTTGGCTGATTTGGCGGTGGATGGTCAAGGGCGTGTCCATGTGGTCTGGGACGAGATCATTGACGAGGACCACCAGCCTACCTCCGAAGAGATAGGTATTGGTTTGGCTACCTCTCAAGAAGAAAGTGTTGTTTTCTATTCCGTATGGGATGGACAACAATGGTCACAGGCCAATGATATTGTCCCTTTGCGACAAGATGCTATTCGCAGCGCGATTGCAGTGGACAATTATGACCTGCTTCATTTACTGTTTGGTCATGATCCATCTCTGAGCTTGTACTACAAGCAGGCCCCGGCCAGCCAAGGATTTTCAGCAGTGGGCTGGACACCTCCACGCCTGGTCAATAATAAATTTGGCACACATACAGGCGACATAACCGTGTATCAAGATACAATTCACATCGTCTACGATGATGGTGAGGTGCCGCAGGTAGGTGAATGTCGGGGGTGTGTTCATATCTTTTACCGCTATTCCCCCGATCGAGGGCTGACCTGGTCTACGCCTGTGGCTCTCTTCCCAGCCAGTGAAACAAGTTCCGTGGCCCGCCCCCAGGTAAAAGTAGATAGAACCGGTACGATTCATGTAACCTGGGACGAAACAGGTTGGGATTTTCTCCACAATCAAAAACAGTATGGTGTCTACATGTATTCTACCGATGGGGGGAGCAGTTGGTCTACTCCGACCATCGTCTCGTACTACAATTTACCCAGTACTCAACTGGCAGTGGGCAGTAATGACCAGGGAGGGGTGATGTTGGTCTGGCGAACTACCCTGCCGGAATATCGAGGCATTTATTATATGTGGTCTGTAGATAATGGACAGAGTTGGATGCCGCCCCAAACACTCCCTAATATCGTGGCTAGAGAATGGAATGCGCGGTTATTTGATATGTACGATATGGCTACGGATAGTGCCGGCCATATTCATCTGCTGGCTATAGGATACACATCTGCCAATCAAGAACTGCCGGGGCTCTATCACCTGGAATGGAACGGGAATACCTGGTCTCACCCCACGCCTGTTTATGAGGCAAGCTGGGCTCCCGAATATCCGCGCCTGGTTATACATGGGGGAAATCAACTCCATGCGACATGGTTTATCCGGGGTAACGTTCAGGCAACTGTTGAATCTGACCAGGTTCAGAGAACTGTTGAACCTGACCAGACTCAGGAAAATGTTGAGACGAACCAAGTTTGGTACGCCTATGGCCAAGCATTAGCACCGGCCGAGACACCGGTTATCCGACCAACCTTCACCCCACCTCCTTCACCTTTGACGCCTACCCCTACACCGGCACCTACCCCAACTCCCACCCTCTCCGACTCTGTAACTCGGCTTTCCGTTCCCGAAGGGAGCGCTGAGTCTATCTATACTGAAATAGATGACTTGCTTCTACTAGCCAAGAGCCTGCTCCCGGTTGCGCTGCTTATTGTTGTGATTATAATGGGTATTCGCCATTGGCCACGCTAGGATAGTCACTTATTCTCCAGCCGGCGATTCTGAATTTAACCGGTTAGGTAGTTACCCCGTTTCTTTAATCACCTCTCTATAGACAGTTTCTAGTTTCTCCGCAACCGCGTTCCAATCGTGATGAGTTTCCACATAACGCCGGCCGGCCTGGCCAATGCGCCGGCGCAGCGTGTCATCGCTCAATAGGGTTAATACCCCCTTGGCCAGGGCTTGAGAGGTGCCGGCAGCCAATACCTCTTGTCCATTCTGTACTTGAAGGGCTGTGAGAGCTTGGGGTGTGCTCACCACAGGGGTGGCCATAGCCATTGCTTCCAGCACTTTAAATTGCATACCTGCGCCGTAACGCATAGGGGCTATGGCTACTGTAGCTTCAGCCAAATAAGGACGCAGGTCAGGCACCGTGCCCGTAACCACTATACGTTGATCGGCTGCTAGCTTTAACAGTTCAGGCGGTGGGTCTTTGCCGACAATGGCCAGCCGGACATTTGGTAGTTGTTGCCAGATGAGGGGCATAACTTGAGTAGCCAGATCCAGGGCCGCGGCTGTGTTAGAGTGATAACTCATCTTGCCGGTAAAGATAAGAGTGGCCGGGTCACGAGGCGTATCTAGGGGGCTGAAATAGTCCAAGTCAACCCCAATAGGCACTATTACCAACCGACTGTCAACATCCGGCGCGCTTGAGAGTTCGACCAGGGTAGCTTTGTCCCTGGGTGAGGTGACAAGCACGCGCGGGTAACGTTCCAGCAGTTGGCCTTCGAAGCGACGCGTTCGGACCAGGTCCAACCTGGCCAGCAGCCGGCTCCGCCAGGTGGGGCCGGATTGGCATACATGCTCAAAGAGTAATGAAATCGAGTCTACTGAGTCAAACACGGTGGGGATACCGTTTATGGCCCGGCTAAGCTCGGCACCGCGCAGGTGCTCTACATGGGCCACATCAAAGTTTGATTTGGCCTGTGTCTGCCGGATTAAATCAGCCATAGCCGGCGAACGCGAATAAGCTGCTTGAAATGGGGTCTGGCCGGGCAGTGCCCACAACCCGTTCCATAATATTCGCCCACGAGGTAATGACACTGTTTGCACATGCTGGCACCAGTTGCGTAGCGTAGTAAGGCCACTGGTGTCCTCACCAGGGGGTTCCAGTGCCAAGAGTGTGATTTGGTGGCCCCTCCGGGCCAGAGTCTTGATAAAATTATAAGATCGGGCCCGGATTAGAGAGGGTAGGTAAGGAGTAATAAAGAGTATCCGTAATGGTTCCATATTTATTCCCTCTTGGTCAATATATAAGTTAGGTCCATTTGCCCTGTCGGTACTAATTCCAATATAATTTGTGACAATCTAGTATCCTCTCCAAAAGTAAGGGCGAGGCAAGTCGGATTGGTGGTAGTCGAAACAAACAAACTATGCTCCGACTTGCCTCGCCCCTACGCTACCCACAAATTTGAAGAGGATACACAATCTACTTCAGCTTAAGGAGAAAACTACTCATGAAAATTCTGGTCACTGGTGGTGCTGGCTACATTGGTAGCATCGTCATCGAGCAACTGGTCGAAGCTGGCGAGTCGGTCGTCGTTTTCGATAACCTCTATCAAGGCCATCGAGAGGCCGTTCATCCCGAGGCAATCTTTGTTGAGGGAGATCTGACAGACCGAACGGCCGTGGATGCTCTGTTCGGTCAGCATCAACCGGAGGCAATTATGCATTTTGCCTCCCATACGCTGGTTGGCGAGTCAATGGAAAACCCGTTCCGCTACCTGGGTGAGAATGTTACCAATGGTCTCAACCTGCTCCAAAGAGCCGTAGAACACGGTGTTCGTCGTTTTATCCTTTCTTCTACCGCCAATCTCTTTGACGACCCAGAGCGTATGCCCATTGACGAGATGGAACGCATTGTGCCGGGCAGTCCCTATGGCGAGTCAAAGTACATTTTGGAACGTATGCTCTACTGGCTTGATCGAATTTACAGTTTTCGTTATGCTGCCTTGCGTTATTTTAACGCTGCTGGAGCTTCTGTCGAGCGTGGCGAAGACCACCATCCAGAACTACACCTCATTCCTATTGTGCTACAAGTGGCTCTGGGCCAGCGAGAAAAGGTGATGATTTTCGGTGATGATTATCCCACCCGTGATGGTACTTGTGTACGTGACTACATCCACGTACTTGACCTGGCCCAGGCTCATATCCTGGCCCTATATGCCCTTGACCAGGGCAGCCGGGTGTATAATCTGGGAAATGGCCAGGGGTTTACCGTACGAGAGGTCATTGAGACAGCGCGTGAAGTTACTGGCCATCCTATCCCGGCTGAAGTTACAGCGCGTCGTCCCGGCGACCCGGCCGTTCTCATTGCCAGCAGCGACAAAATTCGGCGCGAGTTAGACTGGCAGCCCAAATACCCCAACCTGCGAGACATTATTGAAAGCGCCTGGAAATGGCATCAGTCTCATCCCAATGGATATAGCGATTAATTGATTTTAACATTGACCAGACGTTTACGGATAATGTTTTGAATGGCGACTGCCAGGCGTAGCGCGTTAAGACCATCCCTGGCCGGAACCGTTGGCGGTTTATTTTCCACAATAGAACGTACAAACTGCTGCAGCTCTAAAAAGAGGGGTTCGAAGATTGGCACGTGGATACGCTCGACAATACTCTCCTGCCGATATTTGACCCCTCTAGGGCTGTGGTTCAAATATTCCCCTGTGGTGCGCCGATGCACTGCAATATTTTTATCGAGCAAGTCGCATTCCAGATAGGCTTCTCGGGCTGTCACCTCGATCGACCTGATCTTCTGTTCGGTCACTCGGGAGGCTGTCAGGGTTAGCAGGGGGCCCGACTCAAAGCACAGATGAGCGACCGCATGGTCGATAGCGCCGTTCATAGAGGTTGTCAACCCATCCGCGTTCACTGAACTGGGTTCTTGCCCGATCAGATCTAACATCAGGTCAAGGTCATGGATCATCAGATCCAGGATCACATCTACGTCTGTGTTACTGGCCTCGTAAGCACTGAGCCGACGTAGGTTGACAGCCAATATCGTCATACCTTCCAACACATTCTTTAACTCAAGATAGGCCGGATTGAAGCGTTCGATGTGCCCCACTTGTACAATCAAACCACTGGCTTCGGCCGCCTCAGTCAGTTTCTCTGCCTGTTCCAGGGTTTCGGCAATTGGCTTTTCGACGAGTACGTGCACATTTTGGGTCAGGCAACGCATCGCCAGATCAAAATGGGAGGGGGTTGGTGTGACCAAACTGGCGGCATCAACGTGTTTCAGTAGATCATCTATCTGCTCGTAAAAAGGTGCATCATATTGCCGGGCGACTTGATATCCAAGCTCTGGAACAGTATCACAAATGCCGGCTAATTGTACACGACGTAGGCCGGAATAGACACGACAGTGTCGTTTGCCCATTGCGCCCACGCCAATGACACCTACTTTTACCTGATTCATTGAACTTTTTGTACCTTTCCTCTAACGATTGTTTTTCCAAGGGCTTAAGTGTGGGAGATGGTGTTTACTATCAATATAGTACAGTATCCGGTGTTTAATTGTAGAGCTATTTCATTGTAAAGCCATATGAGTAAAATTAGAAAAAAGTTAGAAGATATTAGCAAAATATATATGCTGATGAAATGATTCAACGTCTCTTGCCCGAGGGATGAGGATAGGGCTTAGAGCGTGTCGGAGCTGTTTTTTCCTTCAAAACCAACGGCTTCATTAACCACGTACAGTGGACGATGCTTGACTTCATCATAGATACGGCCCAGGTACTCGCCAATGATACCCAGTGAGATCAACTGTATTCCCCCCAAAAACAGGACCATGACCAGGGTCGTGGCCTGGCCGAAGAAGGCCTGGTTGCCGTAGAGGCGAGCTATAATGACACCCACCACGCCTAATCCGCTTAACGCAGCTATGATAAAGCCCAAATAAGTGGCCAGTTGGAGGGGGAAATAGCTGAAGCCGGTAATCGCATCACTGGCAAATTTTATCATGCGGCGTAACGGGTATTTTGTTTCACCGGCAAAACGCTCCTCACGAGTGTAATAGACGCCGGTTTGCTTAAAACCGACCCAACTGGTCATACCCCGAATAAAGCGATGCCGCTCCTTCATCTGTTTTATCGTATCTACCACTGTGCGGTCCATCAGGCGGAAGTCGCCGGTATCCAGTGGAATATTTACGTCCGTGATGCGGTAGATAAGCCGATAAAAAAGTTTGGCAGTCGTAAGCTTGAACCAGTTTTCGCCCTTGCGTTCGGTACGCACCGCATAAACAACCTTATACCCCTCTTTCCACTTTTCGATCATCTCTAAAATTAGCTCCGGGGGATCTTGCAAATCTGCATCAATTATGATCACAGCCTCTCCCAGAGAGTAATCTATACCAGCCGTGACCGCAATTTGGTGGCCAAAGTTACGGGTAAAATTTATGTAGTGAACCCTGGGGTCAGCAGCGTGCAGTTCGCGCATAAGCTCTAGGGTACGGTCGATACTGCCATCGTTTGTCAGCACCAATTCCCAGGTTTCGCTCGTTTGTTCCATTACTTCCTTAAGCCGGCGGTAGAGTTCGGGTAGATTTCCTTCCTCGTTATAACAAGGGGCTACAATTGAATAACGGATTTTAGACATGGACGGTAATTCTCCTGATTTCTGTTTTATTATATACGCTGAACGGAGGTGAGTGTCACCTTGATCTTTTACCGGTTACGATTTTGGATTTACGATTATTCAGACTAATCGTCAATCGTCAATCGTATGGTGATTGTAAGTTAAACCCAAAGCAATGTCAAAACCTTTTCAAAAGGGTACGCCAGACGAAGGCGGCAGCAAGCGTTGGAGAGAATTGACAGTTAGAGCAATGACGATTAATCTGTATTTACCAGACTGTAGAGGTAATATTATGAGCAAATTGCTTAACCTGAACTCCTTCGCAGCACGCATCGAGGCTGCCACGCGGCAGGCCAGCTTTACCGTTGCTAAACGCGAAGGGGCCGATTTGTACGTTCTCCTGCACGGCGACCAGCCGCTGCGCTGCAACTTGGACCAGATTTACCAGGCCTATCGTTCTTCTCCCCACCGCCTGGATGACATTGTGCAGGCACACCTGGAAGCACTTCGCCGTGTGCCTCCACCCCCACCACCGCCGACCGAAAAAGAGGCTGCCGAGTCCTTGTTGCCGATACTCAATCAGGCTCGATGGCTCAAACGAGCGCAGCGGAAAGATGTTCTACCGTTGGCGCACCGGCCTTTTGTGGCCGGGTTAGTCGTCACTTATGTGTTTGACCTCCCCGACTACTGCACTTACGTAAACAGGGATATGTTGTCCAAGATGACAGACCAACCAGAGATCACGTTTGACACAACCCACGAATACGCGCTGGAAAACCTGCGCCGACGCACAACGAGTCGGAGCTACAAGACACACGGGCTGCACGACAAAACGATGATTACGTGCGAGACCGGTGATGGATACGCGGCCACGCGCATTCTGCTGTCCGACCTGATGGCAATATGGGCCGCACGCATCCCCGGTCGAATGTTAATCGGTGTCCCCAATCGTGATTTTTTGATTGCCTTTAGTGACCGGGATCAAGCTCACGTAACCGCCATCGCTAAACAAGTGCGCCGCGACGCCAGGCAGCGTGATCATCCGCTGTGTGCCGGCTTGCTCATCTGGCAGGATGGAAAAATAAGAGAGTATCGTCCTAAACACTGAATTCGTTTGAAGCATTCTTGATTGTGTGCTACTTGTTGACTCCTTATCTACCTGCGTCTATAATCGGGCAAGTTTGAAATATACCCTATGTAAGGCACCATCTATGACCGAAAAAAAGTCCAATGAATCGGGCAGATCAACTATCGAACTGATTAAACGCCTCTCCCTGGCTATTGGCGTAACCGGCTATACCGGCCCGAACGCCATCCACGAAGTAATTACGACCGAGATGACCCCTTACGTTGACCGGGTTGAACGAGACAGAATCGGCAGCGTGGTTGGTATTAAAGAGGGACAGCAGCGGGTGTCTGAGGGCCAACCACGGCGTAGAATTATGTTGGCGGCACATCTGGATGAAATTGGGGCCATTGTGACGAAAATCGAGAAGGGGTTTCTGCGCTTCACTCAGGTCGGTGGTCTGGATGACCGGGTGCTGATGGGGCAGGAAGTCATCGTGCATAGCCGGCGAGACCTACCCGGCATCATCGGCTCGATCCCCCCACATCTGTTACCACCCGGCGAACCCAACAACATCGTTGACCAGACAAAGATGCACATTGACGTGGGACTACCACCCCGGCAGGTGGAAAGACTGGTTCAGGTGGGTGATCTGATCTCCTTTGCCCGCAGCCCGGATGAACTACTGAACGGCCTGCTCAGCGGCAAAGCGATGGACAATCGTTCCTCGGTAGCGGCGATGCTTGTTTGCCTGCAAGAATTGAACAAATTGCACCATCAGTGGGATGTATATGCCGTGGCTACGGCTGATGAGGAGTGGGGGCGTTTTGTCGGAGCCACGACCCAATCCTATGCTATTCGCCCCGATGTGGCTATTGTTATTGATGTGACCTTTGCTGATGTTGAGGAAATCGACGTAAAATTGGATGCAGGGCCAGTCATTACTGTGGGACCGAGCAACCATCCTATTATTCGCGAGCGGTTATTAACGCTTTGCCAGGATCTGGAACTGAAATATCAAAGTGAAGTTTTGCCTAGTGGGGCTGGCACCGATGCCTACGCCGTCGAAATAAGTCGGGAAGGTGTGCCGACCATCCTCATTTCTGTCCCCAGTCGTTATATGCATTCTCCGGTGGAAACCATTCACCCTAAAGACGTTGAACGCACCGGGCGTTTGATGGCTCACTTCATTGCCAGCCTGGATGAGACCTTTGTGGAGACGTTGATTCCCAAGTGATAGCTATCGAAGTTATAAATTTAGAAATTAGAAGTGAGAAATAAGGATCCCTCAGGGTGAGTGTGAGAATTTAGAAACGAGTCATACAGTCTCAGTACATCCAAATTTGCTCTAGCTGGACCAGTGCGAAGCCTCCCCGTGGGACAG
>DAOUMU010000245.1:0-8375 GCA_034409055.1 Anaerolineae bacterium
GCCGGGCAGGATTATGTAAATACATAGCTTATTTCCTGGTCGGCTTTGTGGCGTTGGGGGACTTTCGTTTCCCGGCTTTGTTTTACATAAAGTTGTTTATTATGTCATGCTATCGCAAAAGTCGAGTATCTTACTCGTTTGTGCGCTACCCCTTGAATATGGGTCTGTGTTGAGATATGACTTTTCCCCGGGTTGATGGACACAAAGATAATCGGTTGGGCAATGGATTATCTTTGACAGTTCATGCCCATATATAGTATTATGTTCTATAGACTTGTAATTACAAGAGGACAGGCTATATGATTGATGCTATTATTCCTGCTATCCTGTTATTGCAGGATGTCAACGTCGATGTTAAGCACCTCAGTTGATCGCAGCGATTATATCCCTTACTATATCCAGGTAAAAAACGCACTACGTGCCCATATTGAGAGGGGGGGATGGCGGCCAGGTGATCAGCTTCCTGGCGAATCTGAACTTTGCCGACCTGTGCAATTAGCTCACCTTCGTGGTTGTCTTCGACCAGTGGCGTCGCCGGCGTTTCTCCGGTTAAGTGTTTGATATTCGAGGAACAATCATGAAAAAACAATATCTACTAGGGGTTGATTTGGGAACCAGTTCAACTAAATCAGCGCTGTACACTACCGACGGTACGCTGGTGACCGAAGCCAGCGTGGAAGTGCCCATCTATTATCCTAAACCCGGTGTGGTTGAGCAAGAGAACGAAGATTTTTATCAAACGGCCGCCCAAACCGTTAACCAATGCATCCAGGCCAGCGGCATCGACCCCAAACAGGTGGCGGCCATCTCTTTCGACAGCCAGATGGCCGGCATCGGTTCCATTGACGAGAATTTCAACCCGGCCACGCGCTTCGACTCCTGGCTGGACATGCGCTGCCAACCCTACATCGAGCAAATTGATAAACAGCACGGCGATCTGGTAACCCGCCTGACCGGCTGTCCGCCCACCTGCGACCACGGCCCTAAAATTGTGTGGTGGAAAGAAGAACGCCCCGAAGAGTATGCCAGGGTAGCCAAATTTGTGACCCCGGCCGGTTATGTAGCCGGCAAGATGGCCGGGCTCAAAGCCGAGCAGGCTTTTATGGATTACACCTTTATCCATTTCTCCGGCCTGAGCGATGCCCGGAATGGCCAGTGGTCCGCTGAACTGTGCGCTGCGCTGGGCGTAGACCAGCAAAAACTACCGCAAATTGTGGAGCCCTGGCGGGCCGTTGGCGAAGTCACCGAGGTCGCGGCTAAAGATTTCGGACTGGCCGCGGGCACGGTGGTGGCCGCCGGCTGCGGTGATACTGCCGCCGGCGCTCTGGGCGCTGGCATTGTCAAGGCCGGCATGTTGTTCGATGTCGCCGGAACGGCCGCGGTACTGGCCGGCTGCACTGATACATTCGTCGCCGATGAGAAAAACCGGACCTTGTTGACGATGCGCTCGGTTGTCCCCGGCCTGTGGAATCCGCTGGCCTATATTGCGGGCGGAGGGCTGGCCATACGCTGGTTCCGCGATCAGTTTTTCAACGCTCACAAAGGTAAAACGCAACAGGTTACGGACAAGATTTATGATGAGATGACGACCCTGGCCGCGACCGTTCCCCCCGGCTCTGACGGGCTTTTCTTCTCACCCCATCTGGGAGGGCGGATTTGCCCAGCCACCCCGGAGATGCGGGGTTCCTGGCTTGGTTTTTCTTGGGGACACACCCAGGCTCACTTTGCCCGCTCCGTACTGGAAAGCGTGGCCTATGAATATGCCTACTACCTGAACATCCTACGCCAGCTTATTCCCGATTTGGCCCTGTTCGAAGCTCGAGTAGTGGGGGGTGGGGCGGCCAGCCCGGTTTGGAATCAAATCAAGGCCGACGTGCTGGGCGTGCCGTATCAACCCTTACAAGGCAACGAATTTGGCTCGTGGGGGAGCGCCATGATTGCCGGCAAAACAGCGGGCATTTTTGATAATCTGATTACAGTTGCTAGCGAACACGCTCGCCCGGCCAGTGCTCCGTTGTCGCCTGACCCGGATAACTATGCTACCTATCAGCCGTTGGTCGTCCAACATATTCAATGGCAATCAATGCTGAGTAGAGCCTTTGTTGTTCAATATCGAAACTAAGCCAAAAAAAGGAGGGATATCCGAAAATGTTTATGGGAACCCAACGGTGACTATGAGTTTCCCCTGGTCAAAAATCGACGTACCAATGAAATGCAAGACATCACCCGGGTCCTCCCTAAAGAAACTCGCTCGGTAGATGTGGTCTTTTTTAAAGAATTGGCCGAAGGGTGGTACGGGCTAACCAACCAACGATTGCGGGTAGGCTTTGGCATGAGTTGGGACAAAGAGTTGTTCAAAATCAGTGGAGAAAAATCTATGAAAGCACGTCTGATTCCGGTTTATTTTCCCGGCAGGGATGATGAATTTGATAAGCAAGTGAATACGTTGAAAAGTTTACTGGCTGAAGAAGCGGAGTTGGTAGCACCTGTAGCCCTGGGTTCGCCCCTCCCTGAGGCTGACGCTGTGGTTTTTCCACAATTGTTGGGAGATGCCTACAGGCAAGTTGAGGATTTCAAGCAGCTTGAACTTCCGCTGCTTATTATCACCTCTGAATTCGGTACCCTATCGATGTGGGATTGGGAGATTGCCAGTTACCTGAAATCTGAAGGGATCGAAACGATTGCCCCTTATAATCTGGAACAAACCAAAAGAATCTGCCGGGCGCTGGATGTAAAAAGGGAACTACAACAGACAAAGTTTCTGGTGTTTCAAGATAATCCCGGTGACGGGTTTCAGGCCAGCATCTTTAAACGTTTTTACTGGTGGGAAGATGAATGCGCGCAACGCATGCTGAACAAGTTTGGCCTGACCATTGTAAAAAAAAGCTTTGAGGAACTGGGAGCAGAGGCCAAACGGATTTCTGACCGGGAGGCGGAAACGGTCTGGGAGAACTGGCGCTTAAGCACAGCGGGCGTCTCCCAGAAAGCGTTGAACAGTGCCATTAAACTCTATATTGCGCTAAAACGGATACTGGAAGAAGATGAGCATATCAAGGGCATAGGCATCAACTGTCTCAATGAGTCCCACTTTTCTGATACCACTCCCTGTCTGGCCTGGAATATGCTTTACGCAGAGAAAGGATTGATTTGGGGTTGTGAAGCGGATACATTATCTATGCTCACAAAATATATCTTACATAAGTCTCTGGATGTACCGATTATGATGACCAATCTCTATCCATTTCTCCTGGGGCAGGCGGCGTTGAAGCATGAAAGGATAGAAAAATTCCCTGACGTAACAGAACCCGAGAATCATATTTTGGCGGCTCATTGCGGTTATCTGGGGGTATTGCCGACCTCTTTTGCTACAGAATGGACCCTTAGGCCAAAAGTGCTGGCCATTGTTGATGAAAATGCGACGGCGATAGACGCACGCTTGCCGATTGGCAACGTTACGCTGGCCAAGTTGGATCCCAGCCTCGATAAAATGACGGTGGTGGAAGGGAGTCTGAAAGATTACGCTCAATACCCCGGCTCCGATTGTTTAAACGGAGGCGTGATCAGCGTGCCAGATGGTCATAAATTAATGAGCACCCTTTCTTCTCACCACTACCTTTTAATGACCGGGCATAATCTGGCCGACATAAAAATGCTCTCTAAAATATTTGGCCTTGAAATTGAGGAGATTTAGTGGCATCAAATAAAAGCCAACATGTTGGGGGTGCCTCAACTAACACAAACCAAAATCTAAAAAAGGAGGTAATGAATGTCTAACTCAATACGTGTTTGCATAGTTGGGGCGGGCCGCGTTGGTAAACTACATACGGGCAACATCCAGCAGTTTGTGCCCAAGGCCGGGGTGGTCGCTCTGGTTGATCCCGCCCAACAGATGCTTGAAGAAACCGGCAATCAATTTGGTATAAATGACCGTTTTGCCTCACTAGAACAGGCCCTGGAAAAAACCGATTTTGATGCCGTCATCATTACCACCCCCACTTTCACCCATCGGGATTTGGCGGTAATGGCCGGTGAGAACGGCAAGCACGTTTTTCTGGAAAAACCAATGGCGATGAATCTGCAAGAATGTGATGAGATCATCGCCGGAATCGAAGGAAAGGGGCTGGTGCTGCAACTTGGCTTTATGCGACGCTTTGAACCGGAATTTGTGGCCGCGGCCCAACGCATCCACGCCGGTGAGATTGGCGAGCCGATGCTGATCAAATCACTGACCCACGGGCCGGGGTTGCCGCCGGCCTGGGCCAACGATCTTAAAACCTCCAACGGGATGTTGGCCGAGGTGAACAGCCACGACCTAGACTGTGTGCGCTGGTTAGTTGGATCCAATATTGACCGCATCTACGTGGAAACAGCCAACTTCAAAGGTGACGAACGAGGCGTAACGACTGAACATTTCTATGACAACATGCTGGCCAACATCAAATTTGCGTCTGGCGCATTAGGGAATATTTCCGGTGTTTGTCCCTGCGACTATGGCTATGACGCCAGGGTAGAAATTGTGGGCAGAAAAGGCATTATGCAAATTGGTTCGATGCAGGGGATGGACGTGGTCGTTTGTGTTGATCGTGAACAGGGATTGGTTACGCCGATTTATAAACGCTGGCCCGAACGATTCAGATGGGGTTACATCTACGAGATGCAGCATTTCATTGAATGTGTCCAGACCGGACAACGGCCAAGTGTCACCAGCGAAGATGGCCGTTGGGCCGTGGCCGGGGTGCTGGCCGGGACCAAATCCTTCCTGGAAGAACGTCCGGTCTATCTTGATGAGGTTTTGTAGCTGAAAACACAGTTTGACGGTCGGCGGTCGAATTTATTTAAAAGATAAACGAGATTGGGTGATTTTTCACTACCGGACAGTTTTGTGGAGAAACCCGGTTTTTCACGGTTAGAGCAAACAATTTGTGCTGAAAAGTCGTTTTTGTTTGCCAAGGATGATAAATTTCAAGCGAAAAAACCGGGTTTCTGAGCTTGTTATAAAAAGTGTCCGGTAGCAAAGGTGATTTATGAACGGACAATTAATGCAAGCCGCCGTGTATCACGGCCCCAATGATTTACGAATAGAGGGGCGACCGATGCCGGTTATCGATCCGGATGAAGCTCTGCTAAAAGTGGTTAGCGCCGGCATCTGCGGCACCGATTTACGTATTTTGCATGGTGGTCACCGCCAATATCCCGACGGTACAGTGCGCATTCCGGGGCATGAAGTGGTGGGCGACATTGTCGAGGTTGGGGCCAACGTCAAGAGGGTGGAAGTAGGCCAACGGGTATTCGTAGCCCCAAATATGGGGTGCGGACAGTGCCGCCAATGCGTGAGCGGCCATAACAACCGCTGTGCCAAGTATGGGGCGATTGGCATTACTATGGACGGGGCGTTTGCCGAATATATGCGTATTCCGGCCGCAGCTATCAGGCAGGGCAATCTCATTGCCGTGGACCGCAGTACAGACCCGGCCGCCGCGGCCTTGATTGAACCGTTTGCTTGTGTTTTGCGCGGTCAAAATGGGGTGAACGTGCATCTGGGTGATGTGGTGCTGATTATCGGAGCGGGGCCAATCGGGGTGATGCACATTATGCTGGCTAAATTGCGTGGAGCAGCCAGAGTAATTGTCAGTGAGTTGATGGACACCCGCCTCCGACAGGCCCTGGAGGCCGGCGCGGATATGGCCGTTAATCCGAACAATGATGATCTGGCCACCGTGGTGATGGAGGAAACCGGTGGCGAAGGCGCCGATGTGATTATCGTGGCTGCCCCGGCGCACGCGGCCCAGGAGAGCGCCCCGCACCTGGCCGCTATCGGCGGGCGAATCAACTTCTTCGGGGGACTGCCCAAGGACCGATCAACCATCAACTTCGATTCGAATATGGTTCACTACAAGGAACTTTACGTTACCGGCACCACGGCATGCAGCACCGGCGACTGTTGTCAGGCCGCGGCCATTGTCAACTCCGGCCGGGTAGATTTAACGCCCATCGTGAGTGGCCGCTTCCCACTGCGAGATGTCGTACAAGCCTTTGCTCAGGCCGAAGACCGGACCTCGCTCAAAATCGTCATTGAACCATAAGTTAGAAAAAGGGAACAGAAGGTATTGTCACCAGCAAAGGTTACGACCGTCATTGGGCCAGTATCCCCGGCAGACCTGGGCATCACCGATGCCCATACCCACGTCTGGATTGAACCAGTGTCCGGCACGCCGCCCGGCCTGCCCCAACTCTTCGACCAGCCCAACATCACCGCCGAGCTAAAGGCGTTCCGGCAAGCGGGCGGAACAACGCTGATCGACTGCCAACCGGGAGGTTGCGGACGCAACGGCCGAGTCCTGTGGGCGTTGTCACGGGATAGCGGCGTTAAAATTGTGGCATGCACCGGCTTTCACCTGCGTCGTTATTACCCCTCAGACTACTGGATTTTCCGGCCCGATGTTAGCCTTGAAGAGGCCCAAACGTACTTTGAGCGTGAAATTGCCGAGGGCCTGGCCGAAACGCGTGACTTGCCTCAACCGGTGCGGGCGGGTTTTATAAAAATTGCTTGCGAAGCCAATCTCAACGAGACTCCGGCCAAGCTTATTGAAGCTGCCGTCCAGGCCGGGCTTCAAACCGGCGTGGCGATTGAGGTACATACTGAGAAAGGTGCGGGAGCGGAGGAGATTGTGGCGTGCTTCCAACAGTACGACTTTCCACTGAACCGACTGGTCATCTGCCACATTGACAAACGTCCTGACCTTGGCCTGCACCAGGAACTGGCCCGGCAGGGCGTCATGCTGGAGTACGACACCTTCTACCGGCCCAAATACCGGCCCGACCAGCACGTGTGGCCGTTGCTGGAGCAGATGGTTGCCCGCGGACTGGAACAGCAGGTCGTGCTGGCGACCGACATGGCCGAAGCCCTGATGTGGTCTCGGCTGGGGGGCCAGCCGGGACAGACAGCTTTCACCGGCCAGATTTTAGCGCGGTTACAAATCATTGGTTTTGCACAACACACCATTCAGCGGTTGATGGGCGAAAACATTGCCAACTGTTTGGCCCATCCCAGCGATCAGTCTATCACGGTATAGGAGAAAGACTATGACAAACAAAGGAAATCGCCCCTTTACCTTTGAGGTGGACATTGTAGAGGCAAAACTGAATAAGTACGACAATCATATTAGCAGAACATTATCTTCGATGAAGGGACAATATTTCGACCAGACCGCGTACGAGGCGATGTTGGCTCAGGAAGATACGCTGCTGTACGAAGTGTACGAAATCAGGCGTCCAGAAATATCTGGCGAGTTGTTGAACGGCTTGTCCATTGTTCATCCAGGTAAAGTGGGCAACGAATATTTTATGACCAAGGGGCACTTTCACACTGTGCTGGAAACCGCCGAAGTGTACTACTGCCTGAAAGGTGAAGGGTATATGGTGATGGAAACACCCGAAGGGGACTGGGCCGTGGAAGCGCTGCGACCGGGCCGGGTGTTGTACGTGCCGCCCCGCTGGGCCCATCGCTCGGTGAACACCGGCCGCAATGAAGACCTGGTGACCTTTTTTGTCTATCCTGGTCACTCCGGCCACGACTATGGCACCATCGAACAGCAGGGCTTCCGTAAGCTGGTGGTCGAAGCGGACGGGCGGCCCCAAATTGTGGATAACCCGCGCTGGCGCGCCCCGGAAGAAAGACAATGAGCGCGTTGAAAGAGTGCTGCGTTTTGGTTACCCCCACCTCCTATGGACGCGATGACCCGCACCTGTGGACCGAACTGGAGGCCGCCGTAGGAGAGATTGTTTGCAATCCCCAGTCTCGGCCGTTGACCGCGACCGAGGTGGCAGAGCTTTTGCCTGGTTGCCACGGCTACATCGCTGGCCTGGATCAGATTGACCGGACCGCCCTTGAAGCTGCGGATAAACTCAAAGTCATCGCTCGCTACGGGGTCGGTATAGACCGGGTTGACCTGGAAGCGGCCCAGGAAAAAGGTGTTATTGTAACCAATACCCCCGGAGTCAACACCGTCTCGGTGGCCGAGTTGACTATCGGGTTGATGCTGGCTGTGGCGCGCAACATTCCCTTAGCTAGTTTCTGTCTGGAAACCCTGCTCTAGCGAGCCCCCGGCAGCTTTGGCATCCGCTTACAAGGCCAGAGGCCTCTACAGAGTTGATTTCGCTCTATTTTTAGACCTATGGAGCCTTGCACCCAACAATCGGGGCATTCACATGCCGGTGAGGTGGTAATCAGGGATAGTTTCCAGACAGAAACTAGCTAGTTTCTGTCAGGAAACCCTGTTCAAGCCACTGCCACCGCCGAGCGTCGTTTCCGGCGGCGCGGCTTGAGTATGGCTTCAGCAATCTTGACCAGATTGTTGACAATACAGCCCCAACCA
>DAOUMU010000246.1:0-38859 GCA_034409055.1 Anaerolineae bacterium
TTTCTGGTACTAACGGATTCTGTGGCTTTTGGCTTTTAACAGTTTGAGCTACTGAAAATGGGTTGAAATCGGGTCATGGAACGCTGATTTCGCTGATTTCTCGCTGATAAACGCAGATAAATCCAAAAATTCAGCGTAAATCTGCGGTTCAATCTGCGGTATCTGCGTTCCATTTGGTGTTCGCACGCAAAGCTACAAAAAACGTTAGCATTAGGAATTTTCAATTATGCGGTTTGATCTCCCGCGTATAAAGGTAATGCTAGACATTTGTTCCCTGGTTGCATATAGTTTACGCCAGAAAATTAACCAATGAACCGCAAAAAATAAATTCCCGCACTTCCTCTAACTACAACCTGTTTTCCGGTCGGTGACCAAGCACAGTGATGAAGTGCCCCATCCAGTGCCAATATAGTTAGGCATTTTCCAGTTTGGGCTTGCCATACCTTGAGAATACGATCTAAAGATGCAGAGACAATCTTCTGACCATCGGGACTGTACGAGCAGCAAGAAACTACGTCCGTGTGTCCGGTCAGGGTAATGAGTTCTTTTCCAGTGAGAGCATCCCATACTTTGAGGGTATGGTCTCTGGAAGCAGAGACAATTTTCTGACCATCGGGACTGTACGAGCAGCAAGAAACTACGTCCGTGTGTCCGGCCAGGGTAATGAGTTCTTTTCCAGTGAGAGCATCCCATACTTTGAGGGTATGGTCATAGGAAGAGGAAACAATCTGTCGTCTATTAGGACTATACGCACAGCCAGTTACCCACTTTGTGTGTCCAGTGAGAGTGAGTAATTTTTGTCCGGTTTGAGAACTCCACACTTTCAGAGTGAATCCACTAGAGTCGGAGACAATCTGTTCCCCATCAGGACTATACGCACAGGTCAGACCATTTCCTCTATCTGCACATAGTTGACTCAGTGAGAAGTGTTTCTGTCCAAGCTGGATGTCCCACACTCTAAGGGTATGATCAAAGGAAGCGGAGACAATCTGTTGCCCATCAGGACTGTACGCACAACCATTCACACCATTCGTATGTCCAACCAGTGTGAATAGTTCCTGTCCAGTATAAGCATCCCATATCTTAAGGGTGCCGTCTAACGATGCAGTAGCAATCTGTTGCCCATCAGGACTATATGCACAATCCCATACCCTTTCTGTATGCTCAGTAAGATTTAAGAGAATTTGTCCGTTGCGTGCATCCCACACCTTGATACTTTCGTCATCAGAAGCCGAAACAATCCGTTTTCCATCAGGGCTATAAGCGCAGCCATTCACCCGCTTTGTGTGTCCGATCAAAGTAAGTAATTCTTGTCCGGTATGAGCATCCCACACTTTGAGAGTTCTGTTATCAAAAGTAGAAACAATCCGCTCTCCATCAGGGCTATAGGTGCAACCATTTCCCCAATCTGTATGTTCTTTTTTCAAGGCAAAAAGCATCTGCCCAGTCTGGGCGTTCCATACTCTGATAGTGTCGTCATCTGAAGTGGAAACGATTTGTTGTCCATCTGGACTGTAGGCACAACTAGTCACTTTATCTGTATGTCCGAGTAAGGAAAAGAGTTCTTGTCCACTTTGAGAATCCCATACTTTGAGTGTGTGATCTATAGAAGCCGAAACAATCCGTTTTCCATCAGGGCTATAAGCGCAGCCATTCACCCTATCTGTGTGTCCAATCAAAGTAAGTAATTCTTGTCCGGTGTGAGCATTCCACACTTTGAGAGTTTTATCCCAAGAAGCAGATACTACTCGTTGTCCATCAGGGCTGTAGGCACAGTTATTTACGACTTCCATATGTCCTACAAATGTACGCAGAAGAGCCGGGTGGGGTAGATCAGGTAAAGGATGGTCAGGAGTAAGATAGGAAGGGGTTAAAATCTTCATCAAGTGTTGAGCCAGAGTTGTTAATATATCTAGATGATATAGGCGACTATAAAGCGTAGCTGCTAGATCTTGTAAAGGGGCACTGGAGGTTGAAGACAATTTACATCTTTCCAAAAGGTGACTGGACTGAGTAAAACTTCGACGCAGGAGATGAAGTTGGAAGTCATTGGGATGGTGTTGCTCAGCTATTAAGATATCTAATTCGGCAGCATAGGCAGTAAGATGGTAAGTTTTGGTGAGTAAATAACGAAGGTTTTTAACGGTATCTACCAATTCATTACCCAACTGGGCTGAAATCAGGTGGTAGGGCAAATACTCCCAAAGGTAGGGTTCAGAAGGAGACAGATCGGCCCAACTAAGTACAGAGTTTGGAGTTTTGAGTTCAGAATTAGAGAATTGAGGACGAAATGCGTCGAGAAGTTGGATGTGTAGGGTAGATAGATGAAATTTTTGTTGCTCGACCAAGTAAGACCGAATGACATCATGCAGGTGGATGGTTTTATTGACAGGATCGTAGCCAGTGAAGAGAGATAGACGTTGCATAGCACGTAACGCATCCTCGGTGTCCAACTCATCCAAGTTAGCTGTCTGTCCCCACAATTTCTTTATGGTGACAAAGGGGATATCCGTATCTTCGGGAAAGACAGCCAACTCCAGGAAACGATCCCGCCATTTATCCAATCGCTCTAGGCTCAAGCCCAAACTGATACTGATGGCTTGGTCACGCTTTCCTTCGTCGGTGCGATCCAGGTAGGTAAAGCCTCGCCGCTCTAGTCGCTGGCGTAAGCTAGTAATAGCTTGTTCCAATGGTTGTTGATCTAGCTCAACTAACTCACGTAGATAGGCTCCGGCCAGTTTTAATAACAGCGGCCATTCACCCAGATATTGGGCTAGGTCTCGAATGGGTTGCAAGTCAACCGGAGGCGCGTCAAGCCATTTAGTCAACAAGTTCGTTGCTTCACTTCTGGTCATCTCATTGACGGTCACTGGTTGAGCTTTAAGGTGGGTAGCAACATCCTGGCGACGGGTGGTAATAAGGATAGCACAGAGGCCACTACTTGGTAAAAACGGTCTGGCATCGGTATCATTCCATACATCATCCAGCACTAGCAACACCAGTCGATCAGCCACCAACTCCCGTAGACGAGCAGTAGCCAGATTGATGTCAGTGATGTTGCTCTCTTCCCGGCTCAACAGGTTGATTTGCTTGATCAGCAATCCCATCAAATCGGGTGTTTGGCCCAGTTCAATCCACAGGATACCATCGGGGAAGGTGGCTTGCACTTGGGGATGGTGGCAAATAGCCTGGGCCAGGATAGTTTTGCCAAAGCCGCCGCCGCCTTGTAGGGCGGTAGTGATGGCTACGGTTTTTTTGGCAGTGATTTCGTTTAATAAGTGGTTTATCAGTTGGATGAATTCTGTGGGGCGCTCGACAAAATGATCGGGGAGTGGGGGGGCGGTGTTGATGAAAGATCGCTGAACAGATGATGGAATGGGGAGCATAGGCCAAACCTCGCCCAGCACTTCAGTGGGAGTGGCAAAGGCAGTTTCACCCAACCGCCCATAATCATCTGGATGGGTGATAGCTGTCACCATCCCCACCACCTGCTGCGTGGCCGTATCCCAAACCGGCGTGCCACTGAAGCCGGCGGTGACTTCCTGGCTTTGCAGTTGCAACACCCGTACCCCGCCGAGAGTGGTCTGGCGTAATATGCGACCGGTACCCCACAGTCCTTCATCGGAGTTGGCCTCGGGAAAGCCAAAGGTCTCAAAGGGGTGATTAGCCGTATCGACAGCAGGGCCAAGCGAGAGCGGCCTCACCCCCTCCGGCAATGCTTCCTCGAGTCGTAGAATGGCGACATCCTCAGCCTCGGACTCACGCCAGCCATCCGGCTCGATAGTGGCGTTAGCTTCATCGCCGGTGTGGTGGAAAACCAAGCGCACGGTGTCACCCGGCCCAGCTCCGGCGCTCGCGACAACGTGGGCGCAGGTGGCGATGAGGCCATCGTCGGTGAGGACGAAGCCGGTGCCGGTGGTGTTACCAAATTGGTCAAGGATGCGGACAATGCCTGTAGTTAAGTCAATGGTCATTGATTAGCTCCGCACGATTATAGATTCTCTTCTTCTCAGTATTACTGCGATCCTTTTTCTTCGGCTTCACCTTTCTTACTTAGGGCTTGTCCAGAAATAACTTCGGCATTTTTACGGGAAAAACGCGGAGAAAAACACGAAGTTATTTTCGGACAACTCCTACTCCACTTCAACGTCACCGTATAGTTCGCCTCCGCCCCAACCTAGCCGATGGTGAAGTTGCCCGCCTGACCGGTGGCCTTGAGGCCAAAGGTGATGGTCACCTCGTCGGCCCACATCTCCTCCAGTTATTGGCGTAACCCAAAAACGAAATTCGTCGTTGGTCGTCTGCCCTGTGGGTTCGTCCCTGGTCGTTGGTCACATTTTATGCGTACCCCTCCGCCATCAACTCGTGAGAAGGCTTGTTCCGACGGTTCAAGTCACCCAACTTATCCTCGGTGGCCAGGACGATGATCTCGTCGCCCACCTGCAGGCGGGTTTCCAGCTCTGGGGGGATATTCACCTGATCGCCCCGGGCGTGCAGGAGCACTGTCAAACCTTCTTCCTCCTGCAACGCCGAGATGTGCAGCCCATACAGCGCCGACAGGGTCACCTCTAAGCGTACAATCACCTGGGGAATCTCTTTAATATCGACCAGGCGGACGTTCATGCGGTTCAGAGCAGCGGAGACAAAGTCGGGACTGGCCAGGGCCGAGGTGCTGTAGGCCGCATTTAGGCCAAAGGTCTGGCGCAACTGCTCGTTCAACTCGTCGTCAAAGATGCGCATGACCACCCGGATATTGGGATTGAGCTGGCGGGCGCGGAGGGCAACTTGCAAGTTGGTCATGTCATCTTCGGTGCAGGACACAATGGTCGTAGCCTGCTTCACCCCTGCTTCAATCAAAAAAGAACTCCAGCGTAAATCGCCAAACTTGACCGGGATACCCAGTTCGTTCAGCCGGGAGGATAATCGGCTGGCTTCAAAGCCCAGGGTAACCACCTGGCAACCGAGACCGCGCAAGTTGGTCGCTATCCGGTAGCCGGTGTGTCCCAACCCACAGACCAGGATCGGTTCCTTGCGCCGTGGGGCCAGGCCAGGACCCTGCTTAAGTCCGTATTCGATTAACTCAATCATCTGCTCGACGGTGGTAAACACAAACAGGTTATCACCCTCTGCCAGGCGGGTATCTGGAAGCGGCTCAACGGTTAGCTCTGGTCCACGATTGTGGCAGACCACGGTCACGTCTTGCTCCTCGGCTACTTCGCCGATGGTGCGACCCAGCATGGGCGAGGTTGGGTCAAGCGGCACCTGGGCCAAAACGTAATTCTGGTCGGCCAATTCAAACGTCTCCACAATCTTGCCCCCGATGGCGGCGTAGGTAAAACTCAGGGCCGCCACCGCCGAGCGGCTGATAATGGCATCTACCTTGAAGTTGGCCTTGATCTCTTCCTCCAACTCATCCTCAAACAAGCGTAAGATGACCCGCGCCCGACCATTCAGCTTGCGAACGCGTACCACCGTCTCCAGATTAACCCAGTCCTGATTCGTACAGACCACCACCACCCTCGCCCGCTCGACCCCGGCCTTCTTTAAAACTTCTTCATGTTCGGTGTCTCCCAGGATGACCGGCATGCCGGCCGCCAGTAACTCCTCCACCAGGCCAGATTGGATATCGTTAATGCCCACCAGTGGTTGGCCATAATCCATCATCAGGGTTTTGGCCACCCGGTAACCAATGCGGCCCAGGCCACAAATAAGGATATGATTATCAACCGTAGATTGGATCAGCGCCTCCTGCCACTCCTGGCCTCGTTCTCCCCGGATCAAGAAGATGCGGATGACGTTGATCACCTTGATGCCAAAGAAGGTAAAGAGCGGTAAGCCTACCATAGGCACGATGATCGGGAAGAAGTCTAGCCGCTCATCGGTGGGCATGTCGGCAAAGGTCAATTGAAAAAAAGTCATGTTGATGATGGCAAACAAGGCCTTAATCGGGCTGAGACGCTCACCCTGCCATTGCAGGTGAGCCATCCAGAACAGATAGGTGGTGATGAACAGACCCACCAACAGGATAGCCGTCACTCGCCAGGGAAACAGGTAGGCAAAAACCCGTATATCTCGTTGCAGTTCAACCAGCCAGCGGGGTTTGCTGGGGCGTTTTCGTTTGAAGACACTCATGTTTATAATATTAACCTAAAAAACAGGCAAAATCAAGGAGGAAAAATCATGGCAAAACTGACCAGAAAAAACATTGCCAGCGGCGCGCCGTGGGAGTCAATCGTGGGCTACTCGCGGGCGGTACGCGTGGGGAACACCATATACGTGGCCGGGACTACGGCCACCGATACCAACGGTCAGATTGTCGGTCAGGGTGACCCTTATGCCCAAACGGTGCAGGCGCTCAAGAACATCGAGGCCGCCCTGCACCAGGCCGGGGCCGGTTTGAAGGATGTCGTTCGGACCCGGCTTTACGTGGTCAATATCGACCAGTGGCAAGCCATTGGCCGGGCCCATGGCCAATTCTTCCGGGACATCCGGCCGGTAACCACGATGGTCGAGGTGAGCCGGTTGATCTCACCGGAGATGTTGGTAGAGGTTGAGGCTGAGGCAATTTTGCCCGGGGAATGACAGGTTAATGCTCCCAAAACTGTATCGTCCGCATGTTACGTGTTGCGTGTTGCGTGAGGGTTTTCGGCCTTTAACACGCAGCACGCAACACACAGCACGATTTTGGGAGCATTACCCGTACCAGACACAGGTATTTTTCTGGAACTGCCTTACTCCTTCACCCACGGGTCCAGCGCGTCACGCAGACCGTCGCCGATGAGATAGATAGAGAGGGTGGTCAGGAAAATGAACAGACCGGGTGCCAGCACCAGCCAGGGCGCATCGGTGAAGTTGCCCAGCGAACCTTGCATCATGTTGCCCCAACTGGGCAGGGGCGGTCCAATACCCACCCCCAGGTAGCTCAGCCCGGCTTCGGCAATGATCGCGCCGGCCACTCTGAAGATACCCACGACAATGATAATTGAGGAAACGTTGGGTAACATGTGGCGGAACATAATGCCCCAAATTGAAGTACCGATGGCCCGGCTGGCAAAAATGTATTCCCGCTCGCGGATAGAGAAGATTTGACCGCGAATCAGGCGGGAGACGCCCATCCAACCGAAGGCAGCAATTAAGAAGGATAATCCCTCGGGCGAGCGAAAAGTAGGAAAGGTGCCGGCCAGGATAATCAGCAAGAAAAGGAGGGGGATACTATCCAGGGTCATAATAACGGCATTGACAACATCGTCAACGAGGGTGGCCGCGTAATAACCGCTAATCAAGCCGGAAACGACGCCCAGAACCATCGACAGACTGGCCACGTAAGCCCCAATGCGCAGCGAGATGCGCCCCCCATAGATGCCCCGGGTAAAAACGTCTCGTCCGGCCTGGTCGGTACCCATCCAGTGGCAATTGCCGGGACCGGCGGTCAAGCATTGGCCCAGCCCTGTGGCTGAGTCGGACAGCATCTCCGGCCAGACCGACCAGTCGCACCCGCCCTCCTGGCAAGTGCGGGTGAACTGTTGGAATTTAGGCCAGGCTTCTTCGGCCCAGGTGGGAGGCTCGTTGCGCATGCGTAGATTGGTATCGGTGGGGTCAAAACCCAGGATATTATCGCCAATCCAGGGCGCGGCCAGGGTGATGGTAATCATAAATATGCCCAGCAGGATGGCGGCCATCGTAATCTTATCGCGCAGCAGCTTGATTCTGACTGCACCCCAATAGGTCAGTTCTTTAACTTCGCCGGTCGATCCGGTTGCTTGTTGTGGTAAGGATAATGTGTTTTGAGCCATAGTTCAGGTTGCAGGTCGCAGGTCACAGGTAACAATCCTGCTACCTTGCTACTTTGCTACCTTGTAATATCATAATTCAGGTTGCAGGTCACAGGTCACAGGTAACAACCCTGCTACCTTGCTACTTTGCTACCTTGTAATATCATATTTTACTCGTGGATCGACAAAGCTGTACAGGATGTCGACCATCAAGATACCCAGGATGCCCAAAAAGGAACCAATCACAAAGAGGGCCATCATCACCGGATAATCGCGGGCATTAACCGCCGTGATAAATAGCCGGCCCATGCCGGGCCACGAAAAAACGATTTCAAACAGAACAGAACCCGACAGAATGAGCAGGAAGATCCCGCTCAGACCGGTCACAAAAGGCATCAGGGCGTTGCGCAGCACGTGCCGCAATACAACTATCCGTTCTGACAAGCCCTTGGCCCGAGCCGTTCTGACATAATCCTGATTCAACACCTCCAGCATCTCAAAACGCATAATGCGCGAGAAACCAATCCAACCGCCGATGGCGCTGACGACGGCCGGCAGGATAAGATGGTGCAGCCGGTCGAGCAAGGAGCCATCGCCAATCGTCTGCATGCCGCTGAGCGGCACCAGTCCCAGGTAACCACCCAGGAGAATGAGCAGGAGCAGCCCGATCCACCACTCGGGTACGGTATTGATCACCACCGTGGTCACCCGAACAATGTGATCGGGTAATTTGCCCCGGTTGAGGGCGGCATAAATACCAAGCGGAACCCCACCCAGGATACTGAGGACCAAACCGGAGAAGGCCAACAGAAAAGTGGCCGGGATTCGTTCGGCGATGACGTCAATCACCAAACGCCCTTTGAAGAAAAAGGAGCGACCAAAATCCAGGCGCAGCACACCCCGACCGCATCGTTCGGGATCACTGATGCATCGCCCGGTGCGCCAGGTTGGGTTGTTGGGCGGCCAATCTTCGCCAGCCAGCCAGGTCAAATATTGGACCGGGATAGACCGATCCAGGCCATATAGCCGGGCCAGACGGTTGACATCGGCGCTGGTGGCGTTCGGATCGTCATCGAGAAATTGAATGGGACCACCCGGAGCTGACTGGTAGATAGTAAAGCCAATCAGGGTGGCCAACCAAATTAGAAAAAACGATTGTATGCCGCGTCGAATGATGTATCGGGTCATTGTCTTTCAGCTTATCGTGACGAAGAATCTCCTATTCTATTTGATCCTTTATATACCAATCTTCCTGGTTCCAACCAATCCCCAGAGCCGTAGGCTCAATACCCTGGATGCGATTGTTTTGGCCACTCCAGGCTTTCTGGTAGAAGAGGAAGATGTAGGGGGCATCCTCGGCCAGAATTCGCTGGATTTCTTGATACTTTTCCTTGCGAAATTCGAGATCGTAGGTGCTGCCGGCCTCTTCATAGAGGGCTTCGACTTCTTTGTTGATATAGGCGATTGCGTTTAGATTAGGAATACCTTCCTCGGACCACAGGAGAAACATAGCGTGCGGTTCGATCGTGGCTCGCCAGAGACCGATGTACATATCCCACTCCCCGGCATCCTGGGCCTCCAGAAAACTGGCCCATTCCATCGCCTGAATTTCCATCTCAACGCCAACATCGCTCAAGTAATCTTGCATGGTCACCGCTATCAACTCCAGGGTCTGGCTGGTGTTAGGTCCATAAATCAATTTTAATTTTAACTGCTCGCCGTTCTCGTCGAGCATCTTGCCATCCTGGAAAGTGTAACCCGCTTTGGCAAACGCCTCAGTCGCTTTGTCGGGGTCGTATTCATAACAGGGCACATCGGGATTGTAGACCCAGGAAGTTTCAGGATACCCGGAACAGATTCGTTTGGCCTGACCCAACATCACTTCCTCGGTCAGTAACTCCTTGTCAATAGCGTAATTGAGGCCGTGGCGCACGTTGATATTGTGCGTGGGGAACCCCTCTCGCATATTGAGGCCGACGTAAGCCCACCTGGCCGCAGCCGGCCACCACTCGTAAACGGTGACGTCATCAAGCTGCCGGGCTTCTTCCAGATTTTCAGGGGTGATGGGGCCGGTATCGGTTTCACCGCTCTTCATCTTTTGATAGGCAATATCGTTGTCAGGGACAATCTCGATGGTATAACGGTCGATATTTGGCGCCCCGTGATACCAGTAATTCTCGTTGGCTTCAAAAAGAACGAACTGATCTCGTTTCCACTCGACCAGCTTGTAAGGGCCTGAGACGACACTGGGGCTATTAATTTCGGGATTTTTCTCGGGATCGCTCCAATCCAGATTTTCCCAGATGTGTTTGGGCAGAGGGGTGATGAAATCGATCTGCCCCAAAGCTGGGGCATAGACTTCGTCAATCTTTATCTCCAGGGTGTAATCATCCAGGGCTTCGTAAGAAGTGACAAAATCAAACTGGGACAGGTAAGGGTACTCGTTCTCAGGCTTCATCACCTGGTCGTAAGTCCATTTAAAGTCGTGGGCCGTAATCGGGGTACCGTCGCTCCATTTCATGTCCTGCCGTAGGTTAAAGGTAAAGGTTAGGCCATCTTCAGAAATGGAGTAGCTTTCGGCCATGTTGGGAATATATTCCAGGCTGTTTTCATCCAACCGGTGCAATCCGCCGGTGTAAACGAGTCCTTGATAGCCCCTGGAAGCGGTGTCGACGACTTGATAGGGATGGAAACTAACCGCATCTGAGGAAGATATGTCCCGGTACTCACCCCCACGCTTGGTGCGAGGAGTGCTGACGTCCGGTTCATCGGTGACAACGTTGATGCTGCCTTCAAATTCTTGGGCTTTAGCCGCTTGTGACTCTTCAACTACTTCTTTGACAACTTGCTGATCATCTTCAACCGCTTCTTCAGTCTCGACCTCTGCCGCAGCTTCTTCCTCAGCCGGTTGAGCTTCTTCCTGGACGTTGGCCTCTGGGGCCGGCTCCTGGGTTGGGGCTGCCCCGCACTGCGCGGCGATGAGGGCCACCACCGTGATCAACAATATCAGTATTACTTGTCTTGAATGGGCAATTCTCCTCATTTTCTCTTCTCCTCAAAAATATTCTTCCCAGATCAGTTTCCAGGGTAAAACGTAGAAGGCATCCCCATACCTTGCCGCCAGCGCATAGGGATGCGCCAGCTACAGGGTAAAATGTAGGCAAGGCATCCCCATGCCTTGCCGCGTACCATTACTTGTCGTCGACGATGTACCAATCCTCTTGGTTCCAGTCAATGCCAAGCGCCGTGGGTTCAATACCTTGCACGCGATTATTTTTGGCACTGGCGTTTTTTCGGTAGGAAAGGGTGATGTACGGTAAATCGTCGGCAATAATCTCTTGAACTTTACCGTAGGCTTCCTTTCGCGCTTCTCGATCATAGGTAGCTGCGGCGGCTTCGAAGGCTTTGGTCATTTCTGGGTTGATGTAAGCCACCGAGTTTAGCGTAGGAATGTTCTCCTTGGCCCAAACCGTCGCCGCCGAGTGAGGTTCAATGGCCGAGCGCCAGCCGCCTAAGTACATGTCCCACGTTGGCTCATCCACACTGGTTGCTTCAAGAAAACTGGCCCATTCGAGCGCTTCAATCTCCATGTTGATGCCCACGTTTTTGAGGTAATCCTGAATGGTCACGGCAATCAGTTCGGCAGTAGGGCTGGTATTCGGACCGTAAAGGAATCTCAGGGTAAGTTGTTCGCCGTTTTCGTCGACTAATTTGTCCTCCTGTAAGGCGTAACCAGCTTTGGCAAATTCTTCCAGGGCTTTATCAGGATCATATTCATAACAGGGTACATCAGGATTGTGGGCCCAGGAGGTAGGGGCGTAAATGCCACATAAGCGTCGGGCCTGGCCGAGCCAGACTTCTTCAACCAGCAGTTCCTTGTCGATGGCATAGGCGATACCGCGCCGGATGTTGAGGTCGTTGGTGAGGTAGCCTTCACGCATGTTCATCCCGATATAGGTCCAAGCAGTGGCCGCCGGCCACCATTCATAGACCGTCACGTGGTCGAGTGTCCGGGCTTCCTCCAGTTGCTCCGGCGTCATCGAGGAACTATCACTTTCCCCCGTCTTCAGCTTCTGGAAGGCAATATCCTGGTCCGGTACGGTTTCAATGATGTAGCGTTCAATATTAGGTGCACCGTGATACCAATAATTTTCGTTGGCTTCGAAAAGAACAAATTGGTCGCGTTCCCACTCGACCAACTTGTATGGCCCGGAGACGACAGTGGGGCTATTGATTTCAGGATTCTTTTCAGGGTCGCTCCAGTCCAGATTTTCCCAGATATGCTTGGGTAAAGGATCAATAAACAAAGCGATATTGAACAAGGCCGGTGCATAAATTTCATCAATCTTCACCTGAATGGTGTAATCATCAAGGGCTTCGTAGGATTTAATGAATTCAACTTGTGAACGATAGGGATATTCATTGGCCGGATCCATCACCTGATCATAGGTCCATTTATAGTCGCGTGCTGTAAGCGGCGTACCGTCAGACCATTGGATGTCTTTGCGCAGGTGAAAAGTGAAGGTCAACCCGTCCTCCGAAATCTCATATTTTTCCGCCATGTAAGGCTCAAACTCAAGCGTGTTTTCATCAACGTTGATCAAAGCCCCGGCATAAACCAAACCTTGGTAGCCTCTTGACGAGACATCTACGGTCAAGTAGGGGTGAAAACTAACCGCATCGGAAGATTGCACGGTACGGTATTCACCGCCGCGTCTGGTGCGTGGCGTGCTAACATCCGGCTCATCAGTCTCAACCACAGTGCCAAACACATCATCGCTGGCCAGGGTGTTGGCCTCATCAATCACGCTTGGTTCCTTCTCAACCTCGGCCTCGGCGGCACTCTCCTCAGCTTCAGTGACCATTTCTTCTTCCTTTGGGGTCGCCTCTTCTGGGGTAGCCGCCTCTTCGTCGGCAGCAGGTGGCGCGGGGGCTTCAGGCTCAGCCGTTGGAGCTGTACCGCAGGCGGCAATCAAGGCCATCGCCCCAATCAGTAATACCAGCAGGAATTGTTTGGGGTGAATTTTTCGGTTCATCGGAATCTCCTCCTTAAGTTATGTGAGACAAGTTGCTAACTTGCCTGTAGCACGGTTGATAAGTTGGCATTCACTACCGGACAGTTTTGTGGAGAAACCCGGTTTTTCACGGTTTGAGCAAACAATTTGTGCTGAAAAGTCGCTTTTGTTTGCCAAAGATGATAAATTTCAAGCGAAAAAACCGGGTTTCTGAGCTTGTTATAAAAAGTGTCCGGTAGCAAAAGTTGGCAACTTGTCCTACAACAAACAAAGTATTAAAAAAGATTCAAAAAGTGTTAGCTTCCCCCGTTGCCGTTGCCATTGCCATTACCTTCGCCATTCCCCTCGTCTCCGTTCTCTTCGCCATTCCCTTCATCCCCGTTGCCTTCACCATTTTCCTCGCCCTCTTCAGGCTTTTCTTCTTCCTCGCCCTCTTCAGGGGGTGCTTCTTCTTCCTTCTCCTTACCATCGCTTTCAAAAGGTTCATAGTCCTCTTCGTCAGGTAGATCGAGCACCTTCTTGCTAAACCAGTCGACGGTGTTGTTGATCAGCAAGGCTTGTTCTTCTGCGGGTAGCAGATAAACCGGGAAAGCAAAGTAGGCAATCTTGGCCCGGTCATCTTCATAGGCGATGACAGAAGCAGCCCCGGCCTCTTCACTATCCGGGCCGCGTTGGAAAATAACCCGGGCGTCGGGGGTATGGCTAACCACGTCCGGCACAAGCTTCTGGTCAGAGTTGGCCTCTTCGTCGGAGTCGGTGTCGAGAAAAGTAATCACCGCCTCTTCCTCGAAATCTTCGGCAATGGGGTGATCCGGTAAGACCAGTTCAATGTCCGCTTGTTCGGCAAAGTCAAGATAATCGGCGTGGGCTATCTTGGTCAGAAATTCGGTGTGATCCCAATCAAAGCCAATGGAAGCGCCGGACAAGATCAGGTTACCACCGATTTCGATGTACTTGGTCAGTAGCGCCGCATCTTCTTCGCCGATGCTGTCATCCCAATAGTCACCGGTGGTCCAGATAATGGCGTCATATTCTAACAGGTCGTCGATATCGGGTGATTCATCTTCGGAGGTGATCCACATGTCCACTTTATAAGTGTCACTGAGCACGTTGTTATAGGCCAGCACACTGGTTTGGGCCTCTTCAGACCCACGGCCATCGTCGTCAGAGACGACCAGGAGCTTGTCAATTCTAACCCGGCGCAAGCTGGGTGGTAGTTTGCCATCGGGTTCTTCGGTTTGACACACGGCAATGAAGGGGCTGGCCAGGCAGTCGGTTAGTTCGTTCTTGAAAAGTAAGTCGAAGGCATCGGCATTGGTATCAGGATTGTCGGAGAGAATAATCAACACATTACGCTCTTTCTCCTGGTGGAGGTAGAAGAGGGTCGAACCGCCCCGTTCTAAGTCTCCAACACCTTCAATCTGGATGCGGCCGTCAATGAAGCGTTCTTCTTCGTCTTCAGGCCGGGTATCGCTAACCAGGTCGTAGTCAGTTTCTTCCTCCTCGGCCAAAGCTTCTTCGGTTTCGGTTTTTTCTTCCAGGTCAAGAAGGGTGATGTTGGCCTCGGCCAGAAAATCCTCGACCACCTCCAACTCATCAAAACGACCGACAAAAATCACGTCACCATCGTCCCCGATTTCATCGGTAAAGGTGACCTTGTAGTCAATCTCTTCCAAAAAATCTTTTAGCTTGACCGAGTCTTCAAATTGACTGTTGAAAACCAGGGTGTTATCAAAAACAATATCGATCTCTGGGTTGAAGAAATAGGGGAAATCTTTTAACTCAAAATCACGCTGGCCGCTGGTGATAAAATCGGCCATATTGTTGACGAGCTGGCCATTACTTTCAGCCGCGCTGTAGGGTTCACCCAAAAAGGTCAGGTCGCCCAGGGCCAGAACCTGGTCATTGGTGGTCAGGACAGCCGCAGCCATCGGACGGCCACCTTCACTGATGGAGGAATAGGTGGTTTCATCACCCAGAATAATTTCGTGACCAGGGGCGTTGATGGAACCGGCCGCGTAGAAGATGATTTTATCATCCTCACCCAGTCCCTTGGTCACCGGACTGTCTTTGAAATTCGTATAGATCACGTTGCGATAGTTGTTGTCGTTGTTCTCCAGGCTGTAAAGGTAATCATTGGCGTAAATGATACCGAATGAGCCGGCGATGCTGTTCAGAGCTTCAACCACAATGGTCCGGGTTGGATCGCCGATAATCAGCACTCGACCGCCCTTTTCCACAAAGCGTTCGATTTCGGCCACTTCTTCAGGGGTATATTCTGCTCTGGGCAGCGGAAGAATGAGTGTTTTAGCATAACGCAGTTTATCGATCAGGTCCTGGTTGGGTTCCCCCTCTTCCTCTGCTCCAAAAACAATTTCGTAGCTGAAGCCCCGGGCCACAATTTTCGAGAACAGAATGTTCAACTCTTCGATAAACAGGGCATTTTGGTGAGCATAATCAATCACCACGACTCCCTGACTGACCGTCGGGTTATCAACGGCTTCCAGGCGAGCAGAAAGAGCCGAAGCTTCAAACTCGACCTCTGACAAGGGACGATCAGGAGGAGTGTAGGCGCCGGCCTCAGCCCCACCGTAATAGAAGAAACGCCCCCCAACCACGGCCAGAATGACCAGGATGGGCACTACCACAAAAGGAATCCAATTTAATTTGCGCATTAGTTACTCCAGGGGAATATAAATTTGGTAAAGGGATGGCCACTCAGTTTCCTCGGTCGACAGGTCAAACTCAGCTTGAACATCCAACGCTTCGTAGAGTTCCAGGGCCGACCTCAACTGGTCATCTTTCAGGGAAGCCAGGTATTCGTCCCGTACCTCAACCACTTCGTAATTTTTCAGGTGGGCCAGTTCGGCGGCGCGGTCAGTCGCATCCAGAAAGGAACCAAGTTCATCAATCAAGCCGTACTCTTTGGCTTCAAGACCCACCCAAAATTCGCCAGTGGCTACTTGATCGGGGGAGAGTTTAAGAGGATTGGGCGCAGCAGAGCGTTCGGCGACCACGCTATCCCTGAAATCAGCGTAAACTAAATCCAGCTTTTGTAGAAAGCTGGTCGCACTCCCACCGGTGGTTTTGAAGGGTCCGGTGGTTATAAATCGCTCACTCAAGACTTCCGGACTGGGCTGGCCCATAATGACACCCACATTACCGATAAACGAGGCCGGTTTGGCGTAAATCTCGTTGGCGGCCACGGCAATCTGGTAGGCGGCACTAAAAGCGCCGGTATCTACACTGGCCACCAGGGGCTTGTCTTCTCTCAATTTACGCATCTGGAAGTAAATATCGTGCCCGGCCGGAGCGCTGCCGCCAGGACTGTTAACGACCAGCACCACGCTCTTAATGTCGCGGGCATTGCGGGCATAATTAACCTCGCGAGACATCGCCTCGGCCAACAAATCGGTCACCTGGGTGTCCAGGCTGATAATACCAATTTTGGGGGTTGGGACGAGGGCAATGGCCAGGTAGTAGCCCACCACCAGGGCCACGGCAATGACGATAAAGTAAAGGATTAAAGTTTCTGCCAGGGGCCGTGCCGATTTCCTATCGCTTTCAGGGGTTTGGCTCATAATACCTCCTTATAGTAGGCCTATTAAACCTTAATTTTAATAGCTACACATTAAACCAGGATTAGCAGTGAGAGGAAAAAAGTAGCTTCCTAATTATACATTACTATAGGCTATTATACACACTCTAGCCCGGCTATCAAGTTAAACATGTAGGGTAAGTTGCCAACTTGCCCGTAGCATCGACAAGTTAGGCAGTTCCGAAAAAATAATTGTCCCAACTCCGTGAAACGTGAAGCGTGAAACGTGATATTTTTACGCCATAAACCCTCACGTTTCACGTTTTACGCTTCACGCCGCCGAAAGTTTTGGGATTATTTAAATTTCGGAACTCCCTTAGGAGGGCAGCAGCTTTAAATTATACTCGAACCGCCCAAAAAAGTCCGTAATCAATCATACCTAATCGCAAGGCTTGATGGGAGCGCAGAACGTGCTCGTAGACGTTATCCAGATTGGCCCCCGCGCGCCATTTAAGGTAGCGACCGTATAGATTATAAAGCCACCGAAATTTAGAGAGCCACAAAAAGATGACACAATCCCGCTTGAGAATGTCCAGATTGTACTTGGTAACAATTTCGCTCCGGCGCAACTCAAGACCGGCCTCGGCCATGGCCTGTTGATAGCTATCAAACGTTTCCAGGTAAGGTACGTCCCACACCCGTAAAAACTCGTCGTAGATGTGGCCATTCTTGGCCGAAGCAGTGGCTACTTCGTCCACCACCAACAAATCGGCAAAGGTGAAAGCACCGCCCGGTTTCAGCACCCGCCCCACTTCTCTTAAAAAGGCCGGCTTATCGGCAAAGTGAGCCGGCGACTCAATCGACCAGGCCAGGGCCAAAGAGGCGTCGGCCAGTGGTAGACGATGGGCATTCCCCAGACTAAATTGAACGTGGGGCCACATCCTCTTCTCCCGAGCATTAAGCGTGGCTCGTTGGGCATTATAAGGGGTTATATCGATGCCGATGACTTCCAGGCCATACCTCTGGCGAGCGTGAATGGCCGCCCCTCCCCGCCCAGACGCGATATCCAGCAGGCGGCGATCGGCAGCATGGGGACCGGCGGCGTGCAGTTCGAGTAACCCATCGGCCAGGCGATTGATCAGCCGCAGATGGCTGCTGACATGCAAATGGTACTGACCTGGTCTGGAATAACCGACATTGAGGTAAGATTCCATATCGGACCATTGGCCCAGATAAAGGTACAAATCGGCATGGGGATTGCGATAGCTGTACTGACCGTGTACATCGCTCACGCTCCAGGTGGGATTTTTGACTTCACGGGAAGAGGCATTTTGAATGTTTAATTTTGAATTTTGAGTTGTAAGTTTCACCTTACATTCTTTTGGTTGTAGTCTTGGACTGGAGGCATTGAAATTTTCTATACTAACCGATAGATAAACATAATAGCCTTTGTGACAAATGTCACTTGTGTTAGCTGCTGAGGTCAAGATACAATGTTAGTTAGCTCCAATTTAAGCATTCCGTTAATTAATTGAAATATGGGTAATCGAAGCATAGATGCAGAAACTCAAGAAATGGCGGTAAGGCAGGCCACTGTGTGTAGTGTCTTCAGTAATGCCAAACGGGTGCTAATTTTATGGGCTTTGATAGAACAGGAGCTGTCCGTAAGTGAAATTGCCTTGACTATTAAAGCTTCCCTCCAAAGTACATCTCAGCACCTCCGTCTAATGGAGGATAAAGGTATCCTGGTATCGCGCCGGGAAAGGCAAAAAGTTTACTACAGGATTGCAGATCACGATCTTATGAAAGGATGCCGACTGTTTCTTCAAGTCCGGTAAGGATCACCTGCCTAAAAGACGCAAACGGTATCAACATAAAGAATTTTTATACTCAAACTCAAATTAAAGGAGAATTATGCCATGACTTCAGTCGAATTGTCCACTATCCAAGCCGCAAAAGTTGTCGATGCACGCGGAAGTGCCTGCCCCGGCCCCCTGCTGGAGGCAAAAAAGGGCATTGGCACCATTAAAAAAGGGCAAGTGCTAGAGATCTGGTCCGGTGACCCCAGAACCAAAGAAGACATTCCTAAATGGTCTAAAAAAGTGGGGCACGAATTTTTGGGTTCTCTGACTGCTGAAGGAGGATACGATCGAATCTTCATCAAGCGTATGAAGTAGGGGTATCCATAATGACGAGGGGTACAAATACAAACGAAACAAAGATCCTTATCCTGGCAACAATATCCGGTGGCTACGCTGGCGCCGACTCCGTCGGTCAGCTCCATGCAGAGTATGCCCCGAATACCTACGTTTTTCCCTGCTTGAGCCCGTGTATGTTCCCAGAGGAGTTCTATTTACGCACTTTTGAGCGCGGAATCGATGCCATCCTGGTGATGTACAGCGGCACCGATTGCCCCTACAAGTGCGCTCCCGAGCGTACGGCCGCGGTCATCAACCGCGTCTATCCAACAATGAAGGAACGAGGCATCGATACGCGGCGACTGCGCCTGGTTGCTATCTGCACTGTATGCACGAGGCCCTTTATGAGGGAAGTCGAACAAATGAACGAGTTGTTGCAAGAAATAGGACCAGTTCGGAATGAACTGGGTAATTATGAATAGCGAATAGCCAATCGTGAATTATCAAAACATACGCTCACCCAACCGTTCACAATTCGCCATTCATAATTCACAATTTTTTAAAGGTTAAGTTATGACTTCAAACAACCTTCACGTGGATGCCCTGGTCGTTGGAGGTGGGATTGCCGGGATGCAATCGGCCCTGGACCTGGCAGACCAGGGATACCAGGTGGCGTTGGTAGAAAAAGAAGCCAGCATCGGGGGTAAGATGATTGCCTTAAGCAAAGTCTTTCCCACCCTCGACTGCTGCAGTTGTATCACGACCCCGAAAATGTCTGCTGTGGCCCACCACGAGAACATTCAACTTCTCACCTACTGCGAAGTGCAATCGATTAGCGAGAATGGTAGCGGATTCGTCGCCGACGTGGTTAAGAAACCCCGCTACGTTGATGAAAACCTGTGTACCGGTTGCCGACAGTGTGAATATGCCTGTCCGATAGACTTACCGGCCGTCTTTGACCTGAATCTCGGGGCACATCGAGCAATCCGGGTCCCCTTCTCAACGGCTGTTCCCCAGTATGCAGTCCTTGACATCGAAAACTGTATATTGTGTGGCAAGTGCGAGCAAGTCTGTCCGGTATCTGCTGTCGACTTCACCCAGTCTCCCCAGGATTTTGAGATAGAAACCAGCGCCATCATCCTGGCGACCGGCTATGAGCTCACCCTAACAGATGCCAAGCAGGAATACGGCGGCGGTCAACTGCTCAACGTCGTCAATGCCCTGATTGTGGAGAGACTGTTGGCCCCGACAGGTCCTTACGGACATGTCCTGCGCCCGGGCGATGGCAAAGAACCTGACTCGATTGCTTATGTCCAATGTGCTGGCTCAAGAGACCAGAGCCTCGGCGTAGAATACTGCTCGCGCATTTGCTGCATGTACGCCATTAAACAGGCTATGTTGCTTTCTGGCGCGCTCCCCCTGGCCGACATCACCATCTACTACATAGATATCCGCACTTTTGGGAAAGGTTACGAGCAATTCTACCAGAACGCAAAGGCTATGGGGATCGAATTCGTCAAAGGTAAAGTGGCCAAGATCACCGAGGATGAAAACCACAACCCTGTTGTGCGGGTCGAATTGATCGATGAAGGTTCGCAGGTGGTTGAGCGTACCCACGATCTGGTCGTGCTCTCCGTGGGTATGTTGCCCAGCTACAACCCGCAATCCGTTTTTGGCATTCCTGTCGCTGCCGATGGCTTTGTGGCAGTTTCTTCACCGAATATCTCGCCTTGTGTGACCGATCGGCCCGGTATCTTCGTCACCGGCACCGCCGTTGGGCCAATGGATATTGTAGACAGCATCGTGATGGCCGGCGCGGCTGCATCTGAAGCGGCTGTCTACCTGCGGGCACTCCGCAAGCCGGAGGCCGTTGGTAACCTACGAGTGACCGCCAATGAGGAGAGGGAGTGTTTCCATGCCTGAAAAATTTGAGCAAGAAAAACGCCAAAACTCGCAATCTGCCTCCCCGGACGAAGAAATC
The DNA here is from genome assembly GCA_034409055.1 of Anaerolineae bacterium. Classification (GTDB taxonomy): domain Bacteria; phylum Chloroflexota; class Anaerolineae; order 4572-78; family J111; genus DAOUMU01. The sequence goes on from DAOUMU010000246.1 coordinate 20,445, forward strand.
CGAATCGGAGTCTATACCTGTCACTGCGGAGGTAATATCAGTGACGTAGTTTATTGCGAGCGGGTGGCCAAATCGCTGAACAAACTGCCGGATGTGGTTGTCTCGCGCACCTATATGGCGATGTGCTCTGATGCCGGCCAGGCTATGATGGAGGAAGACATCCGGAAGCTAGGACTCAACCGGGTGATCGTTGGCGCATGCGCTCCTTCCCTGCACGAACAGACCTTCCGAGGCACTGTGGCCCGGGCCGGTCTGAATCCCTATCTCTATTATCATGTGGGCGTACGCGAGCAAGGGAGTTGGGTTCACAGTCATGATCCCGAGGGGGCAACTGACAAGGCGATTCGTCTGATGTCTGCCGGCATCGCCAAGGCCCGTCACCTTAAGCCCCTCGAGCCCATCCGGCTGGATGCAGAGCAACATGCCCTGGTGATTGGGGGCGGAGTGGCCGGCTTGCGTGCGGCCTGGGACATCGCCCGGTGCGGCATCAAAGTCACGCTGATCGAAAAATCACCCTTCCTGGGCGGGCGTATGGCTCAGCTCGAATCGGTGTTTCCTACCGGCGAGATGGCCCGTGAGGCACTGCACGACCTGATTGAGAAGGTGCTCGCCCACCCCCTCATCGCCGTCCACACCTACGCCGAATTAGTAGGGGTCTCGGGTTATGTGGGCGACTATCACATCCAGATTCGCCAGCAGTCCCGGGGCATAAGCAACGATATTGCTGAAGCCGCAATGGCCGCATGCCCGGTGGAAGTGCCAGACGAATTCAATTACGGCCTGACCACCCGCAAAGCCATTTACCGGGCCTATCCAGGCTGCTACCCACCGGCCCCAGCGGTTGATTGGGAAAACTGGCCAGAGGCGTATCTGGAGATTGATGGGCAGCGCATCAAACTGGAGAACAAGCCCAAAACCTGGGAGATCAAGGTGGGTGCCATCGTTGTGGCCACTGGTTTCAATCTCTACGAGCCACGCCAGGGCGAATATGGATACGGGGAACTGTCCGAGGTGATGACCCTGCCCCAGTTGATTCGCCTGCTGGCACTCATCCCCGAAGGAGAAGGCCTGGAGTGGAACGGGCATCCTATCCGCAACATCGCTATGATCCACTGCGTGGGGAGCAGGCAGATCGAAGACATTCATGAGCCCCAGCCCGATGGTCAGGTTAACAACTACTGCTCCCGGGTATGCTGCACAGCCACCCTCCACGTGATTAACGAATTGAAAGAACGTTTTCCCAACGTCAACGTGTTTGATGTTTATGAGGACATCCGCACTTACGGTCGTGGCCACGAGGAATACTACAAACAGGCCTCTGAGAAAATGGTTCGCTTCCTGCGCTTTCACGGGGATGAAATGCCTGAAGTAATCAGAGCCCCTCAGGGCGATTCACATCCCGTGCTGGTCAAGGTCAAGGATTACCTGACTTGGGGCGAAGAGATTGAAGTCCCGGTGGACCTGGTGGTGCTGGCCGTGGGCATTATGCCTCGGCCGTTGGACAATCTTACCAAGTTGCTCAAGATTCGGCCTGGAACAGACCGCTTTCTGCTCGAGGTACACCCGAAGCTGAGGCCAGTCGAGACGGCTGTTCCTGGAGTCGTGCTGGCCGGCACTGCTCAGGGGCCGATGAACATCCAGGAAAGTTGTGCTGCGGCTTCGGCGGCCGCCTCGAAGGTCGCCGTATTGTTAGGTCGAGGCTTCGTTGAGTTGGAACCGTTTGTAGCCTGGGTCAACCCGGAACGCTGCGAAGGAAATGGTCGGTGCGTTGGGGCCTGTTGCTACGAGGATGCCATTGTCCTGAAAACCTTTTCAGTCAACGGTGGTGAGGAGCAGAAAGCTGTTGTCACGCCGGCCAACTGTGCTGGCTGTGGTGTCTGTGTGAGCGTATGTCCCAACCAGGCGATTGACGTACAAGGCTGGACGCTGGATCAGTACGAGGCTATGGTTGATGCCATTGTCGCGGACCTGCCTGTATTGGAGGTTGAAGGATGAGTAAAGAAGATGCCAAGAAACGAACAGCTTTGCTCAAGCGCCTACGAGAGGAGCATAAGAGCACTGTGGCGCGCGCTCAGGCGCTGCTTAAGGAACAGAAGGCGATCCGCCGGCAGATTTGCCAGGTTATGCGGGGTGCTCCTAAAACCGTGCCCGAGGTGGCCGAAGCAGCAGGGCTGCCAGCCGACCAGGTGCTGTGGCATATTATTGCTATGAAGAAATATGACCTTGCTGTCGAGACCGGAATGTGTGGCGAGTACTATCTATACCAATTGGCAGAGGAGAAAAAGAAATGAGTCACCGGGTGGACCCTGATCTGCTTTTGGAACTCAAAGAATACGGCGACATCAATGTCGAGGCATGCTTCAACTGTGGAAACTGCACGGCCATCTGCCCGCTATCCACCGATGAGACCCCCTTCCCGCGCAACAACATCAGGCTGCTACAACTGGGCTTGAGAGATCGCATCCTCCAGAGCCCGGACCCCTGGCTATGTTACTACTGTGGCGATTGTACGGCAACCTGTCCCCGGCAAGCCGAGCCGGCCGAGGCCCAGATGGCGATGCGACGCTGGCTAACAGCACAATATGACTGGACAGGGCTGGCGCATCTGTTTTACACCTCACCAGTCTGGGAAGTAATTGCTCTCGTTATGATAGGGGTGCTAGTCGTGTTGGGGTTTGTCATCTTCCACGGGCCAATCGTAACCGACCGGGTGGCACTCAATATCTTTGCTCCCAAAGAGGCCATTCACGTTCTCGACTTGATTATGGCCGGCGGGCTTTCTTTCTTCCTGCTTTCCAATGTCTTTCGGATGTATCTTCATATTATGCGTGGTGTTAGAGATAGGGTGCCATTTTCACTCTACATCACCGAAGCCTGGAACCTATTGTATCACTTTGCAACCCAAATCAGATTTTCCAAATGCAAAGACAGACGACGCTGGGTTAACCACTTACTCCTGGTAAGCGGCTACGTAATAATGTTTATCCTGGTTGTTGGGTTCTTATTCTGGTTTCAGACGGATAACCTCTACCCAATCTACCACCCTCAACGCTGGGTGGGTTACTACGCCACAATTGTGCTCATTTATGCCTCTGCGGACGTGCTTTGGGGACGTATCAAAAAGGAACACCAAATACACCGCTTCTCGCATTTGAGCGACTGGATATTCCCAATCTTGTTAATCCTGGTAGCGATATCTGGAATCTTGACCCACGGTTCCCGCTATCTGAGTTTGCCTCTGGCAGCCTACTATACTTACGTTGCCCATTTGGCCATTGCGGTACCAATGTTGGTGGTGGAAGTGCCGTTCGGAAAATGGGCTCACCTGGCTTACCGACCCTTTGCGATATACTTCCAGACGGTGAAGGAGAAAGCGTTGGCCCAACAGACATCCGAGGAAGTATTAGCAACGACCGGGTAAGGCAGTAATCTAAGCGGTCGCACAAATTTTTTACATTTATTAGGAGATTAAATAATGTCAGAACAAAAAGACAAAATGGTTGTAGTTTGCAATGGTAATCAGGCTAGCAATATTATGCCAACGTTAATTATGAGTTCCTCCGGTGTGGCCCTCGACAAAGAGGTGATAATATTCTTCTGCCCGGCTGGTGCTCCGCTTCTGGTGAAGGGTGAGTTGGAAAAGTTCAGGGAGTTGAAGGGGTTACCCGACCCTGTCGAGCTATTTGATACGATCCTGGATCAAGGTGGGCGGGTCATCTTCTGTGTTTTGGCGCACGAAAATAAGGACATTAAGCAAGAAGACCTGCGCGACGAACGCATCGAAATCATGAACGCAACCTCATTTTTGATGGATGCCGAAGGTGCAGACATATCACTCGTTTTTTAACTGAGCCAAACAATTGGCAAAGCAGACGAGGCTCTTCCGGTTTGGAAGAGCCTCGTTGCAATTAGAGCCTGTCAAAGTGTCTGTAGTGACGACTGCAATCGTTATTGGCGAGATTCTGCCAATCGCAGTAAGTCGGCATTGGATGGATCGTGGATGAAGCCCCAGAATGCCTCTTGGGGACGGTTGGGCACCTCGAGGCTTCGTCGGATCATATAAATCGTGCGCCGAAGTTTAAGTCCGGCAACCGGCACCTCAACAACGTAACCCCGCTCACGGGGACAGGCTGTGACCAGCGTGGAGACAAATGACACACCAAACCCGGCGGCGACAGTCCTTACAATGGCCTCAGCGTTGCCCAACTCCATAAAGATGTTCAGGTCATTCAGGGTAATATCGTACTGAGCCAACTCAGTCAACATCACTCGCCGCGTCCCAGAGGTCGGTTCGCGGATGATTATTGGTTCCGCCAGGAGATTCTCGGGTTCGATGTATTGGCGGAAAGTCCAGGGATGGTTAGCCGGCACAATCAGGGAGATAGAATCCTTAAAAAATTCCTGGCACTCTAGCTGGTTACCACAAAGCTCATAACTGCTGACCACACCCAGGTTTGCCTCTTCTTCCAACAACCGGAGAACAATATGCTCCGGCGTGCAGGTCAGGATACTAACCCGAATTCCTGGATAGCGCCGGCAGAAGCGGGCTGCGAGTAGAGGCAAAATATACTTGCCAGCAGTTGTACTGCAAGCAATTCTGAGATGACCGACGATTTTCTGCTGTAATGAGGCCATCATCTCCTGCATCTCAATGGACTGGTGGATAAGTTTGTGTGCCCAAGGCAATAGCAAGCGACCGGCCTCGGTTAATTTTACATTGGAGCCAGAGCGCGTGAATAACTCTACACCCAGATCCGTCTCAAGGGTTTTAATATGATGACTGATCGTTGACTGGGTAAGGTGCAAGTGTTTTGCGGCCTCAGAGAAGCTCAGGTTTTCGGCTGCATGCAAGAATGACTTGAGTTTTATCAGATCTATCACTGGCTTTACCTCCTGGGTGACTTCAATGAAGCTGCTCCCTCAATTCAAATTAGCCATTATACTACCGACTCAACTTATTTACTATACTGCCAACGAGCATATTGTTACTTTGTGGCCATGTTAAGTATACCAAAATTTTGCGCAAATGTTGCCGAGTAATACTATATTGCGTGAAATTTCTTTCAGTTTAGACAATCTGGAAGAGGAAAAACATTAAAGACTCCCGGAAAAAAGGGGGTTGACACAGCCCTTATTACGTGATATTATAATTTCAAATTATCTTGGGAATCACCTGATGATGAAACGATACCATCACCTGGGCAAAAAACAGTCAGAAATAACCGTTGCCACCTATGCCCACCAGGCTAAGGACCAGAATACTGTTTGGTTTGTGACGCTCGCGGCTGCCTTCGCGGGCTTTTTTTACTTTTTTGGAGAGAATCTGTGGCACGTGCTGGCTGGAGGCTGAGGTAACTTAAAATTCCGAACTCACAGGGCGCGGCCACATACCGGTCGCGCTCTTTTTTTTGTAAGGTGGCAGGGGGTGAGTGCTACCTGCTTAGGCCCTACTTGTCCCTTAAGGCAAGATATACTATAGTATGGCCCGGTAAAATCGCCTCCCTCTCCCAAACTGGAAGAGGGGGTTGCTGGAGGTGAGGGCTCCCTAATGACCATCGATATCCAGGCGGCCCGGGAAGCGTTTCAGGCACGGCTGCAAAGAAAATTTGAACAGCGTGAAGCAGCCAGAGAAAACGCGCTGCAGGTGGCCCGGGCTGCCGTCCCAGCCATTGTGGCCAAATATCCGGCCATTAAAGCGGCCTATCTTTTTGGTTCTATTCTTCGCCCTGGTGCATTTCGAGTCGATTCAGATATTGATATCGCCATCGAAGGGGGGAGTGCCGAAGATTACTTTGCCCTCTGGCATGATCTGGAAGAGGCCCTACCCGATTGGTTTATAGATTTGCGTGACTTGCCGCCCGACACCCACTTTACCCAACGAGTCTATAGGACTGGAGAGAAGATCTATGGTTGAGAAAATCCGCAATGCTTATTTGTTGCAATTTGATCCGGATCGCCTGAACATCGTTTTGCGATATGCCAACGAACTCAGATCACATTACCAAGCTGACCTGGATAAATTTTTAGACTTTTTAGGGCAACTAGCTCAAACAGACACCTAATTAGTTCTTGTTGCAAAACCTTGTAGTAGACGCATCCCTATGCGTTTACGGCGGGCATAGGGATGCCCTTGCTACGTTTTGCAACAGAAACTAATTATGAGGAGAATAGTATATGCTAAACCAACTTGAAACCGTGGCCGAGACGGCCCGGACCGAGCTAGAGCAACTGAATACGAGCGAGACGCTCAACGTTTGGAACGGCCGGTACATCGGTCGTAAGGGTGAAATCACTCAAATGTTGCGGCGGGTCGGTGAGTTACCCAGAGAAGAGCGGCCTGCCTTTGGCCAACGAGCCAACCAGTTGAAACGAGAACTGGAAGCCGCCTACGAGCAAAAGGCCGAAATCATCAAAGTGGCCGAGATGGAACAAACGCTGGTCGAAAGGGCTCTTGATGTGACTTTGCCGGGACGGCCGGTGTCCCGGGGGCGGTTGCACCCCAGTACCCAAACTCTGCGCCGTATTTACCAGATTTGGGCCGACATGGGCTTCCAAATCTACCAGAGCCGGGACGTGGAAACGGACGAGATGAACTTCCAACTGCTCAACTTCCCGCTCCACCATCCGGCTCGCGAAATGCAGGACACCTTTTATACCACCAATCCAGACGTGCTGCTGCGTACCCATACCTCGCCCGGCCAGATCCGGGTGATGCGCGACTACTGCCCGGAACCGATTCGGGTAATCCTGCCCGGTATGTGCTATCGCCACGAGCAGATTACGGCCCGCTCCGAAATTCAATTCTACCAGGTGGAAGGCCTGGCCGTCGGGCCAGGTATCCGTTTTAGTGACTTGAAGGGCACGCTCATCAACTTCACCAATCGCCTTTACGGCCAGGGACGGCCCGTTCGCTTCCGGGCCAGCCACTTCCCCTTCACCGAACCTTCGGCAGAGATGGACGTGCAATGCTTCTTGTGCGATGGCCAGGGCTGCCGGGTTTGCAAATACACCGGCTGGCTGGAGATTTTGGGCTGTGGTATGGTCCATCCCATCGTTCTACGCAACGGGGGCTATGACCCCGATAAATTCAGCGGCTTCGCTTTTGGGATGGGGCCGGAGCGCATCACCATGCTTCGCCACGGCATTGAGGATATTCGCTACTTCTGGGGGAACGACTTACGGTTCCTTGAGCAATTTTAGTACTACTGGAGAAATCAAATGAAAACAAATCGTTTCGTTTTTTTACTACCTGTAGCCCTAGCCGGTGTAATCCTCATATTACAGGTCAGGCTCTCATTAGCCGGACCTGAGAGGGTCGATGAGGTCACCAGAGCAGATGTGGCCCGTACCGGCCAGGTGCTGGCTGAGCCACAAGCTCAAAGCAGCGAGACACCCCTGGTGACGCACGGTCCCATCAGCGGTGAGGTCACCGACACCTCGGCCGTACTGTGGGCGCGGGGAAACCTCTCGGGTACCCTGGTTTTTGAACTGGCCGAGGATGAAAAATTCAGCCAGACTCCTATGTCGGTCTCGGTTGAGGTGGACGAGACCAGCGATCTGACCGGGAAGGTTCGTGTTGAAGGACTGAAACCGGACCAGGTTTACTATTATCGGGTGATCTTGGAAGTGGGCAGCGTCACAAGCGAACCGATCAGCGGGCAATTCAAAACCGCCCCTGCCGCTACTGCCAAGGTTCCCCTGAACTTTCTCTTTAGCGCCTGTCTGGGGGGGCAAGGCTATTGCCGTGACCCGGAAAATGGCTGGGTTATCTTTAAGGCCATGCTGGCTGAGGAGCCCGACTTCTTCATGCTGACCGGTGATAGCATCTACGCCGATACGGCTTGTGCTGCACCGGATAACGTCCCCGGAGCCGAGGGACCTTATACCGATTTGGCCGGGATGCGTACTCGCTATCGTTACCACCTGGAAGATCCGCACTATGCCCGGTTTCTGGCCCGGACACCGGTCTATGTGACCTGGGACGATCACGAAGTTATCAATGATTTTGGTGGACCGGCTCTGCAGGCGATTAATCCTCAACTGTTTGCCGCCGGGCAGCAAGCCTACTTTGAATACTGGCCGCTCACCGGCACAGAGGATGACCCGTACCAACTGTATCGGCGCTTCTCTTACGGGGCGCATGCCGACTTTTTCATCCTCGATACGCGTTCCTACCGCGACCCCAACGTCAACTGGGACCCCAGCCCACGCACCCTGGCCCCCAAGTCTATGGTGGGGGCAGAACAGTTCGCCTGGCTGCAGCAGGCCCTGGCCCAATCCAAGGCTACCTGGAAATTCATCGTTAGCAGCGTGCCGCTTGCCTATCCGACCGGTTTTCCCCAACCTGAAGTGGATGGACGGGACGGCTGGGCCAACTATACCGAGCGTTCCGGCTACGAGATGGAGTTAATGTCGCTCCTATTCTTTATTGAACGCCATCGTATTGAGAACGTTGTTTTCCTGGTCGGCGATACGCACTGGCCCTTTGCCCTGAGCTACGACCCAGACCGGGATGGCGAACCGAACTTCTACGAGTTTGGCTCCAGCCCAATGAGTGCCCTCCCCCTCCCCCCACCTGAAACGGCCGACCCAACCTTCAACCCCACCGTACTCTATGCCGAGGGTGAGTTCGGGGGAACACTGTTCAACTTCGGACACATCTCTGTCGCCCGTAACGGTAGCCTGACCTTCCGGGTGGTCGATTGGGAGGGCGCTGAACGTTACTCGCTGACGTTAGAACCAGAATAAGTCGCGTGAAGCGTAGAGCGTGGAGTGGCAAGCGTAGAACGTAGAGATTGCTTCTACGCAACACGCAACACGTAACACGTAACACGCTCGCAAAACATAACGAACAGAAAACTCACGAATAACCGGGAGTAAACATGAAAGTGCCGATTAGCTGGTTAAAAGATTTTGTAGACATTACCTTACCTATTGAGGAACTGGCCGAGCGATTGACACTGGCCGGCCTGGAGGTGGCTTCCATTCAGTACATTGGTCTGGAAGGGGCTGATTTAGTCTGGGACCGGGAGAAGCTGGTGTTGGGCCACATCCTCAAGGTGGAGCAGCACCCCAATGCCGACCGCCTGGTGTTGGCCACGGTCGACATCGGCGCGGCGGAACCAGAAACCGTCGTGACCGGCGCTCCAAACCTGTTTGAATTTGTCGGTCAGGACGACATCAGCCACCTGGGCCTTAAATCCCCCTTTGTGATGGAAGGGGCCACCGTGTATGATGGCCACGCCAAAGAACCGGGCAAAAAGATGAAGCTCAAAAAGCGCGAGGTACGGGGCATTATGAACCGCCACATGCTCTGCTCCGAAAAGGAGTTGGGCCTGAGTGACGATCACGAAGGCATTATCCTGGCCGAGGATGAGGCCGCCCCCGGTACTCCTTTGATCGACCTGTGGGGTGATGCGGTTCTGGACATCGACATTACCCCTAACCTGATTCGCTGCGCCTCTATTGTGGGTGTGGCTCGTGAAGTGGCCGCCCTGACCGGTCAGAAAGTACGTTACCCGGACACGACCATCGATGCCTACACCCAGCCCGGGGGCGCGCCGTTGGCAGACCGGCTGGTCATCGAGACCACCGAGCCGGAATTAAATCCTCGCTTTGTGGCCATTTTGATCGAGGGCATAAAGATCAAACCCTCTCCCTATTGGATGCAGCGCCGTCTGCGCCTGGCCGGAATGCGCCCGATCAATAATATCGTGGATGTCAGTAACTACGTGATGCTGGAAGTGGGGCAACCCAACCACGCCTTTGATTGGGACGTACTGCGCCAGCGGGCCGGTGAATATAATTCTCCACAGGGCGGGGCGGGGCCGGTCAAAATCATCACCCGCCTGGCCGAACCCGGCGAAGAGGTGCTGACACTCGACGGCAAGACCCACCAGATGCCAGAGTACACTATCCTGGTGACCGATCCCAAGAGCAACCTCAGCATCGGCGGCATTATGGGGGGGAGTGAGAGTGAAGTCAGCGAAAACAGTCAAAACATCCTGCTGGAAGCAGCGGCCTGGAACTTCATCAACATTCGCCGCACCAGCCAGGCCCTGAATATTCCCTCCGAGGCGGCCTATCGTTTCAGCCGGGGTATTCATCCGGTCCAGGCCATGGTGGGGGCCTTGCGCGGGGCCAAATTGATGGCCGAACTGGCCGGCGGTACCCTCGTCGAAGGCGTGTTGGACTACTACCCCAACCCACCCCAAACCGTCACCGTCAATCTGTCCCAGGCCGAAGTCACCCGCCTGTTGGGTATCGAACTCAGCCTGGCCGAAATCAAAAACATCCTGGAGTCTCTAGAATTTCAGGTTAAAGAGGTAGACCTGGACACAGAAGCGGCTGAAATAGAACCCAATCGTAAATCGCAAATCGTAAATCGTAAATTCCTCCGGGTGACCGTGCCTGACCACCGGCTCGATATTTCCGCAGAACCGAGTACCGGTCGGGCCGACCTGGTGGAAGAGATTGCCCGCATCTACGGCTACGACCGTATACCGGTGTCTGAAATGGCCGATGAACTGCCGCCACAGCGCAACAATCTGGCCTTTGACCGGGAGGAAAGGGTCCGTGATCTGTTGGTGCAGGTTGGGTTGCAAGAGGTGGTTACCTATCGTTTGACCAGGCCGGAAGCTGAAAAACGGGTTTTAGGTGAGGAGTATGTGGCCCAGGCCACCTACGTCACCCTGGCCAATCCCACCACCCCGGAACGTGTCGTTATGCGTCACAATCTTCTCAGCAGCGTCTTAGAAGTGGCGGCCGAAAATACCAAACACCGGGACCGGGTCCAGGTGTTTGAGGTCGGTCACATTTACCTGCCCAATAAAGATGGGGCAGGTGAGGCGGCCATTCTGCCTACCGAACAGCGACGCCTGGCCATCGTCATAACCGGTCCCCGCGAGGCGCAGGGATGGCTGGCAGCCGATACCAACCCCGTTGACTTCTTCGACCTGAAAGGGGTGATCGAGGCGCTACTGACCGGTCTACACATGGAGGAGATTGCCTTCGAGCCAACCCGGCACCAGGCTTATCACCCAGGCCGGGTGGCCGAGCTGAAAGTCAACGGCCAGGCCATCGGCCTGTTCGGCCAGTTACATCCCCTGGTGGTGGAGGCCTACGAGATGCAAACTGATGAGGCGTGGCCTGTTTTAGCCGCTGATCTTGATCTGGACCTCTTGCTAGATCAGACTCCGGACTTATACGTTGTTCGCAGCGTGCCTCGCTTCCCGCCGGTACAGCAAGACATCGCCGTGATCGTTGACGAGAGTGTCCCGGCCGACCAGGTAGAAACCCTCATTATCCAAACCGGCCAGCCGCTGCTGACCAACGTGCGCCTGTTTGACGTCTACCGGGGCGAGCAGATCGGTCCGGGGAAGAAGAGTCTGGCCTACAACCTGACCTTCCAATCCACAAAAGCCACCTTAACCGACAAGGTGGTGGCCCGGCAGCAGCAAAATATTGTCAAGCGCCTGGAACGGGAGTTTGGGGCGAAGCTACGCAGCTAAGAAAGGCAGGGGGGCTATTCCAAACTATTGGGTGCCCCTCTACCGATCTAGCATTTGGCTGGCCATCTTATTCGCATAATTCATCATAGGATCCAAACTGCGCCGGGGCGGGGCGGGTGTAGCACCCGTGCTAGATACCTCGATCTCCCCACCGTCAAAAAACTGACGCATTGCCTGACGCCCGGCAGCGACCAGGGCCTCTCTACGTTCATCACTCATATCAAACTCGGTGGTGCCATATCCCTGGGCTGGCAGGCGGACGACGAGATCGTCAAATGCTTCGATAACCATTTTGTCATGGGCTTGAAGGACGGTATTGATGAGTCGTACAAGGCGTTGGATGGTTTGGATGTGCCCAAAATCAAACCCCGTCTTCTGGACGGTCTGGTTAAAGGTAGCCCCGGCCACGGGTAACGATTCGTCAATCAGAAACCCCAATACGTCATCGCTCTCTTTCGATCCCATCACCGCGGTAATATAAGGCAGGTCAGAAACAAAAAGCTCAATCGGAAAGTTAGAGAGCAACCCCCCATCCACAATCAAATGACCGGTAATATCCTTGTCCCGGTAGGTGCCCCAGTTCGCCTGCCACTCAACCTCTGGCCACAGTAAGGGAATGCTCATCGACATCCGCACGGCCCAGACCAGGGGGCAATCGGGGGCAGTGCAGTGATTGAGGACCAACATGCGTTCGTCGGTGGTGTCAGAGGCGACCAGGGATAGTTCGGTTCCTGTCGCGGCGAAGAATTCTGCCAGAGTCATTCCGCTGAAATGGCGCGGTTTTCCGGCATACGTACCTGTGTCAAGCTTATCCTCCAGCCAGGTGCGGAACTTATAGGCCGAAAACCAGCCTCCCCGTTCAACGAATGAGAAAAAGTTACGATAGCGTGGTCCCGTGGCCAATGTATCAACCAGCCAATCGTCCAACTTCTCTTCAATAAAGTTGGGGACAAAGGGTAAATCGAGGTTCTGTAAAAAAGCACGGGTGGCGCTGGTACGGATAGCTTCTCGATCAAAGTCAGGGGGCGTTCCCATAAAGCTGGCGAAAACAGGTTGGCCGTTCTCTTTTTCACTGAGCACATTCAGCATTTCCTGCGGGGCGTACCCTGCTGTCAGCAGCGTGGCCGTAATAGCGCCGGCCGAAGTGCCTAACAGACGATCATGGGTGTGACCATCTGCCTCAAATTCTTGTAAGGCCCCGACAAAAACCATCCCTTTGGCTCCGCCGCCTTCGAAAACAAGATCATATTTCATTGCTTTCCTCCTCAACTTAACTCACTTCCATCTTACCAAAATTCGTCCACTTAGTAAACACCCGATAACCATTTTTTAGCGAATCCCCTTGAGATATCCATCTGTTTTCAATAATGGAACTTAATTCATGCCACCGTTTCCCACAACGTGGCCCCCTGGGGCTGCTCGGGCAGTGAAAATCGGGGTCAGGTAAATGGCGTTGACGCCAAGGGCCTCCAGGTAATTCAGGTGCTGGACTCAGCATGCGAAATCGGCCCAAAAACGCATCCTGAGTAGGTAAACCGTATCGAAGGGGCGTTTTTGGACTAACCCGGTGAAATGTCAACAGAACCTCGATTTTTATTGTAACCCACCATTTTGATCTGGACAATTTACCCCTCTCAGCTTCCTCATCAGAACGATAAATAAAGCAGACCCTTAGCTCAATTTTAAATTTGCGCAAATCCCTTGCAAATTTCCGACTGATTTGCATCCCCAAATGTTATATACTGGAGACAAGTCAAAGGAAATGTGCATCAAGCCATTTATCAACCAAATCACCGCCTGTAAAGGTCCCGATGGGAGAGAGTCCATTCCTATTCATTGGCATTGACTGTCTATATAACTTGCAGTACCATTGTCCTAACGTCCCTTATCTCAGTATGACTGACCAGTTGCCAGGAGGATAACGATGGACTCTTCACTCATGACCCAAATGACCATCGGCGAGTTACTGCGCCGGCATCGCCTGGATGCTTGCCTGACACAGAAAGATCTGGCCAAGCTGCTTTCTTATGACCACACCACCATCTCGCGCGTAGAGCGAAATGAACGTCTGCCCAGCCAGGCATACGTGGAGGAGTTTGCCAACGCTCTACACCTGTCAGACATACAACGCCAGGAGCTAATGGCCTTATACGAGCAAGCCACAGGTAAGGGAGCAATTCCTGCACCCGCTTTAACTCCCACGCGTCACGAGGATTGGGGGGAAGCGCCTGATGTCAGCATTTTCTACGGACGGCAGGAAGAGTTGGCCGCACTGAGCCAGTGGGTCGTCACCGATCGCTGCCGGTTGGTGGCCGTGCTGGGGATGGGGGGCATCGGTAAAACGGCCCTGGTCACCAGGCTGGCCGAACAGATCAAGGAGACGTTTGATTACCTGATCTGGCGTTCGTTGCGAAATGCGCCCCCGCTCGAAGATATTCTGGCCGATTGCCTCAAGTTCCTGTCAGATCAGCAGCAGACGGACCTGCCAGAAAATGTCGGTGGACTAATATCGCTGCTCATCGACTATCTGCGGCAGCAGCGTTGCTTGATCGTGCTCGACAATGCCGAAGCCATCCTGCAAGCCGGTGACCGGGCCGGTCACTATCGAGCGGGCTATGAGGTATACAGCCAGCTTCTACAGCGGGTGGGCCAGACGGTCCATCAAAGCTGCCTGGTGCTGACCAGCCGGGAAAAGCCCAAGGAGTTTGTGCCGCTGGCCGGTGACACGGCCCCGGTCCGCTCAATGGTCTTGGCCGGCCTGGATCAGGCAGCCAGCCGGGAACTGACCCAGGATAGGCAGTTGTCCGGCGATGAGGCCGCCTGGACCGCCCTGGTTCAGCGGTATGCCGGCAACCCTCTGGCCCTACGCCAGGTCTCAGCCACCATTCAGGACCTGTACGGCGGTGATATTATTACTTTTTTGGAGGAAATCACCACCATGTTTGGCGATATTCGTTATCTTTTGGATCAACAATTCAGCCGCCTGTCTGCATTGGAGCAGGATGTAATGTACTGGCTGGCCATTAATCGTGAACCGGTTTCATTGAAAGCGCTGCGTGAAGACCTGGTGCGCCCGGTGTCGCCGGGAGAATTATTGGAGGCGTTGGAGGCGCTGCAACGGCGGTCGCTGATTGAAAAGAGTGCCGGACGTTTTACCTTGCAGAACGTCATTACCGAGTATTTGACCGGGCGCTTGATCGAGCGGGTGTGTGAAGAGATTGTGCTGGGGAAGATCAACCTGTTTCAGAGTCACGCTTTGATGAAGGCCACGGCTAAGGCCTATGTCAGGGAGAGCCAAGTGCGGTTGATTCTCAAGCCGGTGGGGGAGAGGTTGTTGGCTACTTTGAGTAAACAGGATGTTGAAGGTAAGCTGGGGGGTATTCTATCAACTTTGCGAGAGGAGTCTCCGCTGTCACCGGGCTATGCGGGGGGGAATGTGCTTAATTTGTTGGTTCATTTGGAAAGTAAGGTCAGCGACTATGACTTTTCTCATTTGACGATTTGGCAGGCATATCTTCAGAGGGTGGAATTGCAGGATGTGAATTTCGCTCGCGGTGATTTGGCTAGATCAGTGTTTACTGGAACCTTTGGCGTTATTCTATCAGTTACATTCAGTCCAGACGGAGCGTTATTAGCTGCGGGAACTGAAAATGGAGAGATTCGTTTATGGCATATAACTGATGGTAAACCACAGTTTATTTATGAAGGTCACGGAAGCCATTCGGTAAACACAGTTACATTCCACCCGTATAACAACAATCTTCTCGCTAGTGGTGGGGGTGATCAAACAGTCCGTGTATGGAATGTGACTACTGGTCAGTGTCTTCATCTATTTAAGGGACACAGTAGTGGTATACGATCAGTGGTTTTTCATCCAAACAGAAAAATAATTGCAAGTAGCAGTTCTGATCATACTATAAGGTTTTGGAGTTTGGATACTGGTGATTGTGTAAAAGTTCTATCTGGACATACTGATACAGTACGCTCGATTAGTTTCAGTCTTGACGGTCAAGTACTTGCTAGTGCTAGCCATGATCAGACGATAAAGATATGGGATGTGGAGTCGGGGCAATGTCGAACTACGTTACAAGGTCATTCTCATCGGGTAACATCAGTCGCTTTTAGTCCCAGGAAGCAACATCTATTGGTAAGTGGAAGTAGTGACAAAACAATACGAGTATGGAACATCAAGACCGGTTTATGTCTTACTTCATTAACTGGCCACTCTGACTCGATCAGATCAATTACTTTCAGTCCAGATGGACACATTCTGGTTAGTGGTAGCGGGGATCAAAGTATAAGGATATGGCAAATCGATACTGGTAAATGTATTCATACTATTTCAGGACACTCAGATGGCATTTGGTCGATAGCCTTTAGCCCTAGTAGAGAAATTCTGGCAAGTGGTGGACGTGATCAAACAGTACGTATATGGGACCTCACCACAAAAAAATGTGTCACAACTTTTCAAGGATATGCTGACATAATCTGGTCAATTGCTTTCAGTCCAGATGGAGAAACACTTGCTAGTGGTAGTGGTAACAAGACAATCCGATTATGGAATGTACAAAAGGGGCAATGTATTAATGTATTACGTGGGAGCAGGAATACTGTTCGTTCAATTAAATTTAGTCCTGATGGACGTTTACTTGTAAGTGGGAGTCGTGATCACCTAGTACGGTTATGGAATATTAAATCAAAACAAATCAGCAGAATATTTAAGAAACACAACGACTCAGTATGGTCGGTAGCATTTGATCCAAAAGGTATATTGCTTGCTAGCGGTAGTGGTGATTGTAAAGTGTGTTTGTGGGATATTAATAGAGGACATTGCCTTAGAGTCTTTGATGGACATGCTGATCAGGTCAGGTCTGTCGTTTTTAGTCCAAAAAATGAGTTGCTTATCACTGCAAGTCAGGATAAGACTATTCGCTTGTGGGAATTGTCAACAGGCCAGTGTATCAAAATATTAAAAGGTCATCTTGATACTGTTTGGTCAATTGCGGTTCATCCAAACAGTGAATTGCTTGCTAGTGGCAGTGGTGACCAAACTGTAAAATTATGGAATATCCGAACCGGTAAATGTCTTGGTGAATTGCACGGGCATACTAATCAAGTTACTGCTGTCTCATTTAGTCCACAAGGAAAATTGCTTGCTAGCGCGGGAGCGGACAGAAAAGTTCAAATTTGGGATTACAAGGCAAAACAAGTTCTCAGAACTCTCGAAGGTCATAGTCGTATTGTCTGGTCAATCGCATATAGCCCAGATGGAACTATCTTAGCCAGCGGGAGTCTTGATGAAGCCATAAAATTCTAGAACATCGAAACAGGCGAGTGTATCAAAACACTGAAAGCTGACCGACCCTACGAACGAATGAACATCACCGGCGTAACCGGCCTGACTGAAGCCCAAAAAGCCAGCCTCAAAACCTTGGGAGCGATTGAGGAGGACAACAACGAATTGAGGAAATTAACGAATTGAATGGCCGATGGCGGGAAAATCCAATTCGTTCCTTTCATAATTCGTTGTTGTGTCTTCTCAGCCACAACCATTGACCGTTTGACTGAACATGTACGCCGAAAGGAGTAACCCAAATGACCAACCTAACCATTGGTGAATTACTACGTCGCCACCGGCTTAAGGCTTCACTCAAACAGAAAGAACTGGCTGAGTTAATTCCCTACGACCACACCACCATCTCACGGACCGAAAGGGATGAGCGTCTCCCCACCGAGGCTTATCTAGAACAATTTGCTGAGGCCCTTCAACTGTCAGATACTGAGCGCCAGGAGATGATGACCCTGTATCAACAAGCCACTGGTGCTGATGTAGACTCACCCCCACAGCCCATACGCCACGAAGACTGGGGCGAGGCCCCCGACGTTAGTATTTTTTACGGACGCTATGAAGACCTGGTTACACTCACCCAGTGGCTCATCACGGACCAGTGTCGCCTGGTTGCCGTACTGGGGATGGGCGGCATTGGTAAAACAGCCCTGGCTACCAAGCTGGCCACCCAAGTGGCCGAGAAATTTGATTACATCATCTGGCGTTCACTCCGTAACGCTCCACCCCTGGCCGAAATCTTGACCGAGTGTATCCAATTTCTCTCTGACCAACAGGAGGTTAATCTGCCCGACGACATAGACAAACGTATCACCCGTTTCATCCAATACTTGGATATCCAGCGTTGCCTGGTGGTTCTGGATAACGCCGAGGCGATTTTGCAGGAAGGGCAGGCCGGATATTATCGAGACGGCTATCAAGATTATGGCCGTCTGCTGTGGCGAGCCGGCGAAAGCGAACACCAAAGCTGCCTGTTGCTGACCAGCCGCGAAAAGCTCAGAGAAATCGGCCGGTTGGAGGGAGAGGCCGCGCTTGTTCGCTCACACCCGCTGGGCGGATTGGGCTTACAAGAGGGCCGGCAAATGCTCGAGGGCAAAGGTTTATCAGGCTCCGAAGATGCCTGGACTGCCTTAATCGAGCACTATTCCGGCAACCCCATGGCTCTGAGCATCGTCGCGGACATGGTTCGAGAGGTGTATGACCGGAATATAGACGAATTTCTGGCGGAAGACGAGGTCATCTTTGGCGGGATCGATGAATTGCTAAAGGAACAGTTCGCCCGTTTATCGGCCCTGGAGCAGTCGCTGATGTTCTGGCTGGCCATTGAGCGCGAACCAGTGTCACGAGAGATATTGCTCGATAATCTTGTGCAGCCCGTGTCCAGACGCGAGCTTATGGTAGCGTTGCGCTCTTTACGAAGACGTTCCTTGATTCAGAGTGTTTCATAACAACCGTTTTGACGGAGCAGCACATTAACAATTCAGCCTAATGGGGCTTGGCAAAATGCCAGTCAGCCATAAGATTCCTGTTTCTCTGGAGGAAACTGCCCAGAGAAGGG
>DAOUMU010000247.1:0-18477 GCA_034409055.1 Anaerolineae bacterium
TAACACGTTGAAAGCTCCATTTCTTACTCCTGATAATGGACTGTTTGTCTCTTATCAAGAGTTTATCACGAGTTTTATTTCAGGTTACTACTTATGTCTATCCACGTAATTGAGGGACACTACCAAAGTGGAAAGACTACCCGGAAATGTTGGCTATTTAGACATACGTGAATTCTATAACTCGTCATGGGGCGGCGATACCGCCGTAGCCGCGATGATTTTTTTAGCCAATACTAACGTGTTGATTGTTGACCTTTGTAAATGCCGAGGCGGGGATCCAGACATGGTCACCCTGATCAGTAGTTATCTTTTTGGCGAAGAACGGGTTCATCTGAACAGTCTTTACTGGCGCGAGGAGGATGTCACCCAACAATATTGGACACTGCCTTACATTCCGGGCAAGCGTTTCGGTGATAAACCAGTCTACGTACTGACCAGCCAAGACACTTTCTCAGGCGGAGAGGAATTTGCATACAACCTAAAAACCCGCCACCGTGCCATACTGGTTGGTGAGACAACGGCTGGAGGCGCTCATCCCGGTTCTACTTATCGATTACATGCGCATTTTGAGGTATTTATCCCCGTTGGACGGGCTATCAATCCGATTACCGGAACAAATTGGGAGGGCGGTGGAGTCACCCCAGACATTTCAGTACCGCAAGAGCAAGCATTCAAGGTTGCCTACAATATGGCGCTCAAGTCAATCATTGCGAGCCTTGGCGAAACGCCATCTGGACCGTTCAAGACATTTGCAGAAGAAGCACAAACGGCTCTCAAGGGTTTAGAAACCCCATGACGTTTCCTGCCCCCGAACTATTGGGCCCAACAAGTCGTTTCACACCGATAATAGCCAAAGGTGGTTTGGATAGCCGGGTAGTTTGGTTAACGGTTGTTGGGCTGCTGTGAAGGTGGTTTTGCTCACTTTTGGCTGCGGATGAACGCTGGCGTTAACCCATTGGGGTGGTGGTGGCCTGTCGTGTTGGTCAGCGGATAGGTAGCGGATTAGCGGATGTTGCACCAAGGTAAATGAACTTGACGACTAATCCTGGCTTTTTAGCAACCGGGTTGGGCAACCCGGTTGTTTTTAATTGTGTGATTGGGGGCAAAGGCGGGGTAAGTGAATTTAGGGGTTGGGTTTCCTCTGTCAAATCCCACATACATAGAGTTGACGAAAACTGTTATTGTACCGTATCATGGTATACGGAGGTAACATTATTATGCCTTATCTGAACTTAAAGCCCAATCACAAGGCTGTTCAAACCTACTACAAAGAAATCAGGCAGAAAAAGCAATTAAGTTTTTTCCACGAAGGCGCAGTTGCCCCCCATTTTTCAAAGTTGCTGCAATACTGCGGCAAACAATTCCGATGGACGCTCATCGAACAATATCCTATTCCCCGCAAAGGGCGTCATCCCCTCAAAGCTGACGGTGCGCTGCTGGACGAGTTCAAATTGATTCACGGCCTCTGGGAAGCAAAAGATACGCAAGATGATCTGGCCGTTGAAGTGAAAAAGAAATTCCGGGCAGGCTACCCCAAAGACAACATTCTTTTTCAAGCGCCCGACCGGGCTATGCTGTATCAAAACGGCAACCTGGTTATTGATGCCGACATCACCCAACCGGCCAATTTGATTGGTACCCTCAAACTGTTTTTCGAGTACAAGCCGCCCGAATACGAGCAGTGGGAATTGGCGGTTGAGGAGTTCAAAGACAAAGTACCGGACCTGGCCCAAAGCCTGCTCAAGCTGATTGAAGAAGAACGCAAGTATAACCGGCAATTTGTCCAGGCGTTGGACGATTTCACCGAATTAGTGCGGCAGGCTATCAACCCCAACATTTCGATGCAGGCTGTAGAAGAAATGCTCATTCAACATTTGCTGACCGAGCGTATCTTCCGCAAGGTGTTCAACAACCCCGATTTTGCCAATCGCAACATTATTGCCGTGGAAATTGAGAAGGTTATCCAGGCGTTGACCTCCCGCCATTTCAGCCGCACCGATTTTCTGAGCAAACTTGACCGCTTTTATGGAGCCATTGAAGCCACCGCCGCCACCATTGACGACTTCTCCCAAAAGCAGAGTTTTCTCAACACCGTGTACGAAAAGTTTTTCCAGGGTTTTTCGGTGAAGGTAGCCGACACGCATGGTATTGTTTATACTCCCCAGCCGGTTGTGGAATTTATGGTCCAGTCTGTAGAGGACATTTTGCAGAAGGAGTTTGGCAAATCGTTGGGGCATAAAGACGTGCATATTCTTGACCCCTTTGTGGGTACAGGTAACTTTATTTTGCGAGTGATGCGCCAGATACCCAAAACCGAACTCCCCTACAAATACGCCCACGAACTCCATTGCAATGAAGTGATGCTCCTGCCCTACTATATTGCTGCGATGAACATTGAGCATGAGTATTTTGAGTTGACCGGAACATATAAGCCGTTTAATGGCATTTGCTTAGTTGATACTTTTGAACTGGCCGAAGGTAAACAGATGCCTATGTTCGCTAAAGCCAATACCGCGCGGGTGAAGCAGCAAAAGCAGACAGCGATTTTTGTAGTGATGGGCAACCCCCCGTATAACGCTCACCAAATCAATGAAAATGACAACAGCAAGAACCGCAAGTACCCGGAAATGGACAAGCGCGTGGCCGACACCTACGCCAAAGACTCCACTGCTACCAACAAAAATGCCTTATCCGACCCCTATGTCAAAGCCATCCGTTGGGCCAGCGACCGCATTGGCAATGAGGGCATAGTGGCCTTTGTGACCAACAATAGTTTTGTGGACCAGATTGCCTTTGATGGCATGCGCCAGCACCTGGCACAAGATTTTGACGAGATTTATGTTTTGGATTTAGGCGGCAATGTGCGCAAAAATCCCAAACTCTCCGGCACCACCCATAACGTGTTTGGCATCCAGGTGGGGGTGAGTATCAACATCTTTGTCCGCAAACGCAAAACGTAGGTCGCGTTTGTAACGTGACCACTTTCAATACCAAATGCGTCACGCTCCAAGCGTGACCTACCAGGATGGATAATGGCAAAAATTTATTACTACCGCACCGACGAATTCTGGCGCAAGGAACAAAAATACACTTTTTTGGAGCAACATCCCGACCGCACCCAGGTTGACTGGCAGGCGGTTGAACCGGACGCCAAACACACCTGGCTGACCGAGGGCTTGCACAATGAGTTTGATGACTTTTTGCCGATTGGAACATATGAAGCCAAAGCGGGCGAAGGTAAGGCGATTTTTGCCATGTTCAGCAACGGGGTGAAAACCAACCGTGATGCCTGGGCCTACAATTTTACCAAAAAGCAGTTGGCGCAAAACATCCAACGGATGATTAAAGTCTACAATGATCAGGTTTATAAATGGGCCTCTACAGGAGGCAAAGCCAGAGTTGATGATTTTGTACTTAATGATGATACCCAGATCAGTTGGTCTGAAGGATTGAAGAATGCCTTGAAGGGGGGCAGTACGATAGAATACAATGAAAACAAGCTACGTCCAGCACTCTATCGTCCTTTCACTCAAACAGATCTGTATTTTGATAAGCACATTAATGAACGCCAATATCAAATGTCTGCAATGTTCCCCACCTCGGATGTGGAGAATCTTACTATCTGTCTCACGGATAGAGGTTCTGAAAAACCATTTATGGTCCTCATGACCGACAGAATTGCCGATTTGCACGTGGTCGGGGCGGGATGCAGCGCGCAATGCTTCCCCTTCTACACCTACGACGAAGACGGCAGCAATCGCCGGGAAAACATCACCGATTGGGCGTTGGAACAGTTCCGCGCTCAATATCAAGATGACAGCATTGCCAAATGGGACATCTTCCACTACGTTTACGGCCTGCTGCACCACCCCACCTACCGCGAAACTTACGCTGCCAATTTGCGCCGGGAATTGCCCCGCATCCCCTACGCCCCGGAGTTTTGGCCCTTTGCCCAAGCCGGGCAAAAACTGGCCGAGCTACACGTCAATTATGAGCAACAGGCGGAATATCCCCTTCAATTCGTTGAAAACAAAGACGAGCCGCTTAATTGGCGGGTTGAAAAAATGCGCCTGTCCAAAGACAAGACCCAACTCAAGTACAATGAGTTCCTGACGCTGGCCGGAATCCCGCCGGAGGTGTTTGAATACAGATTGGGCAATCGTTCCGCTTTGGATTGGGTGATTGACCAGTACCGGGTGAAAACCGATAAACGCAGCGGCATTGTCAATGACCCCAATAATCTTGACGATGAGCAGTACATTGTGCGCCTGGTCGGGCAGGTGATTACGGTTAGTTTGGAAACGGTCAGAATTGTAAAAAACCTGCCTGAACTGAATTTGGAGTAGAAGGTACTGCGAAGGTCCTAAGTCAGTACACGCTTGCGCTTGCTTATTGCGGAGAGAAGCGTTCCGCAAAGGCCGGTGGCAAGGGTGTGGTGAGGGTGTATGTAATCGTTGGGGGGGGCGAAGGAAGGATGAGGGATGAAGGATAAAGGATGAACCCCACCGGGGCAGGTGATGAACCCCACCGGGGCAGGTGATGAGGGGGGAGGGCAGTGGCAAGGTGGGGGCAGGTTGCGGTTGTAGGCGGCCGCGGGGTGTTTTATCATCACGATTAAAAAATGGCTACAGGACATCACCGAGATCAAGATGCGGGGAACAGTGAACAAGGAGTGAGCTATGAATGACAAGACCCTAATCCTGGTTGTGGATGATGATCAACATCTGCTGTCCGCGACTTCACGGTTGCTGCAAGCAGCCGGTTATGAGGTAATCGAGGCGACCACCGGTCGTGAGGGCTTACGCCTGGCTAAAGAGCAAGGACCGGACCTGATTCTACTCGACGTCGCACTGCCGGACATGGATGGTATTGAAGTGTGCCGGTGGATTAGAGCCGAGGCAGTGCTGACCGACAGTTATGTAGTCTTGCTCTCCGGCCTCAAAATCGCCACGGATGGCCAGGTGGAGGGGCTGGAAGCGGGTGCGGACGGATACATTGTGCGGCCCATTGCCAACCGGGAGCTGTTGGCCCGTGTGGAAACGATGCTGCGCTTTCGGCACGCGGAGCAATCGCTGCGTCAGGCCAGAGATGAATTAGAGCGGCATGTAGCAGAACGTACGGCCGAGTTGGCCCAGGCTAATGCCAGCCTGAGAGCAGAGATTGCCAAGCGCAAGCAGGCGGAAGAGTCGCTGCGAGAGAGCGAGAAAAAATATCATACCTTGTTCGAAACTATGGCCCAGGGCGCGGTTTACCAGGCTGCCGACGGAAGAATCATCTCGGCCAATCCCGCAGCAGAGCGAATCCTGGGCTTGAGCCTGGACCAGATGCAGGGCCGGACTTCGCTGGATCCCCGCTGGCGAGCGATCCACGAAGACGGCTCCGATTTTCCCGGGGACACCCATCCGGCCATGGCGGCTCTGAAAACAGGGAAAAGTGTTCAGAATGTGATCATGGGTGTCTTCAATCCAGAAGAAGAGGCTTACACCTGGATAAATATCAACGCCGTGCCCCAATTCCGACCCGGCGAGGACAAGCCCTATCAAGTCTATACTACCTTCGACGATATCACCGACCGCAAGCAGGCAGAGAAGGAACTGCGGGAGTCAGAAGAAAAATACCGTGTCCTGACCGATAACTCTCCAAACGGGATTTTCATCTCCGATGCGGAACGATTCATCTACGTAAACCAGCGCCTGGGCGAGATAACCGGTTTCTCGAGAGAGGAACTCTTGCATATGCCGGACCCGGTGGACTCACTTTTCGCACCGGAGGAGCGGGAACGGGTGCGGGCTTATGCCCTGAATCGTCTTAGCGGCAGACCAACGCCGAGTAGCTACGAAGCGCGTGGTATGCGCAAAGATGGAGAGGAGATTTTGCTCAAGTTTACAGTGTCATCAATTTTCCTGTCGGGCCGGAACGTGCTGCAAGGAACCATCGAAGACATCACCGAGCGCAAGCGGGTGGAGGAACAGTTGCGTTCAAATGAAGAACGATTCCGGCAGGTTGTTTCTTCGATTAGCGACCATATTTACGTGACCGAGGTCACCGAAGAAGGTGGCCATACGAACCTCTACCTTTCTCCGCACGTCGAAGCCCTGACCGGCTATCCGCTGGAAAAGTTCCTGGCCGATTGGGACTTCTGGCCATCAACCGTGATCCATCCTGATGATAGAGCCATCGCCGCAGCCCAGGCGAAGCAAGCGGCCCTGGGCCAAGATGGCGAGGTGGAATACCGCTTCGTCCGGGCCAATGGTGACATCATTTGGGTGCGGGACAGCGTCAGGGTCGAGCGTGAGGGTACCTCTAAAATCATTTACGGCGTCGTCAGCGACATTACCGAGCGCAAGCGGGCGGAGGCGGCGCTGCGGGAAAGTGAGGAAAAGTACCGGACCCTGTTCGAAGCTGAATCGGATACAATTTTTCTGGTGGATGAGGAAACAGGTGATATTCTTGATGCCAATAAGGCTGCGGTTGAACTGTACGGCTATAGTGTGGAGGAGTTTAAACAATTAAAGGCAATGGACTTATCGGCTGAACCAGAAAAAACAAAGAAAGCGATTAAACTAAAAGAAAAAATACATGTTCCTCTTCGTTACCACAAGAAAAAAGATGGCACAGTTTTTCCGGTCGAAATTACGGCGAACGACTTTGAATTACGCGGCAAAAAAATAAATATCAGTGCCATTCGTGACATCACCGAGCGCAAACAGGCAGAAGAGCAACTGCGGACAGCCCTGGAGGAGAAAGAGGCCCTGCTGCGGGAAGTTCATCACCGGGTCAAGAACAATTTGCAGGTTGTCTGCGCCCTGCTCGACTTGCAGGCCGACACCATCGAGGATGTCCAGGCCCAGGTGGCCTTTCAGGAAAGTCAGAACCGCATCCGTTCGATGGCCTACCTTCACGAGCAATTGACGCACGCCGAAAACCTGGCCCAGATCAACATGGCCCTATACGTCCAGGAATTGGTGAGCGCTTTGCGCATGGCCTACGGAGCGGATGCTGTGGCGGTCAAGATCGACGTCTCTGACTCGGTGACCCTGCCCTTTGATTTGGTCTCTCCCTGTGGCTTGCTGATCAACGAACTGGTTTCCAACGCCATGAAACATGCCTTTCCAGCGGATAGAGATAGGGATAAAGACAGAGAAGATGAGATACGGGTGGCGTTGATCTCACAAGAGGAGAAGTACCTCTTGACGGTCGGCGACAACGGCGTGGGCTTGCCGGAGCAGATAGAGTTAGAATCTCCGGCATCGTTGGGGCTAACCCTGGTTAGTCTGCTGACCCAACAACTCAACGGTACCCTTGAGGTACTGTCGCGGGCAGCAGGTACAACGTTTAAGGTCATGTTTGCCAGGCAAGGCAGGAGGTGAAAGGATGCCCTGCGCACAGATTTTGGTAGTCAAAAGCATCACCATCCCCTGTCGCTGCACTATCAGCCGGAGTGGCAAGCCCTGATCTTCTCCTCTCGCTACATTTTCTTGCGCCAGACCTTTGGCCCGGCGCTCCTGTATGAAACCCTGCCCCGTGATCAACTCCTCCTCTCTTTGACGCCCGCCGTCTGCCCCACCTGGGCCATCAGCCGGTTGATGCTTTGCCTTTATAGAAAATAGGACAATAATCCTGGGGCAAAAATGCTATATGAATTTGGCCCAAGGTTTTGTATATTAATAAGGAGGGATGGCTCAGAAATATTGTTACCCAAAGTCTTTGCTATAGGTAAATCAAAATGGTCGATACCAATGACTTGGCGCTGTTTCATATAAAGGTCATTCTGGCCGGCGATGGCACGGTGGGCAAAAGCAGTTTACTGCACCGTTACATCTTTAATGAATTCAGTGAAGAACACAAAATGACAATCGGGATGGACACCCACACCAAGCTGACCAGGGTGCCGGGTCTGGGTCCGGTAAAAATTCACACCTGGGACCTGGCCGGTCAACCCCACTGGTCCACCGTCCGAGAAACTTTTTATCTTGGCTCACACGCCATGGCCTTAATTTTTGACACGAACAACCCGGAAACGATTCAGCACCTGCCAGATTGGATTACTGAATGCCGGGGTAAAGCGCCGGGGATTCCGGTG
The DNA here is from genome assembly GCA_034409055.1 of Anaerolineae bacterium. Classification (GTDB taxonomy): domain Bacteria; phylum Chloroflexota; class Anaerolineae; order 4572-78; family J111; genus DAOUMU01. Next base: position 8,084 of record DAOUMU010000247.1, read on the forward strand.
CTGATTGTCGGCAATAAAACAGACCTGCCCCGCAGAGTTCCGTTAGAAAGAATTGCGAAATGGGCCGAAGGCAACAATTACGAATACCTTGAAACCAGCTCCAAAACAAATCATAACGTTGAGGCTATGTTTGAGAAGTTGGGCACTATGGGCGTTAATTTTGCCTTGAAGAGTCGATAATTAGTCCAGATTTCCCGCCTGGGCAGGAGTCAATAATTGGGCTAATAACCCGGCATCGACATTGCCGCCGGAGATAATCACGCCAACTTTTGAACCGGGCGGACCAACCATTTTCTGCAACACGGCGGCCGGGGCGACTGCTCCGGTTGGCTCGGCCAGTATTTTCAGGCGGGTCAGGATAAATCTCATCGTTTCAATAACCTGGGCATCGCTAACCAGTAAAATTTTCTCCACTTTTGCCCGAATAACAGGAAAAGTTAATTCACCCGGCTGCTGGGTGCGCATCCCATCGGCAATGGTGGCCGGTGGCGGGATTTTGACCCGTTCACCGCTTTGGAAGGATTGCCACCAATCGTTTGAGGTATCTGTTTCAACCCCAAAAATGCGGATGTCAGGCTTAAGGGCTGTGGCGGCCGTGGCACAACCACTGAGTAAGCCCCCTCCACCGACCGGGGCGACCAGGACATCCAAATCTGGCACATCTTCTAAAAGTTCCAGGGCGGCCGTTCCCTGTCCGGCCATAATATGGGGATGGTCATAGGGATGGATAAACACCAAACCACGCTCACGCCTTAATTGGGCTGAGACCTCGGCCCGCTCTTGAGTCTGGCGGTCGTACAGCACGATTTCCGCGCCATAGCCCCGGGTAGCGGCCAATTTACTGGCCGGGGCATCAGCCGGCATCACAATGGTGGCCGAGATACCCAGTAACTTGGCCGCCAGGGCAATGCCCTGGGCATGATTGCCAGAGGAGTGAGTGACCACCCCCCTGGCTTTTTCCGCGTCGCTCAAACGAGACAGGGCATTATAGGCTCCGCGAAACTTAAAGGCGCCTACCCGCTGCAGATTTTCACACTTAAAGTAAACCTCGTAACCGGTTAGCTCATTCACCGTGCGGGAAGTTATGACCGGGGTCCGGTTGGCCACCCCGGCAATGGCTTGCGCGGCAGATTTTACGTCCGCAAAAGAAATGGCCAGGCCCAAGATACTCCTATCCCCTTCCATTATCTGAATAAACATAGGCCGGGGTGTAAGGCTGTCCCAGGGGCAACTGGGCGTTCTCCAGGTTGGCGGCAATGGGTATTTTATAAAAAAGCATCGGTCGCCCGTAAGCTTCAAATTCGTGGGCTACATATAAGCCGTTAAGCCGGCTGACCATCCAGCGCATTGGACGATTATTCTTCTCGATCATAAAATTGGCCGATTTCAGGCCGATCAAATTTGCCCAGCCAAACATATGACGGACCAGGTCCGGTCCCAAACCACGACGGAGATATTCTCGTTTAACCCCCAGGAAAATCACATCCCCCTCCTGCTCGGGGCTCTGGGTCTGCTCGGCGTAGCTCCAACCTTTTACAACATAGGTAACTATTTTTGGTTTTTTTAGAACATTTAATGTAACGGGGACCGTCACCCGCCACAGGTGTCGAGTCTTAAATTCAGAAAAGAATTTTGTGCTGGAAACGGCCATTGCCGTTTGGGCTACCAATTGACCGTCGTCAAAGGCGCCAATACCTTCGCCCCATTTTGAACAAGAGACAGCACGATACAACTCGACCAAAAAACGACGTCCCAGCAGGGTCAGTACCGTACCGGGTTGACCTTCAATGTGAATATCAGCCGCTGCTTGAGCATCTTCCGGCTGCAAGTAACGAAATTCAATCATCCGGGTAAAACTCCCAATTGCTAAAAATCTTACAACCTGGGCCATTAGTACCTTGGCACAGTTTAGCTTCCGGTAAGGTGAACTAACGGCACAGGTCAAAATCTTATGGAGTATACTCTCATGAGGGGGACTTGACAAAAAAGCCAATATTCAACTTTAGGCCAAGTAAGTCCCAGTTGGGTGAGCGTAGCTTTGACGTAGAGTTTACGTCGTGTGTATTGGAGCAGAAGGAAGTAGACTGTAGACAGTTGAAGGGTTTGGTTCAGTATTGACTTAACCCAAAAGCAACCTCTTCTCCTCCTTTTTAATAGACCCGGTAGTGGCGTACCGGGTCTTAAATTTTTAAAAAGTTACGGTCCCAAATCTGTTATACTGACGTTATCAATAACGGTCTTACCGCCCTGATCGGCCATAGGATGATAACCCTTAATGAAGATGGTCATACTTTCGCCGGTGGCGGTCACCGTTTCTTCAGTGGCCACCCAGGTATCCTCTGCGCCACTGTCCCAGGGAAACCACTGGATCGTCTCCGCATTCCAGACGGTTCCCCCGGTCAGGTCAACCCCCAAAGCCATCTGTACCACCGATAGGCTACGGTCATGCTTGGCATAAGCCGTAATACTGTAGCGATGGCCAACTTTGGTGGGGATAGCCCGAAAAATGCCGGAATTAGCGGCAATGAAGTCAAAAGTAATTTCCTGCGACTTGAGCCCGGAAAAAACATTGGGCCGGTATAGATTTTCGTTCATGCAAGAGGAGCCATACGGTCCCTCCTCTACAAAAGCGGTCCAGCCAGAAGCCACCGACGCGCCAGGACAGGGCTCACCGTAGGGGTTGGGCCAGGGAATAAAGTTGGTCTCAAAATCCCAATCGCCCCCTTGCAGCGGTGGGTCCGGGCTCACGACCGGTTTTGGGGGAGCCGTAGCCGTTACTTCTTTGGTCAATTCAACGGTTTTTGTTAGCTCAACAGTGGGTTCCTGGGGTACCGGGGTGGCTCTCGGAGAAGGGGGCAGGGTAGGGGATACGTTAGGGTCAGGCGTATGGGTGGGCGCGTCAAGCATAGGTAAAATCAAGACAGGTTCAGCCGATTCCGGCGCTGCGGCTATTAGTTCAGGGTCGGTGGTGGGGGTAGCCGTTTGCACTTCAAAATTAGCCGGTCGTTTAGCCGGTATAGCGGTGCCCCGTTGATTACCAATGAGGCAAGCCAATGATAACAAAAACGGACCTGCAATCACGAACCAGATTAAGTGGTTAAATCTTTTACTTCTTCGAAATACACCCATAATATCAGGATTAGCTTCACTCGGGACCTATATCAATCACCCTGACCGAATCAAGACGCAATGTTCCGCCCGGTTCCGGGTAAGGGTGAGAGCCCTTGATAAAAATAGTCATAGTTTCCCCGGTGGCCGTCACCGTTACTTCGGTTCTGGCCCAGGCATCGTCAACATCCTCATTCCAGGGAAACCACTGCGCGCTTTCCGCCTGCCAATCTGTGCCCCCACTTAAATCGATGCCCAACGATACCTCTACCTTGGCCGGGCTAAATTCTCGGCGCATGTAAGCTTCTACCGTGTACCGATGCCCCGGAATGGTAGGCGCAGCTTTAAAGATGCCGGCCTGAACCCCCACGTAGGCAAAAGTGATCTCCTGCGCACTCTGACCGCTATAGACGTTATCTTTCCAGACGGTTTCGTTCATACACGAAGAGCCGTACTGGTCACGACTGGTAAAAGCAGTCCAGCCCACCGCCAGGCCAGAGCCTGGGCAAACATCGCCGTAGGGATTGCCCCAGGTTACAAAACCATCTTCAAAATCCCACGCGCCGCCGCCTAGTGGCTCGGCCAGGGGTGCGGTTGGGGGTGGGGTGGGCGGCATGGTGGGGGCTGGGGCGATGGTTGGGGCCGGGGTTGGTGTTTCCTCCGGCTCTGAAGTGATAGTTGAAGTCACCACCAGGGTTGAAGTAAGGACCGGGGTGGGCGTGGCATTGGGGTCTGGGGTATAGGTAGGCACATCGGCTAAAAAAAGAACCGGAGTCGGCGTGGGTGTAGCCGTTTGCACTTCAAAAACAAGTTGTTCCAAAGTAGCCGCCGGCTGGGGTGTCTGCCTGACCACAGCACAAGCCAGCATAGACAAAAACAAAATTAAACTTGCCCGCCGGAGCAAATTTGTCTTAAGCACCTCTGCCTCTCCTACAAAGTTCCCAGGCAAAATTATACTCAGAATAAAGACAATTGGCGAGTTTTAACTTTTTTGGTCCGGACAGGTTTCATCCTCGCCCCCATTTTCATTCGTGATTCTGCTCCCCCCGAATTTCGTTGAGATAGTTGTGGATGGTGAAGCGGGTGACGCCCAGATAACTGGCCACGGCAGGGACAGCCTTACGCAACTCAAATGCACCGGTTTCGTCCAAAACCTGCACCACCCGCAGTCGGTCGGCTTTACTCATCTGGGCCACCGGTTTCCCGATAAACTCGACGGCTCTTTGGAGCATCGTCTCCAACATCTCAGGGGCTTCATCAATAAAGGCGTCCTGAAAATCATAGGCTTCATCAGGATCGGTCAGCGTTTCCAGGGTATGCTGAAAAGCAACAAAGGGGCTGGTGTCAAAATTGATCTCTACGCTGGCAAAGGGACGGCCTCGCTCATCCTTCACAAAGACCAGCGAAGAGCGCACCATCTTGCCATCACGGGTACGGGTGGTGTAATTGTAGTTATCCTCCGTCCGGCCGGTGTGAACCAGGGATAGACCCTTCGAAGTCAGACATCCACCTACCTTTCGCCCCGTCACCGTTCCCATAATCCAGACAATCGAATGTTCTATGTCGGCCAGGTCGTGAATCACCACTTCGCATTGGGGGCCGATGGTTCGATACACGCCTTCGCCCACGTGGACCAGCATGTTGATGATGACCGACTTCAGGGAATCATCCATTGCTCTCCTCCTCTCTGAAAAACACCCGCTCACCTGATCGCTCCAGATTAGAACAAAATTTCAACAAAATGTAAAATTTTTACAAATTCTTCATCTAATTGTTGATTTTTTTCTGGTTTCATGTTATCATAATATATGAAGGAAGCCCCCGGCTATCTCTCAAAGATAAAAACTTCAAACAATTTTTTGCCACCTATCCCGGTGGTAACATTATACCATCGCTACCTGTTTTTACCAGAGCATATTTACAAGAGGGTGCATCCCAGATTTTAGGGAGGGCGGCATGTTTTGCCTATGCGGCCGTTGACGCATAGGGAGGCGCCAGCTACCCAAAATTTGGAACACTCCCTTTACAAGAAGGAAGGTAACTATTCACCTTGTCACTCTGAGGCGTAGCGTAGCGAAGCCGAAGAGTCTCTTCACCGGCGGAACAGGAGATTCTTCGTTGCTACGCTCCTCAGAATGACATGAAGATGAATAGTTACGAAGGGAGAAGGAGCAAATTTAGTTAGCCAACAACGCACCGCGCTGAGGCGGTCGCGCGTAGAGAACAAAGCTCGTTTGAGCTAAATAGCCACGAAGTCCCGGCACTTCAAAACGTTTTAACGTTCTGGATTTCTGACCCCAACGCTTGTAGCCCAGGGCTACGGCTTACAACCATCATATCATATCATTGTGGAGGTTCCCGTTATGGATACTGCTGTAATTACACCCGATATTTCGGTTTCCAGTCCGTCTACACCAATTTCCATCCAACCCAAGCAACGAGTCATCTCCGGTCTTTGTGGTATTTGTCCGGCTGGCTGTGGCATGCTTATCTACCTAAAGAATGGCCGCATCAGCCGCACTGCTCCCTGGAAAAACCATTCTTCTCTGTATAATATCACCCCTGCCCAAAAAAATGAAACTCCGGTAGGTCTGAGCGGAGAACCAAAAGGCATCTGTTGCCCGCGTGGTCTCCATGCCCCTGAAATTATTTATTCCCCTGAACGGCTACTTTACCCTCTCAAGCGAGTTGGCCCGCCTGGAACTGACCAATTTGTGCGGGTGAGTTGGGATGAAGCCCTGGACACCATCGCTGACCGCCTCAAACAGGTGGCCAGCCAATACGGTCCCCGGGCAGTTTGTATTTACACCGGCCGGGGGACCTTCGAGCGTTCGTTGTGCGATTTATTGACCCCGGCCGGGGTCAGAGAATCTTCAGCCTGGAATTTGTTGTTCCCTTTCGGTTCGCCCAATACCACCGGTGTCGGCGCTATCTGCTACGTGGCTCATGGCGTCATTGCGCCCGTGACCACCTTTGGCGTGTGGGAAGCGGACATCTTTGCCGACATCGAACAATCCGACTTGATCGTGGTCTGGGGTGACAACCCGGCCACCGATTCCTCACCAATTAACCTGGCCAGGATCAAAAAGGCCCAAAAACGGGGCGCTCAGGTCATTGTCATTGACCACCGGCGTACGAAGACGGTCCGAGCCACCAAAGCACATTGGCTGGGCATTCGGCCCGGCACCGACGGAGCCCTGGCCTTGAGTATGATCCAGGTCGTGATTGAAGAAGGCTTATACGACCGTGAATTTGTGAAAAAATGGACGGTTGGCTTTGAGGAATTGAAAGCATATGTGGCCCAATTCACACCCGAGCGGGTGGCCGAGATCACTCTCGTACCGGCCGGTGAAATTCGACGCACGGCCCGGGCCTTGGCCCGGGCCAGGGGAGCAGCCCTGGTCAGCTACACTGGCCTTGAATATACCAACAGCGGCACGCAGAATATTCGGGCCGTGCTGATCTTGTGGGCGCTGACCGGCAATCTGGACGTCCCTGGCGGCAAAGTGATCAAAATGCCGGATGGTGAGTTTCAAGTGAACCAAAGTATGCGCTTGAAACCGCCAACCGGCGTTGAGCCGATTGGTAAAGATAAGTACCCGATTTACCATTTGTATCGCCAAGAGGCCCATGCTATGGAGTTACCTGAGGCGATTCTACACAACCGCCCCTATCCATTACGCGCTATGCTGATCGTTGGTTCCTCCATCATCACCGCCTATCCCAATCCCGATTTGTGGCGACGGAGCTTCGCTGCCCTCGATTTTTTGGTCGTCGCCGATCGTTTCCTGACGGCCGACGCCATGTATGCCGACATTGTTTTGCCGGTCACGACCATGTTCGAAGCCGAAACCTACATGGTATACGGTCGAACCATCCAACTGCGCCAGCGGGTGATCGAGCCACGTGGTGAGGCCCGGCCCGATTGGGACATTGCCATTGCTATTGCCAACCGGCTAGGCTACGGACATCTCTACCCCCAATCCAGTAAGGACATGCTGCGCCGGGCATTAGAGGGCACCGGGATCGACCTGGAAACCTTGCGCCAGCATCCAGAGGGCGTACGTATGCCAGGCTCAGAGCAACGCTACCGCAAATGGGAATTGGGCCTATTACGTCGCGATGGCCAGCCCGGCTTTGAAACCCCTTCGGGCAAGTTCGAGATTGCCTCGAGCGTGTTAGCCCGGTATGGCTACGATCCCCTACCGGTATACGTCGAACCACAGGAAGGCCCCATCTCAACCCCGGAACTGGCCAAACAGTTTCCGTTGGTTTTTAACTCCGGGGCCAGAATCCAGTCGGATTTCCGTTCCCAGCACCACAACATCCCTAGCCTATTGAAGATGCAGCCGCATCCCCTGGTCACGCTTCACCCTGGCGATGCCAGGCCGCGCCAGATTCGGACCGGCGACGAGGTATTTGTTGTTTCACCCCGAGGTAGAGTACGTTACACGGCCTGGGTCACCGAAGACATCGTCCCCGGCGTGATCGAAGCCAACGCAGGGGGGGGCAGCCCTATCGCCAGCCAACCGTGGCGCCGGTGCAACGTCAACGAGCTGACCGATTTCGACAACCGGGACCCCATTTCGGGCTTCCCGGTCTATAAAGCTCTTCTATGCGACGTGGTCAAGGCCTGAGGCTCCCAAGTTAAGACACCTATTTGACAGTATGGTTTATCAATAGTAACCTGTTGTATCTTAAAAGAGACGATACAGGCTTAAGCATCGTCGTCTCTATACATATTCATTCAAAGGAGAGAGGGAAAAATGACAGACTTTACCCAAACATTTTCTGACTTACTGGTTACCTATGGCCTCAAAGTGATTGGGGCCATCGTCATTTTCATTATCGGGCAATGGGTAACCGGCCTCATATCGCGGGGCATCAAGAAAATGATGAGAAGGGCAGGGATTGATGAAACCCTCATCACTTTCGTCGGCAACCTGGCCTATTACGTGCTGCTGGCCTTTGTGATTGTGGCTGCCCTGAATAATTTGGGGGTTCAGACCACCTCTATGGTGGCCATTTTGGGTGCGGCTGCCCTGGCCGTGGGCCTGGCCTTACAAGGGTCTCTGGCTAACTTTGCCGCGGGCGTCATGATCATCCTCTTCAGGCCGTTTAAAGTTGGAGATCGCATTGAAGCCAACGGCGCTTTTGGCATCGTCGAAGAAATCCAAATCTTTAACACGATTATGAGAACACCCGACAACAAAACCGTTATCATCCCCAATGCCAAGGTCACGGACGATAATATCGTCAATTATTCAATGAAAGGGAAAATGCGGATCGACATGGTATTTGGCATCGGGTATGGCGACGATTTGTTAAAAGCCAAGCAAGTCTTGGAGGAACTTGTTGAAGCCGATCCTCGAGTCCTCAAAGAGCCGGCCCCAACCGTAGCCGTTATAGAACTGGGAGACAACAGTGTCAACTTTGCAGTCCGACCGTTTGTTAAAGTTGACGATTATTGGGGTGTTTATTTTGAGTTGACGGAACAGGTCAAACTGAGGTTCGATCAAGAAGGTATTTCGATTCCCTTTCCGCAACGAGACGTGCATCTCTTTCAGGAAGCTTGACAATAACGAAACCCCAAGGGGTTATGAAGGTTAAAAAATTAATTGGGGTAGGCCGGGCATCCCTATGCCCGGTCATCCATTCCCCGATTATTTTCTTAAGTTCCATTACCCCTTGGGGTCTTGTCTAATATTATGCCGGCAAATCCACTTCCGGCAAATGGGCCATTGCTTCCTCAACCTTCTCCCGAGGATATTCGTAGTCTTCTAACTGGCCCTGGAAGTAGGCATCATAAGCGCTCAGGTCGAGGTGACCGTGCCCGGAAAGATTGAAGGTAATAACCTTGGCCGTGCCCTCTTCTTTACACTTGAGCGCCTCATCGATGGCCACCTTTATGGCGTGAGCAGACTCTGGGGCGGGAATGATCCCTTCTGCCCGCACAAACTGCACCGCCGCTTCGAAGGTCCCCAACTGATGCAGGGCCACTGCTTCGAGGTCCCCATGGTTATGCAGGGCACACACGTGCGGGGCCATACCGTGGTAGCGCAACCCGCCGGCGTGGATACCCGGTGGCACAAAAGTGTGCCCCAGGGTATGCATCTTGACGATGGGGGCCGTCTTGGCCGTATCGCCATAGTCAAAGGTATACAACCCCTTGGTCAGCGTCGGACAGGCCGTTGGTTCCACGGCGATGATCCGGCTACCCTTCCCAGCAGTGAAGTTCTGATGGATGAAGGGAAAGGCGAAGCCGGAGAAGTTGCTCCCCCCACCAATGCAACCAATGACGATGTCCGGGTATTCCTCGGCCATCTCAAACTGTTTCAGGGCTTCCAGGCCGATGACGGTCTGGTGCATCAGGACCGGTCCCAGTACCGAGCCCAGCGAGTACTTGTATTTTCCATTGGAAGTGACCGCAGCTTCGACCGCCTCGGAGATGGCTATCCCCAGTGAACCCGGGTTGTCCGGGTTTTCGGCCAGCAACTGGCGACCGTACTCGGTCTTATTCGACGGGCTGGGCGTGACCGATGCGCCGTAGCTCTCCATAACCACGCGCCGGTACGGCTTTTGCTGGTAAGACACCTTGACCATATAGACGTGACATTCCAGATCAAAGAAATTGCAGGCCATTGCCAGGGCGCTGCCCCACTGCCCGGCCCCGGTCTCTGTGGTGAAGCCAGTGGCGCCTTCTTCCTTGCCATAGAAGGCCTGGGCCACGGCCGTGTTGGGCTTGTGCGAACCAACCGGGGAGACACCTTCATACTTGTAGTAAATGTGAGCCGGGGTATCGAGCGCTTTTTCCAACCGCCGAGCCCGAATGAGAGGAGTCGGTCGCCAGAGTTTGTAAACTTCACGAACCGGTTCCGGAATCTCGATCCAGCGCTCCATGCTGACCGCTTCCTGGATAAACCTCATGGAAAAGAGCACCCCCAGGAATTCCGGTGTAACCGGCTCTTTGGTAACCGGGTGTAGCACCGGACCGGGTGATACCGGCATATCCGGGTTGATGTTGTACCAGGCCTTGGGAATATCTTTCTCCGCCAACAGATATTTGTATCGATCGCTCATACATCCCTCCTATATATATATAAAGTTAAACGGGTCGAGTATACAACAACTTCTGGATTTGTCAATAACGTTTGTAACCGGGCGTATGTAACAGTTGGGGGACAGCCACCTAAAGCGCGAGGCTGAAGCCGTCGCGCTAAAAGAGCAAAGCCCTGACGGGCTAAAATGCTCAAAAAACCGGCTGTTTTAGGGCGCTTTAGCGTCCT
>DAOUMU010000248.1:0-12907 GCA_034409055.1 Anaerolineae bacterium
TAACACGTTGAAAGCTCCATTTCTTACTCCTGATAATGGACTGTTTGTCTCTTATCAAGAGTTTATCACGAGTTTTATTTCAGGTTACTACTTATGTCTATCCACGTAATTGAGGGACACTACCAAAATTCAGAAAAGACATACAATTTGCCGTAGAGAAGAAGGGGGTATATATGTCTCGCGGAGAACAGATTGAACAATTGATAGTTATGCACAAGCGACGCTTGCAAAAACTAAAAGAGGCATCACCTGAAGCTAAAAAACAATCTAAAGGCATGTCTAATCAACTTATTTCGGCTGAAATTCTCATCGAGATAGAAGATTTGGAAGCAGAAATCCAACAACTGCAAACAGAATTGACCCAAGACAATGTGAAGAACAAAGATGAAATACAAGGAAAAATAAGTGCTTATGAGCGGCGTTTACAAGCACTCAAGAGACATCGAGGTTTCTCTGGGCCAGCAGTTAACCAAGAAATCACAGAACTTGAAGTAGAAATTCAACAGTTACAAACTGAATTGGAAAATGGAACCATTACCCATAAAGATGAATTGCAGGCTGTACTATTTGCAAAACAACGGCGATTGCAAAGCCTCGCACAGGCACAAGCACGGACACAACGAAGTAACGAGCAAGAAATTATAGAAATTGAAGCTGAGATTCAGCGATTAGAATTGGAATTAGAAAGACTGGATTGAGAAAAAACCGGGCTCAACCGTCTTGGGAGAGAAATTCCGGCTACAAGACGTTTCACGCCGACGGCCAAAGTTGGTTTGGATAGTCGGGAGGTTTGGCTAACGGTTGTTGGTCTACTGTGAAGGTAGTTCTGTTGACCCTTGGCTGGGGGTGAACTCTAGCGTTAGCACGTTTTCTTGGCGCTAGGGAGCTGAACGAGGATACGCAAATGATAGATTGGAACACTTACGGCAGCGTTATCAGAATATACAAAGGCTCAGGCAGCTTGTGTTTTGGTGAGGATAAAGAAAGTTGCGAGTTTGAGTTGGTGCAGTTAGCCAATGGCGACTTGTATGCCTTGTGCCAAGTATCTGATCATGTAACGGCTCTTTCTATGTCCTTCAATAAAGAACTAGAGAAGCTTGTTGGGGAGATTGGAGATGATCAAATCCTCATTTTCTCCGACAATATGATAATTAAATCAGTCATTGAAAATCAATTGATTGTGTATGGTAAGTTTATTAGCGTGAAGTCTTTGAATCACAAATCGGCCAGATTTCGTTTTGCTTTGACAAATCTCGTTATGGACGAGAAACGGGTACAATTGAACTGTGATGGAATCAATTTGACTATACGGCGTGTGGAGAATTATGATGACATAGTTTTTGCATTGAAGGCGTCCAAGGGTATAGCAGTTACTTGTGAAGCGGTCATAGATTCAAATTCGACAATCGCTCGTGAGACTGTGGTTAATACTGTTAATGATGTGTGTCTCCTTTTGACCCTGTCGCAAGGATGTCGTGTCACTTGGCTCTACTACGATGTTGTCAAATCTAACGATGAAATCATTGAGAGTTTTCACGGAAGCGCAATCACAAAACCCTTTACTAGCCTTCCTCTGATAGCTGCTCAGGATATGGTAGGATTTTTGGAAAGAGTGTATCCTAACCTAACTTGTCGGGCCAGAAGGAGTTCTGGCAGATTCAAAAGGCCGTGGATGCTTATACTGACGCGAAAGTTGAGGGGGATTTTCTTGAAGCCCGTGCCCTTAAGTTGGTAATCTTGATGGAGCACTTGAAGGCTCGTTATTTGAGTCAGAAGAACAAAGAGTTTATTCTAAACCCACCAGAAACTTTCGACGACTCTGTGGAAGGACTTATCGATGTTGTAAAACACGTTTTAGTCTACAAGTTCTCTGATATCGAGCTAGATAAAGATAAACTTGAGATGATGGCTAATCACGTAAAAGGTTTAAACTGGTTTCCGTTCAGTCGCGCTTTGTCTGAAATGTGCAATCATATAGGATTACAAACTAACAGCCGAGAGAGGCGACGCTTCATAAACATTCGAAATGAACTCGTGCATCGGTTTAGGTTTCATCCAGATTATGGCAGTGCTTGGCAACAGTTTTCATATTTGATGGACTTCATCGGGAAGATTTTACTGGTGATACTTAAATACGACGGTCACTATTATGATTGGACAAAGCTTGACGCTGGTCGAACAGAAATGCGTGTAAAATTAGATATAACAGGGAACGAAGGTTCCACTCGAGCCATCGTTGAACAATGAGGGAAAAGTATAAACGTAACCGAATTGGATAGCCGGCACGACATCAACTGGTTTGAGGTCGTGCTGGCGATTAAACAATTACGAAACCAAATATTCAACTACTGAGCTGCTTGAGCTGTGTACAGTGAAAATCGTTTGCGCGGTTCTGAGGGGGCGACGAAGCCGCGAGGCTTCTGACCTACCCGATCCTTGGCTTTTATTGTAAGTAATTTGGGCATCAATCGTTTCGGTGATTGTTGGTATATTCGCTAACCCGCAATCGCCCGTTTTGGGCGTTAGCTTGTCAAAAATGTTTGCATACAAGGTATATCACTATGGCATCACATCAAAACTATTGGACTGAACAGTTGTACTATTTTGCTGAGCATCTCTATTGGGAACCGCAGCACATTAATAAAAAGACACCTCCGGGCGAGGGTGGACCGGAAAAGTTCAAACAGACTCGTGAAAAAATTAGAAAACAGGAAGTGCCTCTAAATATTCTGTTCAATATTTTGATACGTTTGTTGCCATTGCGAATTAAGGCAGAAATTTTAAATTCTTTTCTGTCGCCTCAAACTGTCGATTTTGGACAGCCGATTGAATATATCAGTATTTATGATCGTTTGGCTGGTTTGTATTTTATTCAACCAGACATGGTATTAGAGAGTACAAATTCAAATATTTGTATTGAAATCAAAGTAGATGCTCATCTCTCATTGAATCAGGTTTATAAGTATTTATTTCTGTTAGGACGTTGGCAAGCTGAGCTGGAAATATCACGCAGACCATATTTGTTTCTTCTAACCAAAAAAGGGTTAGACGCCCAATGGAAGTCGAGCGAACGTAATTTGATATTTACTCAAGGTGATAAAATTTTGGATTTGCAGAGATATTTAAGACTAAACGATTTACCGGAGCGTTTGGGAGATAGCTCGGTTATTGATCTACAGCCTCAAGCTAGAAATATCATTGAGAAGGTTCAGCTTGGATGGGCAAATTGGCACAAAATTGGAGAAGTGCTGAATAAAGAGAAAATGCGTTTGGAGCAATTACCCATCTCGGATGGAAAAGAAATACTTGATAATTTAATTGGAGATTTTTTGGATGAACTTAACCGCCGTAAACTATGGAATAGTTGATGTAAGGAAAAAGGGCAAGCTAACAATGCCGTTTGTGCCAACCCATTAAGCTCGCTTCTTAGCGCAGGACTCGGTTTTAGTTGGGTTGTTGTCTTTAGGCGGTACAACGGTGGCGTTATATTGCCAAGTAATATGTAGATCGTAAAGGTTGTTGGAATGGAAAATCTGGATCAGCTATTGGAGATTGGATTCAAGTATGCAGGTGTTTGGAGATTAGAAAATGAGAGGAAACTGATTTGTGAACTTGCTGACTTTTCAGGATCGAAGAATATCCTATATGCTTTCGTTTGTGGAGAAACTGTGAAATATATCGGAAAAACAAATCAGTTACTCCAGAAACGAATGAATGGTTATCAAAAGCCAGGACCGAGCCAGAACACCAACATAAGAATCAACAAACAAATTGTAGACTGGACTCTGGCGTTTTTTGATTTTGCCACGATATGTTGGGCTTCAAAATGTTTTTGAAACACTACATATAGTGTAGATTTTTAAATTCGCCAGACTCCAGTTGTAGATCAACTTTCGAGTGGTAGTTTTGTCCAGATATATGCTTTTCCAGATGAAGGATTACTGCAATATGGCAGATTCAGGATAAATCTGGCCGCTGGCCTAGAAGATGACTTGGTACACAAATTGAAACCAGAATGGAATGCTCTGGGGAAGTAACCTAGAGAACTTGATAGCTACCAACCTATGCCAAACAAAATTTCTCGAATCCAAAATATACCGGTTGCAGACAGCCCAAATAATGAAGCCTTTGAAGCTATTGTCGAATTATATTTTCAGTTACAAGGTTATGTAACCTCCAGTGGAAAATGGTTTTGGTACTGGGCAGAAGGAAAAAAGCAGCGTGGATACCAAGATATCGACGTTCTTGCGATCAACGGTCAAGAAACTGTCATCGTAAGTGTTACATCAAATCTTGATGATAAAATTCGATTTGACAGATTGGGTAATGTAAAAACTGAAATGCTAAATCACCTGATTGAGCACTTTCTAAGGGTAGAACAATATCTCACTGAAGTCCCAGAATATAATTGGTTATGCGCGCCAGATGTGCGCGAGATTAGACGAGTAGTGGCTTGTACCACTTACTATAAGAACCAAATCGAACGAATACACGATATTTTTGTAGAGCATGACATCTCGTTACTCATAGCAAAGGACATAATCAATTTCGTTTCAGATTACCTCGATAACAACTCTAATCTAAAAATCCAAGACCAGATGCTGAGAATGTTTCGACTACTCACTTGGCATTTAGATAAATAGTCAGTCAGCATTTGAGTATGTCCACGAGAAGGCAATATAACAATATAACAATGCCGTTTGTGCTACCCCATCAAGCTCGGTTTTTGGCGCAAGGCTCGGTCTTAATTAAAGTAGTCGTCTTTGGGCGGCACAACAGCGGCGTTATATAGCTTGTCGTTAATCACCAATCTTGAGTATTTTCATCATATTGTGAAATGGTATCGCATTACTTCTGCGGGTAAAATAGATAATCTGATGTGAAATAGGACTAACCGATGCAAGGTTATATTTTAGAAAAAGCCACGAAGGTATTGTGGGATCTTGTTGCACTAGTAAATGAACTCGAAGCCACAAAAACAACTGATGAGCAAGTATTGGAGGCTGTACACAATAATGTTTACAGTGCTTTGTGGGACGTAACGAAAATTGCGTCGGCTGCATCTGAGACAGAATGGTATCCAGAAGATCGTGACCTTGTTCTGCGTGAACGAAGAGCAGGGGTGGAGAAACTCCTGGTGAGATATGGTTGGATTTCGGAAACTACCGAGCAAAAAATGACACGTGAAATTGCTGAGTTTGCTCAAAGAGTTTTAGAAGTGGCTAAACTTTCTCGGGGCGACGGGCGAACTCAGATTCATCAAGAGATCAATTCATGTAATTTAAGCTTTCCGGCTTTGCAGCAGCTATCATCATCCATTGAGGCAGTTACGATGGGAGATAAAAGCTGGGAGTCGTTTCAGTTAGAAGCAGAAGTATTACTCCGACCACTTATTGATGCATATGAAACTGATATTCAAAGCAAAAATAAGTAAAATGCTGCATACTTTGATCGCAGAAATAAGCCTTAGTGTGACGGAGCCATACAAGTGATGGTCAGTGGGGCAGTCGCCCGCCCCTCTGCCAATTCCAAACGGGGCATAACCCTGCGGAGCGCCCCATTACACCGCTTTTCAGTTAAGCGGCTGTTGCACCCACAGGGCATTTCATCATCAGCACCTTCGAGCGGTGGGCGAAATACCCAAAGGGCACGCTGTCGTGGCAATGTCTGGTTCGCGGCTTATCGCCTTTTCTCCCTTGCTCCTGACCCTCGCTTGCCAGACGTACGCCAGAGGGAGATGCTTTTACCCCAACCACCTGGGGAGACGGACTTGATAATAGTCCTTTCTTGGCGTATTATCCCCCCATCATCAACATACAGTTACAGCGGTCATCAACATAATTAACCAAGATTACTTCAATCAGAAAAGGAATAACAAGAATGAGCACAAGAAAACTATTACCACAGTTCATTGGTTTAGTATTTACCATCTGGCTATTGGCCGGGTGTGGAAGCACACCAACCGAACCGGCAACAATCCCCACCCCCATTCCTTCACCTACCGCAGCGTCTGTCACAGTTTCGGCTGAATCCGGCTTTATCACCGGCCGCGTACATTTACAGGCGCCGCCCACGCCCCCCATGGTGGTGTATGCCGTAGACAATACAAGCGGGGCGTGGTTTTTTACAGAGACAGAACAGACCGATGGCGAAGCATCCTTCACCCTCCAGGTCTCTCCGGGGGCTTATCAGGTGTTTGCCTTCGCTGATACCGGACCTTTTGCCGGTTATTCAGAGGATGGCTGGGAACTTGCGACAGTCACCGTGGCGGCGAACCAAACCGTATCAGACATCATCGTTCGTCCACCGGGTCAGTCAGAGTGCGGCGCAACTTTTGGCTTGCCTGCTTCTCCTGACGGACGCTTTGCAGCCATCGATGGCCCCTCCACAGATTGCCGGACTGCCGTAACCGCAACTGTTACCGCGGCAGCAGGAGAACAGGCGGCTATTGAGACCGCGCCCTCGGCGCCTGGTGCCCCCCAAAACGAAACCGCCGAAGCAGGTCTGCCCAACCCGGCCTCAGTTTTTTGCCAGGGGCAAGGCGGGCAGGTTGACATCCGCACCGAAAATGGGGGTGAGGTGGGATACTGCATCTTTTTAGATGGCAGCCAGTGTGAGGAATGGGCCTTTTTCAACGGCAACTGTATACCCGGCAGTGCTTCCGTGTGCGGCTCTTTAGCGTATAGTCTGGAGCAGAGGCTGGGCGTCGGGGTGACGATAACCGCCCAAACGCCTTTTGAAGATTACATCACCGGTCAGACGGGGACCGGCTGCCGGGTAACGGCCACCGGCACCGGCCTGGATTTTGAGAACGTGGGCGTACTCTCCGATGCCCTGAACCAAATGTTCCAAAACGAGGGGTGGCATGCAGACCTCAGCTACGATGGCGGCGGGCCCACCGGCATGCTCGGCGGCTATCGCTACCAACCTGCACTGTGCCTGTGGATGGCGGAGTGGGAGCCGTCGGAAGCGGCCAATTGTCCATCGGACCAGCCAATAAGTGCGTGTGAACTATCTCCTGAGCAAAAACTGTATACCATTACCCTCGATTGTCTTCAGGATACCACCGCCATAGCCACCGCTCATCCCGAACGTATCCAATTTTCGCCGGGCGCTATATCCAGCCAAGTGCAAAGCAGTTTGGCCGCGAACGGGTTTGCTCAATATGTACTCACGGCAATGGCCGGTCAGGAGATGACGGTGAGACTGGGCGATCCGGCGGAAGTGAACGCCATCCTGGTCATCTGGGGGGAAGACGGCACGGTTCTGATTTCAAACCACGCCAGCGCGACCACCTGGACGGGTGAGCTTCCCCTTACTCAGGATTATTATATTGATGTGAGATCAGTGGCCCAGGTTCCCATCAATTACACGATAGAGGTAATTATCCCGTCCGCAACAAATGCTTCAGAAGGCCCTGAAGTCTTGCCCTTGGATGTGCCGGTCGGTTTCGAGTTCTTGTTTGGGTTGGCCGACTCTTTGATGCTGCCGCCTGACTTTCCTGTCGACGCGGGCCTGCCCCCGGTTCAGCCCTATGTCATTACCGCCGAACCCGGCGAATATGAGATCAGTTTAGATTATGGCTCGGATTGTCGCGGAGCGGGGGCTTGTCACTACGGCAGTCTGGCCGGAAAGAAGGTTGCCTCAAATCAACCTGAAAGCACCCGCAATTTCGTTTTTGAAGCAGACCGGGCGCAAAAGGTAACGCTGGCTAACGGCATTGAGGGCTACTTCATCGAGGCGCGTTGTGGAGCCAATTGCGACGATGCCAAATTATTTTGGATATACAACGGTTTTCAATATATGATAGGCTTGAAGGGGGGCGCCCAATCGGATGTGGTCGATCTGGCAAACGCCGCAATTACGAACTCGCTGTGATCATCTGTCACCCCCAACACGCCCAATCTGGCTATTCAGTCATTTACAATTGAAGCTGAAGACAATCCAGGCGGCGGTAAGCAATTAATTTTGAATTGGCAAACAACCGGCGCCAATCAGGTCCAAATCACGCTGTAAAAAATGCGATTGTGGTTCTTTATGATGACGGCAAAGAGTAGCATCTCAATTAGCAATCTTCGTTAAATACCTGTCACGGCCCGAACTAATTCTCTTACTTCGGGCCTGATTTTTGCCATACAGCAGAGATGACTGACCTGGGTCTAACTGAGTTGACAAATAAGCACGACCAATGATAAACTCGTCAACTTCTATGTTCTCGGCTTTAGCCATTTTTTCAATACGACTATATCTTGTGGAGTACCGACAGGGCATAATATGAGGCACGCTTCGCGTCAGATGCCGTATTTCGTAGCCCCGTTCGCATCTGAGGCCACGTCCTGAGCTTGCCGAAGGGATGCTCACTCCTCAAAATGGCCAAAGTTTCTGCGCAAAATCTGCACAATTTAACGATATACTAATCAAAAATCTTTAATATAATTGCGTGATTACAATAGATTGAGGCTAACTGCCTTCCCTCATGTCATTCCGAGAAGCTCAGCGACGAGGAATCTCCGAAACTTTGGCCCAACAGAGATCTACTTTACCAAAACCTTGGGGATTCTTCACCTGTTCAGAATGACATGGTAGGCAGTTACGATTGAGGATTAGCAATAATGGCTGGAGGCCTATGAAGTTATTATTGAGACGTACCGTTCCGACAATGGTCATTAACCTTGCCGCACTTTTGGCGGCCGGAATCTTATTCTTGATGCTCCGGCCTGGCATAGTTCAGGCCGATTCACCCCCGCAGGACAAGCTGCCGCCCCAGGAGGCACGCCCATTTCAACTCCCCTTTGCCCAGTCATCCGGCCCGGATACCTGGCTGCTGGCCCAACCTTATGGCAACACAACCGGCGCGTATCGACAACGTTTTACCACCTATGGAGCCTCGGGCGGTATCCACTTTGGCCTGGACTTGTCCGCCCCCTGCGGCACAGAAATTGTGGCCATTGCCGACGGCGTTGTCTTTGCCGTTGACGGACCGTTTGGATCACCCCCTCACAATTTGATGATCGACCATCTTCAGTTGGGCTATGCCTCGATGTACGGTCATCTGTTGGAGGCTCCTAATTTGAAGCCGGGGGAAGTGGTCAAACAAGGACAGGTTGTCGCCCTAACAGGCGACTCAACGGAGACTTGTTACGGGCGACCCCACCTACATCTGGAAATCCGCGACCTGAACCACATTCGCAAATATAACCCGATTACGCTGATCGAGGCTAACTGGGACAACCTGGTTCTGATAGGAAACTCAGGGCGCGACTTTGCCCGGGATCTGGACGAGCCGCGCAAATGGCAAACGTTGTACAATCAGCCGGAGGTCTGGACAGGGGGTCCAATTCTCAATGACTTTGCCAATCCCTGGCCCCTGGACTGGAGCAAACGGACGTTCAACTCGGTCACGCCGGCTAGCCTGGTAGTATCCGGCTCAGTTCTGACACAATCACCTGTTACTATGCCGTTATCAATCTTGCCTATCGGACGGCAAATCCTCGGGGGCAACTGTTGTACCAGTCCCTACTGGAGTAAAGACTCAACCGAAGTACGTTTTATAGATCAACCAACGCCGGATGCGCCACTGGGTATCTGGGGAGTTGATGTAACGCATCGTGATCCAGCACCCGATCTGGTCACAAAAAAGCTGGGAGTCTACAGCCCTGACGGTAATTTGATCGCCTACCCCGACGGAAGTAAAGGGGTGGCCGTTATTGAGCAATTAGCTGATGGTCAAAAATGGGAAGTTGAGACCCAGGAACGCAGTATCAGCTTTACTCCTGACAGCCAGGGACTGTTTTGGACGACTTATGATGAAGATGCACCTCGCGACACCCGCGAGGAAACAATCTGGCTGGCAGACGTGGATGGCAGCAACATACGGGCGGTGTTCAGTGCACGACGAACTGACCCGGTCGCATGGCTGTCAAAAAATGAACTACTCATGACCCGACGCTTCGCCGGAACTTCAGATGTGCAGTTGTTCATCCTATCACTTGAAGACGGTACTCAAACTGAGTTAATGGAGGGGCCTCGTATGCGAGGTATTGCCTTTAGCCCGGATAAGCGTCATTTTGTCTATTACGTTACATTTGAGGAGCAGACTGATAAAAATGGAATCTGGCTCTTTGATCTGCAAAATCCGGAAAAAGCGCCGCAAAAGCTGCCTTTCTTTGGGACCTATCGTTGGCGAGATCACGAGCGTCTAATCTACGTTCCGTTTGACCCTGAAGCTGCCGAGCATAACTTCTACGAGTATCATCTTGTCACCGGCCAAACCCGGCCCCTATTTCCCGACGGTACCAACTTGACCATCGCTAACAACGACTGGCAAGTGTCACCCGATGGCCGCAAGATTGCCCTGGTTGCCGCTAATGGCACTGCGCTTGACGGTATTTGGGTGCTTGATATCGAATAGAATTGTAGTGACAAAATAGAGGAGTTGAGGCGATGCTTTTTTCATTTGAATTATAACCCTGGTCAAGTCAGAGACTTCATCTTGATAGCTGATTTTGGACAAGCGTTGACACACAGGCCACAACCCCAGCAATGATTATCTTCATAGATGACCTGCCTGAAAACTTCACCATGCAAACGTATCTCGGTACCATCCTGATAAAAAGCTCCAAAAGGACATCGGCCAACACAAATGCCACAGTGCGTGCATTGGTCCCAGTCAATAGCAGCCGAATAGTAAGCACGCGGATATATTTTGTCCAGCCCCAGACGTTGACCCGCCAAAACAGGTACTTGTCTCATAGGCCGAGAAATAATCCAAATTGGCATAGAACCGACCAGGTATGTATTTTGCCTGATCCCCTTCCAAAACTCGGTTGATGATATCTCGTTTGTAGGCCTCGCGCAAAAGATGATCGGTTTCATCTCGGGAAATCTGCAGCATTTCAGCAATTTCCTTGCTAGTCAATGGTTGTTGTTCTAGCCCCACAACCAGATCAATTTCCTGTTCCGTGACAATCAGGTTGAGATAAGGCTGCATAGCAACGGGTAATTGGAAAGTTTTTATGAATGCATCAATCTTGGTCATTTTATACAACGCTTGAGTTCACCAGCCGCCGAGTCAGCAAAATCCGTTACACTTACCAGGGCCTTCTCTGACAAAGCGTGTTTGAAAAACCGAGCGGTAGGCGGTCGGGTGGAACGAATTGGTGCGACCCGTTCGCCCAAAACCGTCACTTGTGACGGGGGATGGGCGGCAAAGGACAACTAACCATTGTTCTTTGTAACTGTAGACTGATGTTGGTGAGATAATACCGCGTCACGCGGAGATTATCAAGTCCCACCGCCGAGGTGGTTCGGCTGACAGCATCATCCCCTGGGACACGATTGGAATTGGCCCTGTCTAACTTGATTGATAATGCCTTGAAATTCACCCCACCGGACGGGCAAGTAGAGCTGGCGGCTGACGAAGTAGACCAGACGCTCAAGATTTGGGTCAAAGACAATGGGCTGGGTAACCGTTTGTTAGATGGGCGCTGCTTCCCCAGCGCTGCCAAATCGCCCCGAGGCGAAAACAGTATTGGGTGTCTGACCCCCAACGGTCAGCACGGATAGAAGGTGGTTCGGTGCGGATAAGGCCCGACGCTTCCGGCAGCGGCCAGCGGTAGGGCTGGACAGTGGGGAAGGGGATCGAAAACAACTGAATAACGTCTAAACTCAGCGGCCATAGCAGTAAGATATGAGCCGATAGGGGGATGTTGTCCCGAAACGGGAGTATGAGCAAATGTGGCTAAAATCACCCCTCCGATTTGACAAAATCCCCCTCATAGAAGGCTGACTTTTTGTTGGAACGACATTCTTCCATCCCCATAAATCCGCGATAACCAGATCGGTCCAGCGAGTGGTTAAGCTGATGCAAACAAACCCTACAATTCTAATCGCATCTCCAGCTCAAACACCTCAAATCCTGCATTCTCATATAACTTGTTAGCCGGGTTCCTCGCCAATACATTCAACTCTGCCTCCACACAACCCTTTCCCCTTCCCCATTCTAAAGCTGCTTCCAGCAACCTTTGACCTATCCCTTCCCCGCGATGGCTTGGCTCTACGTAGATCGAATGGATATGCAATACTGACTTGGGCTGGAAGATTTCGGGCGGACAAACCACACTGGCTTCGATAACACCCACCGTTTCCTCTTCTGTTCCTTCCGATACTGCCAGGAGAAAAATGTGATCTTCTTTCTCGGAAACGTCCAGGAAGTGAGTTTGAAGTTGTAAACTGATCTCGCCCCCTTTATTTAGGGCATGCCCACCATACGAGACCATATCTTGCAGCATCGCCTTGATCAAGTTCACAACGGAATCGATATCACGAATGGTCGCTTCTCGAAGTTCCATCCCTTTTCCAGAATTGCATCAGCCTAACGCTCCGCTTCTGCCGCCCAAAGACAACCCCAATTAAAATCAAGCCTTGTGCCAAAAACCGTGCTTAATGGGTCGGCAGGCCGGGTAGAGGCGGCACGCTTTGCGACCTGCCGCCCCCCCACAGAGCCGGACGTGCGGAACTCCCGCATCCGGTTCCTCAGTTCCAACGCTTTTGACCACGTTGGAAACCCATCAGGCGACACCCCGATGGGCCGCGCAGCGTAGCTGGGCTACCCTTCACCTGTTGCTGGGCTTCTGTTGAGACGGTTCGTAGGCTCGAAGTCCTTCCCGTCTCTCTGGTCAGCAACTCGTGATACCCGGCTTCACCTTCTCTCTGGTGGGGCGCCCTTCGGCACTCCCTACGGTCGCAGGACAGACTTGGGCTTCACTTCCCCACCCTCATCGGTACTAGTCGGGTCGAACGCCAGCGAGCTGCGTGTGTAGCACACCGCTTTTCCAACGCCCGCCCACCAAACCGGACGTGACCCTTTCGATGTCATCCGGCTTTCCAGTAGACCAACTGACTTTGT
>DAOUMU010000249.1:0-5051 GCA_034409055.1 Anaerolineae bacterium
GCCGGACCCACCTCCTGCTCTTTTTGGTTGACTATGGGGGTAAGGTCTGTCAATCAGATGTGTCATTGTGCCAGCACCCTGAGGACTTGCACATTAGACCGATGCCCCTTGTCCTGCCCGTAGCCAGTCCATTCCCAGAGCATGAGCTTGAGTATTGGTTTGACATTGCCGCCGAAGTTTTACCTACTGGCTTGTCTGTTGAAACCTTAATCCAGACCTTGTTAGTGGCACCCTACGACGGTATCCCCGAGTTAGTCTATGAAAAAATCTGCGAACATTGTGGTTTTAGTTGGGAAGGAGAAATAGCCAGATGACACCAAAAATATCTTCGGCACTGACCTACACCGGTCAGAAGCAACCTTCACCAGAGGAATACGGCCAGGATGGTCTCTACCCCTACCTGCCGTCGGATGAACTGGTCAATGCCGTTAATCTGACCATTTTCCTGGAGAAACGTCCTCTACTGATCAAGGGCGATCCAGGCTCCGGCAAAACGCGCCTGGCTCAGCACGTTGCCTACGAACTCGGCTTGCCCTACGAAGCGTGGTACATCAAGTCTACCAGCCGGGCCCGCGATGGCCTCTATACCTACGATGCGGTGCGCCGCCTGCACGATGCCCAATTAGCCGGACGAGCCGAGGGAGATCAGACCAAGGTGGATGACCCGGCCAACTATATTCGCCTGGGACCGCTAGGACGTGCCTTCAAAAATAAGCAACGCACCGTTATCCTGATCGACGAGATTGACAAGGCTGACATTGACTTTCCTAACGACCTGCTGCTGGAACTGGACGAGCAGCGGTTCATCATCGAGGAAACGGACGAGGAAATCAAGGCGCAAGAGCCGCCCATTGTCTTTATCACCAGCAACGACGAAAAGGACTTGCCCGATGCCTTCCTGCGTCGTTGCCTGTTTCATTATATTGAGTTCCCTGCCCCCAAGCAGTTAGCAGCCATTGTCAAGGCCCACTTTCCAGTCTCCCCACCAGCTCTGGTGGAGGCAGCCATTGATCGCTTCCTGCAACTGCGCCAACAGATGGAACAGCAGAAAGGCAAGGCCGGCAAAAAGGTTAGTACCAGTGAATTGCTTGATTGGTTCGCCGTACTACGCCAGCATCCCGAGGATGAGATTCTGGCCGAACTGAAAGGACAATTGCTTTTCCCAGAAGTGATGCTCAAGAGTTGGGAAGATCATTTGCGCTACTTGCAGACAACGCCTGAAGGTGAGGAATGAATCCGGACGAATTGCCCTTATTAGACCTCTTTAATCGTCTGCGCGACCACGGTCTGCCGCTTGGCATTGAGGAGTATACCTCAGTACTCCGCGCGTTGCAGGCTGGCTTTGGTGCTGAGGATCGCCGGGCGCTGGCTCAACTTTGCTGTACCTTATGGACCAAGTCCGACGAGGAAGTCCGCCTATTTCATCGCCTTTTCGAGCAGATGCTGGCCCAGCCGATTGCTCGACCCAGAGAGCCTGCATCATCCGAACAACCCCCGCAGCCTCCACCAGAGACGCCTCTTGAAACACCACCGTCGGAGAAGCCGCCCCCAGAGACGCCTCTGCCTGCTTCCACACCAACTGCCCCCACCCCACCACCCACCCTTACCCTGGAGATGGATGAACCGGTGCAAGTTGTCCAGGCCGTCCGGCGCAGTGGGCGTGATGATTGGGAAATGGGGCGTCCCCGCTTCAGCCTGCTGACCGACTACTTCCCGGTCACCCGTCGGCAGATGAAACAAAGCTGGCGGCATCTGCGTCGCCCGGTGCGCGAAGGGCCGCCGGAAGAATTGGATGTAAGGGCCACAGTTGAAAAGGCGGGACGTGAGGGAATGTTACTGGAGCTGGTCCTGGTGCCGCGTCGCTCCAACCGGGCCGAATTGGTGCTGTTGATTGACCAGGATGGCTCGATGGTGCCTTTTCATTCTCTCGCGCGCCAATTGGTCGAAACGGTGCAGCGTGGCGGACGGTTGAGACAGGCCGGGGCCTACTACTTTCACGACTATCCCGATGGCTACCTCTACCGCGACCCAGCTCGGCTGGAAGCCCACCCCATTTCCAAGGTGCTGACAGCCATCGGTGAACGAACCGCCGTCCTTATTGTCAGCGATGCCGGTGCCGCCCGAGGTAATTTTGACTCTGAGCGTATTGAACGAACTCAAGCCTTCATTGAACAATTGAAGCAGTATGTTCGCCGTTATGCCTGGCTCAACCCAATGCCTAACCATCGCTGGCCTGACACCACAGCGGGTGAGATTGCCCGGCTGGTACCGATGTTTGAGTTGAACCGATCCGGGCTAGAGGCAGGCATTAGTGCCTTGCGAGGTCAGTATGTTTACTGGGAGAAAATGTATCGATGGATGATCTGACTATTGCTCCTGACCAATCCAATGCTGCCAGTCGTGAGGCTGCCATCGAGCGCATCGCTAACTTTGTCCAAGAATTTGGTGAAGCTCATCTCACGCTGGCTTGCCACGCCGCCTTTCCCCTAGTTCTCACCCCTGACCTCGTCTATCGCATCTGGGCCAACTTTATTCCTCAAGTACCCTGGACAGCCGTGGCTGATCTGCTTCTTTCGCGGTTGTGTCGCGAGGTGGGATACGAATTATATGAAATCGATGCCACCATCCGCAACACGTTGCTCAAAGAGTTAAGAGAGGATGAACGCTTTGGGCAACAACGTTTAAACGACCTGGCTGATTTTCTGACTGAATATGTAGCTGATCAACTGGAAAGCGATGATCCTGAAGTGAGCAATTTGACCCAGGCTCAACGATGGACGGCCCTGGCATATACTCGACCTGTCGAGGCAGCACGTAAACTGGCACTAGCATTGTCAGAGTCGATTGGTAAGAATGATGCAGAATTGATTCGAGTAGCCTCATTGGTTGAGACGCTTTCAGAGCCATTGGCCGCCTTTGAAGTACTGATAACGTACGCGACTGGAATAGCGAGTTGGACACGCGGAGAAATCAAGAAGGCCGCGACTATGCTTGGTGATTTACCAATCCAACAAGAGCAGGTACAGGCCTTGGAAACCAACTTGCCTGTACCTGCGCCACTACTTCGGGAGATCAAAAATATCAAAGGCCAATCTTCTGAACCACCACCCTCTCCCCTCGTTACCATTGATCAAATCGAGCAACTGACAAATTTAACAGTTAATTTCATTATTGAAAAATTAGAACAATTAGCTGAATTATTAAAACGAGTTGATGTAATTACACGGCTTAGTGAGACTGGTGTTCTGGAACTCAAAGCTGGCAACCAGCATTTGTCTCTGACACCTAATCTCTTGGATGCTTTTAAGCTGCTAGCCCTAACAGTAGACGTTGTTGCCAGCGCCCGCCACCGGGCATACGCTGCTTGGTTGGCTGTCCGTCGTCCTACAAGGCCAATCCAACGAGTTGCTGCCCGTGAGTATTATGTTCCCCTGAGCGGATCGGTGAGCTTAGAAAAAGACCTCCTTCCACTTCATTTCAGCGAACGTCGAATTGTAGGCGAAGGTCCCCAACGGCAGATTGAACGCGTTCACTTAACTGATGTAGCTGAGGCAGTTGATAAATATCCCGCCTTTGTCTTGTTAGGAGCACCAGGTAGTGGAAAAAGCACCGTATTACAGAGACTTGCCCTCACCACAGCCCAGGCTTTTCTAACAGAAACTGGGCGCCGTTTGCCCTTGCTAATTACTCTGGCCGCTTATAACTGGCAAAGGTCGTCGCCTTTGGAGTATGTTCGACGAATTTGTCAGACCATGTTGGCTGATGACTTCGTGGATTTGGCTCGTAGTGGACACATACTACTCTTAACTGATGGTTTCAATGAAATGTTAAGATTATCTAACCTGAGTGACCACCGCCGACGAGCCAATGCATGGGAACATTTCATTGCAGAATATTTTAGTGAGATCGGCTCAGATAGCAGCCGGGTTATCATCACTAGCCGAACAGCCGACTACGACCAGCCGCTGGGGCTGCCGATAGTAGAGATTGAGCCACTCAATGAAGAGCAGATAGCTAGCTTTCTGCGAGCCTATCTAGGTGACGAAGCTGGTAACGCCTTGGCTGCAATCAAGCGGCTAGACTTGCTGGGGCAAGCATGTACCCCTTACTCTCTCTCTATCTTGGCCCAACTATATGATCCTGCTGGCGGCGACCTGCCGCCAAACCGCGGTCGTCTCTTTGCTCGATACGCTCGTTTTCTCTTGGAGGGCGAAAGACAAGCTGGCTATGATTGGTACGAGCTAGATGCAACCCTGGCCGCCTTGGCTGAGCTAGCCTATACCTTGCAACAACGCGGTGAAAATGTGGCACTAACCGCCGCTGAGATACAGGCTTTGTTGCCCACAGAGGTAATGGTACCTGGCCAAAAACAGACTATTGCTATCCCAATAGAGGCCGTTCTTAATATAGCCAGCAATGTTGGTATAATTACCACTGCTTCCGGAGTAGAGGGGGTATACAAATTCAACCATCAAACAGTACAGGAACAGTTTGCAGCCCAACACTTGTTAGCTCGTTGGCAAATTGGGAATGACTTGACGGTTTTATGGCATTCGCCACGCACTCATCGTGAAATGCCGTCGCCCGAAATAGGCGAGTGGGATCCACTACCACCACCACCCGCTACTGGTTGGGAACAAACGACTATATTGGCTGCGGGTATGTTAGACAAACCCGATAGTTTTGTGAGGACTGTTTTAAGTGTTAACCCACCCCTGGCCGGACGTTGTATCATCGAAGGAAACAGTCAAGTTGCCTCCTCTACTTTGGATGCAGTGCGCCAAGCTCTTGTGGCTGATCTTAGCAATCCAACTTTGCATCGCCGTGTTCGTTTACAAGCGGGGCGAATATTGGGTGTTATAGGCGATCCTCGTTTTGTCCCAAAAATGATTGGAAAAGTAGAGATGATCTCGCCTGATCTAGTCTAGTTTCTGTCAGGAAACCCCTAATCCGGGTTAGACCTGAATCACCAGAGGTGATATAGTTGTGGTGTAAAAACTTACACATCTGGAGGTCAAAATGCTCAGATTACGTTATACACCCGTGGATAT
>DAOUMU010000250.1:0-29306 GCA_034409055.1 Anaerolineae bacterium
CTCACTACCGTATACCCCCCCGATTTGACAGATTTCAAGAACTGACAGGGGGGAAAATAGACTGAATCCAACCTGGCAAAAAGCGAATTCGGTCAAAAATCTTTTGGCAAAAGTGCCAGAAAGCCGAAAGCAAACAACTTTTTAACTCAAAGATTGACCCTGCTAAAACTAAATATTTGTCAAGTGCAGGGGGTATACGGTAGTGAATTATGATATAATCAAAACGTAACCACCCAGCCATACCTGTAATAAAATGTCATATCTGGTCCAAACCAGGTAGTTACATCAAAACAAGCTAAGAGACTTGCCGGGAAAGCTATAAACCAATGAGTAATCGCAATATACGGAAAGCGATTCGTAGTTTGCGAGAACGTATTCGTGAACACCGGGCCAAAATTGTCAAAGAGTCGCCAGATTCCCCTGTTGTTGCTTATTGGGAGCGCGAGATTCGTGCTTGGGAAGAACGTATCCAACGACTTGAGGACCGTTTGGCGCGCCGTACTCGAAGAGGATCGAGGCGAAGGAGATAGAAAAGATGACAATGACTTATGGAGTAAAAGAACGACTTCTAGATCTACTGGTCGGGGTTGGCCTGTCAAACCAGGCGGATTTGGTGGCAATGCATCTCACGGAAATCGAAGAAGAAGCTGGCAATTTTCTGGACCAACTGACCGCCTTTCGTGCCCACGCGCGTCATCAGGACTCTGCGGCCGCCCAGGAGGCCATGGTGGAAATTTCGCTATCACTGCAACATATGGCCGACCATATTCGGGCCACGACACTTGTCCTGGATCATGAATTAGGTATTGACGAGGACGATTGACCAACCAGGCCTATTTCCGCTTTTATGCCGAACTGAACGACTTCCTGCCGGCCGAGAGAAGACAGCGCACTTTTATTCACCCTTTTGAGTTGAGCGGCTCGATCAAAGATATGATCGAGGCCCTGGGCGTACCCCACACCGAAGTCGATCTTATTTTGGTCAACGGCCGGTCGGTCGATTTCTCCTACCTGGTCCGGGATGGAGACCGGATCAGCGTCTATCCCGTCTTTGAGTCGCTCGACATTACCCCCCTGATTCGCCTTCGTCCCGACCCTCTCCGGGAGACTCGCTTTGTCCTCGACGTTCACCTGGGCCGCCTGGCCACCTACCTGCGCATACTGGGGTTTGATACACTGTATCGCAATGACTACGCCGATGAGGAACTGGCCCGCATCTCCAGCAGCGAGGGCCGGATTCTACTGACCCGGGACCGGGGCCTGCTCAAGCGCAGTGTGGTTACTCACGGTTATTGCCTGCGAACCACCAATCCCCGCCAACAGTTGATCGAGGTACTGCGCCGTTTCGACCTGTTCGACTCGATCAAGCCCTTCCAACGCTGCCTGCACTGTAACGGCTTGTTGCAGCCGGTTGATAAAGCAGCCATCGTCGACCGGTTATTACCCAAAACCAGGCAATACTACGACGAGTTTCGCCGCTGCCAGGGCTGCGACCGCATCTACTGGCCGGGCTCCCACCACCGGCGCATGCAAAAGTTCATCGAAGGCGTTCTGCAAAGCAGGCCGACGGATTGATTAAAGTCGTTACCAAATTCCTCCCGAATTTTACTGGCAAATTCTGGTATTTTAGCTTGTGGGAAAGAGAGATGAAACTATGGAAAGAGAAAAAATAACTATTCCATCTATTGTGCTCGAATGGAGTGAATGGGTTGCCTGGGATGACTTAAAAATAGACGCGAGGCAAAAGGATGGAGTGAATGTGCCGAGCAGAGTAAGGGGTGTTTATGAGGTAAAATATGCAAATAACGAGGAACGATTGACGATAGGGAAGGCATCAAACCTACGTATGCGTATCAAACAAGGGCTGGTAAAAGGGAAAGCTCCCCATTCGGCTGGGGAAAAAATCCGTGCCAACGAGGACGTCTCAAGAATAGTGGTGAGATGGGCTGCTACAGATCGTCCTGCTACTGCGGAGGAAGAACTACACAGAAGGTATCAGGCAAAATTTGGTGGATTGCCCAAATATGTCGAATTCACTTGAAATCTGAACCTTATCTTCTTCCCCACCCCATCTCAAATCAAGCCCAGCTTGAGCAGCCAACTGAACTGGCCGTGGGTACACCGTCCATCAGGTTCAACCCAACAGTGTGTTTTCACTGGTAATGTACCACCCTGTTGAGGCCGACGTATCTGGGTTGGGGTGAGGGGATCTGGCAATTTGTTAGCCCTTTTTATTTCTGTGATGACATATAGCACAGGCTGCTTGATGAAACATTGCTCCCAGGCTGGAAACGGATTAAAATGCATGCGCTTGGCTATTTCAAAGGGAAGTGGATTGTTGGCAAACGACGACAAACACAGAGGAAGAAAAAGAAATGATTTGTTCAGTCTGTTCTGAGAAAACAAGCGGTAACGGAATAGCCACCCAAGTCTTTCGCCGTGACGGACTTACGGTAACAATTACCGGCATACCAGCAATGGCAATATGTCCACACTGTGGAAACGCCGTGTTAGATTGGGAGGTGGCTCAAGCGGTTGAAGATTTGGTCCAGTCGCTATTTGAGTGGACAAAAACACATACGCTCCCCAAGCCGATCATCAGTATTACCTTTCCAGAAATGCATGCTTTGGCTGTCTGAAGAGATGTTCCTCAATCACAGATTTGGTGACGATGATTCCCCCTATTTCCAGGGTCGATATAAAACGTTTGACCAACGAGGAAAATAAAGCAGGCTTACTGTAATCTTTCCTGTACCCTATGAGGTAATCGTGAGAGACCTCGCTGAAATCAACCGGTTGCTGGCTGAGACCAAAGAAGAGTTAACAAAGCTTGATGCCCGTAGGGTAGAGTTGCTTAAACAAATCACTGAATTGCAGCAAGAGAAAGTATCTTTTCTCGATGGACAGGAAACTCCTCCGCAGCTTGCCGGGTTGCCATCGGTAACTAACCAGTCCTCCCAAGAAGCAAAAATCAGCCTCTTCCGCAGTCTATTTCGGGGTCGCGAAGATGTGTACCCCAAGAGATTTGAGAGTCTGAAAACAGGCAAAGCGGGATATCAACCCGTTTGTCGTAACGAATGGGTCAGCGGTATCTGCGAAAAGCCGAAGATTCGATGCGATAAGTGCGCGCATTGAGAATTTCTGCCTGTTACTGACGATGTTGTAAGAAACCATCTCTTGGGAATGGATCCCAAGGATAGATCAAGCCGTGACTTCACGATCGGTGTTTATCCGATGCTGCCTGATGAGACTTGTTGGTTCCTGGCGGCAGACTTTGACAAAACTTCTTGGCAGGAAGATGCAAGGGCATTCCTGGAGACGTGCCGGCTTTTCGATATACCAGCAGCGTTGGAGAGGTCCCGTTCGGGTAATGGAGGGCACTTGTGGATTTTCTTCTCTGAACCTGTCCCGGTGGCACTGGCGCGTAAAATGGGCGCTTTCCTGCTGACCCAGACGATGGAGCGTCGTCCCGAGATTGGGTTAGATTCCTATGACCGCTTTTTCCCTAGCCAGGACACGCTCCCCAAAGGCGGTTTGGGTAATTTAATCGCTCTACCGCTACAAAAGAAACCCCGCCAGAATGGCAACAGTCTTTTCCTGGATGAAAACTTTGTTCCCCATCAGGATCAATGGGTTTTTCTCGCATCGCTCCGTCGAATGAATCGCCAAGAAGTCGAGACGATTGTTGTTAAGGCGGAAAAGCAGGGTGAAGTTTTAGGAGTTCGAATTCCCGTAACTGACGAGAGCGATGATACCCCATGGGCTGTGCCTCCTTCAAGACAACTTAAGGAACCCCCGATCATTGGCCCGTTTCCAGAACAAATTGATCTTGTGCTTGGTAATCAGATTTATGTACCCAAGACAGATATTACGCCCTCTCTGCGTAACCGGCTGATCCGTGTGGCGGCTTTTCAAAACCCGGAGTTTTATCAGGCCCAGGCTATGCGTTTGTCAACGTTTGGCAAACCGCGCATTATCAGTTGCTGTGAGGATTTTCCTAAATACCTGGGGTTACCACGCGGCTGCCTCGACGAAATAGTCGATTTATTCCAATCCCTCGACGTCAAAGTGAAACTTACCGATGAGCGATTCGCCGGAAAGCCTCTTGAACTCCAATTTCAGGGGGACTTGCGGACAGAACAACAGCAGGCAGCCGATGCTTTGTTATCGCATGACATAGGCGTTTTATCTGCTTCAACAGGCTTTGGCAAGACGGTTGTGGCGGCCTATCTGATTGCACAACGCAGGACAAACACATTGGTGATTGTCCATCGCCGACAATTGCTTGACCAGTGGATTGAGGCTTTGAACCAGTTTCTTGATCCTACGCCGAAGGGGATTGGACAAATTGGGGGCGGCAAGCGTAAACCAACAGAAAAAATTGACGTGGCGATGGTGCAAAGTTTGATCCGAAAAGGTGTGGTTAATGACATTGTTGGTAAATACGGCTACTTGATTGTAGACGAATGCCATCACATCTCCGCCGTCAGTTTTGAGCAAGTTGTTAGACAGAGCAAGGCCAGATATATGACCGGTTTGTCGGCTACGGTTGTACGGAAAGATGGCCATCATCCGATTGTTTTTATGCAGTGTGGGCCTGTCCGCTATCGAGTGGATGATCGAAAACAGACAGAGAAACGACCTTTTGATCATAAAGTCCTAATTCGTCCCACCAACTTTCGCCTACCATCTCATTTACAGAACGTGACTTCGTTGCCAATTCAGGATGTGTATGCTATGCTGGTCAGAGACGATGAACGGAATCGATTGATCGTTAAAGATGTGGTTGCAGCGGTGCAAGCAAAACGATTTCCGGTTCTATTGACTGAACGCCGGGAACACCTGGATTTACTTGCTGGCCTGCTTGCCGAGCCTATCCAACATGTTATCGTGATGGCAGGAGGCATGGGCAAAAAGCAAAGAAAGCAATTGTTGGAGCAAATCGCCAGCATCCCCGCCGATCAGCCGCGGGTGATTGTGGCAACCGGGCGTTATCTAGGCGAAGGATTTGACGATGAGCGGCTGGATACCTTGTTCCTGGCTTTACCAATCTCGTGGCGCGGCACCTTGACTCAGTATGCGGGACGGCTTCACCGGCTGAACACAGCCAAGAAGGATGTGATCATTTATGACTACGTGGATTTTGAAGTTCCGGTGTTGGCGAAGATGTATACCAAACGGCGAACCGGATACAAAGGAATTGGCTATGAGATTGTTTTGCCGGATAGCAAGAGTCAAACAGGTCAACTCAAACTGAAGGGTCTGTGATCTTATCACTGGTGTACCGTTTTACATTTGTGATTGTGTTATCTTTATCCGCTGTTTGTTGATGGTAAGGCACTTCGCTACCCTGAATGAAAAGAATGAAAAAGAGAATTGAGCAAACAAGGTGTTCATTTGTTTTTTTCGTTATGTTGATGTAAACTAGCTTAATTAGGATAATTACAATAATAGGTATTTACATTAGGGATCAATACCCTGTATGGCAGATAACGGACAGGCCAAAGCATTGGAAACGGCCCTGGCCAATCTAAAAAAGCGATTTGGCGAGGGCGCTATTATGAAGTTGGGGGAGGCCCAACATTTACAGGTTGCGGTTATCCCGACCGGGTCACTGTCCCTGGATATTGCTCTGGGCGTGGGGGGAGTGCCCAAAGGCCGGGTCGTTGAAATTTATGGCCCGGAAAGCTCCGGTAAAACCACCCTTTGTCAGCATATTATTGCCGAAGCGCAAAAAATGGGGGGGGTGGCTGCTTTTGTGGATGTAGAGCATGCCCTCGATCCTGTTTATGCTGAAAAATGTGGGGTAAAGATTGACGACCTCTATGTTTCTCAGCCTGACACCGGCGAGCAGGCCCTGGAAATTACTGAGGCCCTGGTGCGCTCTGGCGTGTTGTCTGTGGTCGTTATTGACTCGGTGGCTGCCCTGGTGCCGCGCGCTGAGATTGAAGGGGAGATGGGCGATTCACATATGGGTTTACAAGCCCGTTTGATGAGTCAGGCCCTGCGCAAGTTATCCGGCGCGATTAAAACCAGCAATACGGTGGTTATCTTTACCAACCAGCTTCGCCAAAAGATTGGGGTGATGTTTGGTAATCCGGAAACGACGACCGGTGGTATGGCTCTTCGCTTTTATGCCTCGGTCCGGCTGGATATCCGCCGGATTCAGGCCATCAAAGAGAGTGGCGAAGTCATCGGTAGCCGGACCAGAGTAACCGTCAAGAAAAATAAAGTGGCCCCGCCTTTTAAGGTGGCAGAATTTGATATTATGTATAACGAGGGCATCTCTAAAGTTGGCGATGTCCTGGATATCGCCGTTGCCCAGGAAATCGTAGATAAACGGGGCTCTTTTTACTCTTATGGTGACACTCGTCTGGCTCAGGGTCGAGAAAATGCTAAAATGTTCCTGATGGAGAACCCTGAGCTGACCCTGGAAATTGAAAACAAGGTCAGAGAGCGATTTGGAATGCCTCTGAGAGAACCGTCTGCCATTGATTCCCAATCAGGGTAAACTGGACTTATTGAGGGATTTACTCTCAATTTTATTGACCCTATCAAGAGACCGGAAGGTCCACGAGTCGTCAACGAACCTGTTACAGCTTTTGGAATTTTGATGGCTTGAAACAAACATCCAACCTGCGGCTAAATTCGTTCTGTATTAGGGTGTGTTGACATTTCGGATTATGTCATTCTGAGCGACCAAGGGGAGCGAAGAATCTCCTATTTCGCCTTGAATTTGTCCTCGTTGCCGGAGATTCCTCGTCGCTGCGCTCCTCGGAATGACATTTTTGGGCAAATGTCAACAGAACCTAGTAGCCCAGGCGCATACTTTTGACATCGTACCGGTTGAAGTTTTTTTTATTGACGTAATTGGAAGACGTCATCTACAAAAGATATTGTTATGACCTGTTTTACCTACTGTTATGTATCTGGCCAATCGCGTGTTGTTGCCTTTATCTAAATCTGATGATGTTGGTCAGAAATTCCGGGTAGTTTACACAAATTGGTGAGGCTGGGAATTTGGGTGGCGAAGCGCTTTATTTCTGATAATTTTATACTTTCTGCTGAAGTGGTAGAAATTGAGCATGAGTCGCTGTAGTAAGACCTCATCAATTTGCCTTAGTCTTGGCATCGGGTTATACAATAGTTATCGAGGCTACGGTTAATTCGCTGTCTTTGCGGGTTTAGAGACCTTTTAATCTGAATTTTTGTAGATTTGTTATTATAATCACGACATATTATCGCTGCTTAAAAGGTGCAAAGATAGAAGTTAATTGTAGCTAACAACCGCTTGTCTGTTTGTTTCAAGCTATATTTTTCTAAGATTCTAAAGCTGTGACGCCTTGCGCACAGCTTTTCTTTTTTCAGGAGAGTGGCTCGATGGCCGGAACGATTACGGCCTTAAAAATTCAAAAGCGCAACAAAGAGCGAGTCAATCTTTTTTTGGATGATGAGTATGCTTTTTCGTTGACTGTGCTGTTGGCCGCTACCTTAAAAAAAGGACAATACCTTAGCGACGCCGAAATTGAGCAGCTCAAATACAGTGATGAACGGCGTAAAGCCTATAACCATGCCATCCGTTTTTTGGGGTTTCGCTCGCGTAGTCAAACGGAAATGGAGCGCTATTTGCACGACAAGGGGTACTCGCCTGACGTTGTAACGGATACGGTTAATCGCTTGCTGCATGAGCAATACCTGGATGACGAAGCATTTGCTCGTTCCTGGCTGGAGAACAGGGAGCGTTTCCGGCCTCGTGGTCAACAAGCTTTGCGTTACGAACTAAAACAAAAAGGCATTGCCGACGAGGTGATCGAAACCGTATTGGCCGATTTGGATGAGGAGACACTGGCCTGGACTGCGGTCGAGGGCAAGCTTCGCCTCTGGAGAAATTTAGAGAAAGTCGATTTTAAGAAAAAGGTTATGGGCTTTTTAAGCAGGCGCGGCTTTGATTATGAAGTGAGCCATCGTGTCTTGAACCGCGCCTGGGAATGGTTACATTCATCGGAGACATCAAACTTTTTACATGAATAAAGAAATACCTGTCAATATTTTTGAAGTCAAAGGGGAAAGAAGTGATACCTATGGATATCGTTTTTTTAATCATAGATGCAGTAATAGGCATTGGCATAGGTTTTGCGATTGGTTATTTTTATTATAAGAGTGTCAGTGAACGAAAAATAGAGTCTGCCGAGTTTCAAGCCAAGGAGATTATTGCTACCGCTAAGGCAACCGGCAAAGAGTTAGAGGTTCAGGCCAAAGAAGAAGCGATCCAATTGCGGGCTGAGGCCGAGAAGGAAGTCAACCGCAAAAGACAGGAACTTGACCGGCAGGAGGAAAGACTACAAAGACGTCAGGAGAACCTGGATCGACGTTTTGAAAATTTGGAGAAAAAAGAACGCAACCTGAATAAACGCCAGAGCCAAATGGATAGGCGAGCCAATGAAATACAAAAGCTGACTGAACAGACCATGACTGAACTGGAGCGGGTCTCGAGCTTAAGCCGGGAGGAAGCCAAGCAAGAACTTTTGAAAATGGTCGAAGCTGAAGCCAGGCATGATATGGCCCGTGTTCTGCGCCAGGTAGAAGCCGATATAAAGCAAGAGGCCGACCACAAAGCCCGTGAAATCATTACTACGGCTATGCAGCGAATAGCCTCGGACCAGGTGGCCGAAACCACAGTTTCGGCGGTGCCTCTGCCCGGTGATGACATGAAAGGCCGTATTATCGGTCGCCAGGGCCGCAACATTCGCGCTTTTGAAAATGCAACCGGGGTTGACGTCATTGTCGATGATACCCCGGAAGCGATCATCCTGAGCGGTTTTGACCCGGTGCGACGTGAGATCGCCCGGCTGGCCATGAGTCGCCTGGTCACCGATGGCCGCATCCACCCGGCACGCATCGAGAAGCTGGTGGCCAAAGCCCGGGAGGAAGTTAATCAAACTATCCAGGAGGAAGGTGAACGGGCTGCTTACGAGGCCAGTGTGCATCGTCTCCACCCCGATATTATCAAACTGCTGGGACGCCTGAAATACCGTACCAGCTATGGCCAGAACCAGCACATGCATGCCATTGAGGCCTCACAGCTAGCCGTTATTATTGCCAACGAATTGGGAGCCGATGTTGAGGTTTGTCGGGAAGCTGCCTTGCTGCACGATATCGGTAAGGCCATTGACCATGAAGTGGAAGGCCCACACGCCATCATTGGGGCCGACATTGTCAAGCGGTGCGGTATTAATCCCAAAGTCATTAACTGTATTGCCTCGCATCACCATGAAGTGGAGCAGGAGTCGTTTGAGGCCGTTATTGTAGAAATCGCTGACGCGATTTCCGGGGCTCGACCCGGGGCTCGCCGGGAGAGCCTGGAGAGCTATGTCAAGCGGATCAAGGCTTTGGAAGATGTGGCCAACTCGTTCAAGGGCGTTGACGAGGCTTTCGCTATTCAAGCCGGTCGAGAAATTCGCATCATCGTTCGCCCCGAGGAAGTGGACGATTATGAGGCCATCAAGATGTCGAAAGAGATTGCCCGCCAGGTTGAAGAAAGCCTGGAATACCCCGGGCAAATCAAGGTGACCGTGATTCGCGAGACACGGGCTGTGGATTACGCCAAGTGAGGCGGCGAATGGGCGAATGGGCGAATGGATGAATGGGCGAATGGGCGAATACCCTTTGAATAGTGACATTTGTCACTGGATTTTATTGCCTTTATCAGGTATATTTTAACTGGTTCTTGTTGCAAAACCTTGTAGTAGACGCATCCCCATGCGGCTACGGCGGGCATAGGGATGCCCTTACTACGTTTTGCAACAGAGACTAACTAAGTTCCTGTTGCAAAACCTTGTAGTAGACGCATCCCCATGCGGCTACGGCGGGCATAGGGATGCCCTGGTTACGTTTTGCAACAGAGACTAACTAAGTTCTTGTTGCAAAACCTTGTAGTAGACGCATCCCCATGCGGCTACGGCGGGTATAGGGATGCCTTTACTACGTTTTGCAACAAAAACTTGACAAACCAACTTGTGAATGATACCAGTCATCTTCCTCGTAGCCGACTCTAAAATTTGCCATTCCACCAGTAACACGTAAGCGACCATCGACTAACACCCCAACTTACCACCGGCACGTAAACGAAACCCTGGTGGCATAGCCAGGCAGTAACCGAACGTATCAAGCTTAGCGCGGCCAAGCCGCAACCGAAATCGTCAAGCGTAGAGCGGAGAACGAAAAGCGTAGCGCGGCAAAGCTGCCATGGAAAGCATTAAGCATAAAGCGTGAAGCGGAAAGCATAGGGCGTAAAAGTTACTTCTACGCAATACGCAATACGCAACACGTCTGTCTCGTGGAGTGGAGGATAGAAGATGGAAGATTTATCCGGCAAACAACTCGGTTCCTATCAGGTGGTCGCTCCGCTGGGTGAGGGGGGCATGGCTGCCGTCTACAAAGCCTACCAACCCGGCATGGAACGCTACGTGGCCCTCAAAATTCTGCCCCGCCATTTTGCCAGCGACCCGGAGTTCGTGGGACGCTTTGAGCAAGAAGCTAAAGTCCTGGCCAAACTCCAGCACCCCCACATCCTGCCTGTGTTTGATTATGGCCAGGCCGATGGCTACACCTACATTGTCATGCCCTTCCTCGAAAGCGGTGACCTGACCGACTTGCTGAGTAGCCAACCGCTGCCCCTGGCGCAAATCCGCCGCATCATCTCCCAGTTGGGCGATGCTCTGGACTATGCCCATTCCCGTGACCTGGTTCACCGCGATGTAAAGCCGAGCAACGTCTTGCTGGACGAGCGGGGCAATTGCCTGCTGATGGACTTTGGGATCGCCAAAATTGTCGGGGGGACGGCTAAATTTACGGCCACGGGCGGCTTCCTGGGCACCCCGGCTTATATGTCGCCCGAACAGGGTTTGGGGCGTAAACTCGACGGGCGGAGTGACATCTACGCTCTGGGCATCATGTTGTACGAGATGGCCACCGGGCGCGTGCCTTACAAAGCCGAGACGCCGATGGCGGTCGTGGTCAAGCACATCAACGACCCGATGCCACTCCCCCGTCAGGTGAACCCGGCCCTGCCGGAAGCAGTCGAGCGGGTGATTCTCAAGGCCCTGGCCAAGGAACCGGAGGACCGTTACGCCACGGCCGGAGATATGGTCCGGGCGTTGCAGGCAGCCATTCCCGAGACGACATTAGATAAGACTATCCCGGTCGATGAAGAGGCCACCATGATCTCCCCGGCCGGACCGACGGTTGAGAGCCGGGAGCAAGAGACGGTCCAGGCGGTGGCGGTTAAGAAGCCCGCCCGTTTAAATCCGGGCTGGATTCTGGCGGCAGTCGCCGTAACGATTATAGTCATCGGGGCAGGTATCTTCTTTGCCACCAGAGGGGGTAAAGAGGAAGTAGACACCGCGGCAGTCGTACCCACCCCAGAGCAGGCCCAAGCCGGCACCGCCGCACCGGTTGAGGTAGCCCCTGAAGTAACGTTTACAGCCACGCCGGGGCCAACAACGGTCATTGATACCGACCCGACCTCGTATGATAACTTCGATAATCCGGCCTTTGACGGCGAATGGGATACCGATTTGTGGCAATTCGAGTGGGCTGAAGATGCAGACAAGTGTGAAGTGGGCCAGGAGGATGGCCGGTTGCGCTTTTCTTGTACAGAACCCGGTGGCTTTCCCTTAAACGCGCTTAATTATCAAGAAACAACCCTTGAAGTATTTAATTTTCTAGAAGCCAGGTTGATGTTAGATGGTGAAATGGAAACGAGTCATACCAATGTAACCATTAGCCTTAAAGCAGCAAGTTGGGGGATAGAGTGTGGCCTTTTGGGCCACCCTGATGAAGATATGGCCCAGTCATTTTGCCAAATATTTTCTGGAGATAAAAACACATATTGGACAGAGGGCCCGGCGGTTGCTTATGATACCTGGCATGTTGTGAGAATAGAATCGAACCCCGAATCGGCCGAACTCAGTTTTTTTATAGATGACCAGCAGTTCGATACTTACACCCCGGCCGAGGTAGAAGCGCTACAAGAAGCCGAATATGGGATAACCCTGAGCGTTTGGTTAGAAGACGGGACCCTGGCGACGGGGTATTTCGATGACGTGCGGATTGGACGATTTGAGCCAGTAGTTGCCTCACAGCCTACGACTCCCCCTAGCCCCAGCGATACTCCCCCGCCCACACCCACCCCAACAATTGCCCTTGAGGCCGCCCCGATATATGACGACTTCGATAATCCGACGTTTGATGGGATGTGGGATGCAGCGCGGTGGGGGCTGGACGATGCAGACAAATGTGAAGTGAGCCAGCAAGAGGGCTTTCTAAGCTTTTCTTGTACAAAGCCCACAGGTTCTAGCTTAAACGCGCTTCGTTACGAAGTAGCCACGTTTGAGGAGTTTAATATTGTTGAAGCCAGGTTGATGTTCGATGGTGAAATGCAGACGAATGAGGGCAATGTGGCCATTATTTTTGGCACCACTTTAGGTGAAAAATGGTGGGATGCCGGTTGTGGCTTGTACGGCCACACGCAAAAGCCTACGGCCCAGTCACATTGCGTTGTATTTTCTGGAGATAACAGAGAGTATTCAATAGATGGGCCAGGGGTGGCTTATGATACCTGGCACGTTGTGAGAATTGAATTGAACCCCGAGTCGGCCGAACTCAGGTTTTTTATTGATGGCCAACCGGTCGGTACGCACACCCCGGCTGACGCAGAGGCCCTGAAAACGGCCGAATTTGTGATATATTTACAGGTTTGGTTAGGCGATGGGACCCTCACTACCGCCCACTTCGACGAGGTGCGGATTGGGCGGACTGAACCATAATAGCCGGTCGGCGGTCGCTTTGCTTACATCCGGCCCTGCATACTGGCGTAATAGCCTGTCATCTCGACGTAACCATACCCCTCCTGTGTCCCCTCAATCTCAACCGCTCCCTCCCAGTAGGTGACGGAGACCCTCAACTCCTGCCGGGGCAGGAGCGGCTTGATATGCAACTCAATACCTTCGTCAGGAATGGCGAAGGTCCACTCGGCCGGATAAGTTGTCCCGCTCTCCGGGCTTTGCCAGGTATCCAGGACGGTAATTTCGACGGCCTCTTGGGGCAGATAGCGAGTGCTGCCGTCCACGTCGATCAGCGTACCGCCGGAGACGGCTTCGACGCTGCCGTCCTCTTTGCGGATATTGAAATACATCACTTCCCGGCCATCGTCCAATTGCAGCGAGAACCAGTCCCAACCCAAGGCCTCGGCTCCCAGACCGGAGGTGCTCCATTCGTGGTCTTTCCAGGTGTTACCGGTCACCTTGAACGTGCCCCGAGGGGTGGTAATCGTGCCGCCGGTTTGGTTATTGGTCAGCGAGTAGTAATAGCTGGCGTTGCCCGGTTCGTCGCTTTTCTGGCTCAGGCCCTGGTTGCCCTGCAAGGCAGCCGGCTTGGTCTGGACCAGGATCAAATCCAGGGCAATCTCCCCCGCGTCTGCCTTCAGTTGCACCTTCCCCGGAGCAATTTCCTTGGCGGACCAATTCTCCAGCCAGACGTGATAAGGCTCACTCTGCACGCCGGCCAGGTGGGGACTGCCCCGGCTGAACCGTTCGTGATAGGTGAAGGTTGCGCCGGTAACATCGGTGATGGTGAAATGGGCAAAATAAATCTGGTTGCTGGCCCATTCCGAAGCTCGTTCGAGCAGGCCGGGGGTCAGGCCCCGCCGGAAGAAGGTCAGTTGAAAGCCGTAGCGGTTATCGCCGGCATCGGCCAGATTGCCGGTGTAGTACCACCACTCGGCCTGGTAATCCGGGTGCTGGCCCAGGTCGTCAGGGAAAATAATCGGTTGAACTTCGTAGGCCCGGGCAAACTGGCCGGTATCCTCTGCCACCACCAGCTTATCAACGTCAGCCCGAATATCAGCCCCGGCTCCCACCCGGTCAAACCTGGCAATGATGAAGCCGGAGGCGATCAGTAATATGATGATCGTAATGGTTAAGCGCATACAGTCACCTGAAAAAGAGGTATTGTGTGTTGCGTGTTGCGTGTTACGTGGGCATACTTTGAACACGCAACATGTAACACGCAACACGAGACAGCTTTGTTTAGTGGGAAAGATTTATTGAGACACTGCATATCAGCCTATTCTTCTCGCAAGGCAGCCGCAATTTCCATTTTGTTCAACCTGAGAACGGGGTAAATACCGGCCAATAAAGCGGCCAACAGGGCTACCAGTAGGGCCATGATGAAAATAGACGGATTTAAGTAAAGTTGTAAGGACCAACCAAAAGAACGCAGATTAATCACGTAGATCAGAATGATGGCCAAAATCAGGCCGATGGGCATCGACATCACTCCGGCGGTGAGGCCCATCAGGGCGGTTTCCAGCAGGGTTTTAGCCCACAGTTGGAGGATGCTCATCCCGTTGGCCCGCAGCGTGCCCAACTCGCGGGTGCGCTCCAGTTGCAGGGACATCAGGGTGCTCAAAACGCCGATAAAGGCTACGACGGTCGCCAGCAGGCGTAAAGCAGTGGTGATGGTAAAAGTACGGTCGAAGATTTCCAGGGCGCTCTCTTTGATGCCTCGATTCGAGTCAACCGTGAGCGTGTACTGGCCGGCAAACTGGTTTTGTAGGCGTTGGGCCATGGCATCGGCCTGTTGCACCAGCTCAGGCGCTAAGAATAGGCCCACGTTGGAAATGCCTTCATCCTGCCAATAGGCCCGATAGGTTTGTAAGCGCATCAGCACGTAGCCCAGTTCCGGGGCGGCGTAGTCGTAGAAAATACCGACCACTCTAAAGGGGCGTGGCCCGCTGCCAGTGACCAGAGTCAGGGTTGACGGTTCGTTAAGGGGCAGGTTGTGGTGGCGGGCAAAGACTTCGGACACCATCACGTCGCCCCTATCCAGGGCGGCAAAGACCTCGTCAGCGCTCCCGATTGACCACAGCAGGGGGCGCCTGGTCTCACCGGGCTGGGGAGAGTAGGCTCGTGCTTCTATCTGGCCGTAATCGGTCGAGAAGATGGTCGCCCTTCGCGACAGGGATACATCGGTCACCCCCTCCAATTGCCGCACCTGAGCAATAAAGGCTGGGTCAATTTCGCCCTCTATCCGCAAATCCTGGCCGGCCGGACTGACATAAATGTCGGCGGCCAGGACGTTATCCAGCCAGACGACGATGGTGTTTCTAAAGGAGTCGATCATAATGCTGACGCCGATGATGACCGTGACCGCCAGCATCAGGGCGGCAATCGTGACCGACGTTCGACTCAACGAGCGGACGATATCGCGCGGGGCCATCGTCCCGACAATGCCCAGGCTGCGACTGGTGAGGGGCCGGATGACTTTCATGAAGAATTGAGTAATGGCCGGGGTCAGCAGGGCCGCCCCGATGAGAATGAGAAAGAGGGCGCTAAAACTGACCGTCAGGGCCTGGCTGGAAACGCGCAGCAGGCCCCAGCCGGCCAGCATCATCAGCCCCCCCAGGACTGTTAAACCGGGCATTAAGTGCTGCGCCCGTGCTTCTTGCACCGATCGTTTCAGAGCACTGTGGGGAGGGACGGTGGTGGCTTCCAGGGCCGGCATAAAAGCGGCCAGCAGACCGGTACCCAGCCCCGCCACCAGGCCCTTATAGAGAGTCCAGGGCGCGACCGACACACTCTGCACGGTCAGGGTAAAGTAGAGGTCGTTGATGGTGCGAGTGACCAGCCCGACCAGGCC
The DNA here is from genome assembly GCA_034409055.1 of Anaerolineae bacterium. GTDB lineage: Bacteria > Chloroflexota > Anaerolineae > 4572-78 > J111 > DAOUMU01. The sequence goes on from DAOUMU010000250.1 coordinate 15,700, forward strand.
CCGTCCCAGTACAATGCCCAGACCCAGGCCAATGATGGCCCCAATGGCGCTCAGGACCAGGGCTTCGGTCAGCACCAACCCAAAAATTTCCCGCCGGGTGACCCCCAGGCAACGGAGAGTGCCCAAAATGGGGCGTCGCTGGACCACCGAAAAACTGATGGTATTGTAAATCAAGAAAATACCCACAATCAAGGCCAGCAGGCTCAAGGCCGATAGATTCAGCTCAAAGGCAGCCGTCATCTGATTGACCGTTTCGTTGCGTAGCCTGGCCTGCTGCAAGCGGGCGTTGGCCGGTAGACGTTCGATAATCGGCTGGGGGTCCGCTTCCGGGGACAGAATCAGGTCGATGTGGCTGATCTGGCCCACTTTGCCCAACAGTTCCTGGGCGGTACTGATGTCGCTGAGGATGAGCCCGTTGAGGGCCCGGCGGCTCAGGTTATCACCGGGTTGCAGCAGCCCCACCAATTCGACCGACTTGAGCTGACCGTCTGCGATCAGGCTCAGGCTATCGCCGGGGGCTAAATTGTACTGTTGCCCCAAATCTTGCGAGAGCAGGACGGTATCGGGCTGAATTAAGAGTTGGGTTAAGGCCTCAACGGACAGTCCCCCGGCCCCGTCCCCCAGGTAATTTCTAAAGGGACCTTCGGCAAAAGGATCAACACCCAGGAGCTGCAACGGCAAGTCGCCAGCCTGTGGCAAGGAGACCAGGCCGGTCACCACCGGGGCGATCTCGGTCAATCCCAACTCGACCCGCAAATCTTCGTATAGCGATGAGGGTAAGTCGCCGGGAGCGGCCACAATCTGGTGGGTGGCTTTGCCGGCAATGGTGTCGGTTGAAAGGGCAAAAGCCTCACTGGCGCTGCTGTTGGCCAGGTCAATGGCCACAATCATGGCCACGCCCAGGGCCACCCCCAGAATGAGCAGCAGACTCTGGATAGGATGCCTGGTACTATGGCGTAAAGCGATTAGAGTCAGATGGTTGGTTTTCATCGTCCTAAAACGTGAAACGTGAAACGTGAACCTGCAGGACAAGTGATGTGATGTTTCACTACCCGACACGGGGAGAGAAACCAGGTTTTTTATCGTCTGAACCAAGCTAATCGTTGCTTTTTGAGCATTTTGCAGCACCAAAGATGCCTTAGCCAGCGAAAAACCTGGTTTCTGATTTCCAATGTCGGGTAAAAAAATGTGATGCGTGAAAAATCATCACGTTTTACGTTTTACGTTTCACGCATCACCAAACCTCCTTGCTTGATACGATAGACTCGATCCGCGAGAGGCACAATCTCCGGGTTGTGGGTGGCCATAATCAGGGTTTTATTGGCCTGACGAGTCAACTCCAGCAAGAGTTGGATAATGGTCTGGCCGGTTTCTTCGTCCAGGTTGCCGGTTGGTTCGTCGGCCAGGAGCAGGGTCGGGTTGTGGGTGACGGCCCGCAAAATGGCCACCCGTTGCTGTTCGCCCCCGGAGAGGCGGTCGGGGAAGGCGTCCTGGCGGTGACTTAAGCCGACGCGCGCCAGCAGGCTGCGTACCTCTTTCTCTTGGGCCGGGGTTACCCCGCCGTTGAGCTGCATGGCCAGGGTGACATTCTCCAAGACGGTCAGGGTGGGGATGAGGTTGAAAAATTGAAAGATAAAGCCGATGTGTTCCCGCCGGAACAAGGTCCGCTGGCGTTCGCTCAGGCGATTGATGGCGATGTTGTTGATCAGAATATCGCCGCTATCCGGAGCGTCGATGCCGCTGATCAGGTTCAGCAGGGTGCTTTTGCCCGAACCGCTCTGGCCCAGTAACAGGATAAACTCGCCCCGGTTGAAGGTAGCCGTGATATTGTCCAGGATAATCCGGCTGTGCTTACCTTCGGTGTAGCTTTTGGTCAGGTTTTGCAACTGAACAATGGGAGTGTCGCTCATCGTTATTTCCTTTGCTCATGGTAGCCAGGTCAAATTCTTAATACCCCGGCGGGCGTTGGCACCAGCCGGTTGCCTCGGCCAGTCGCTCGGCTATGGTTAGTAGTTTCATATCGGCCCAGCGGCGCCCGACCACCTGAATCCCAATCGGTAACCCTTCTTGGGTCAGGCTTACTGGTATGACTACCACCGGGTTGCCGGTCAAATTGAAAACCGTGGTAAAAGATACGTTTGCCACCCAGTAATTAACGGCCTGACCATCCACCTTGATGGGTTCTTTATAAATTAGATACGGGCCCACCTGTCTGGCAAGAGGGTGATGCTTAAAAGCAGCCGTTGCGGTGACGGGACAGAGCCAGGCGTCCCATTTTGACAGAAAGCTTTCCAGCCGAGCAATCATTTTTTCCCGCCGGGTCAGGGCTTTTATATATTTTTTGTAAGTGATGGGATAGACGGATTGAGCCATAGGCACGCCGCTTCGTTCTCGTTTCCCGAAAAGATGGACAATCAAGCGCAAGAGAGAGGGGATATACACCCTTACTTCCATATCCATGATTTCCCCATAGGTCTGCCAGACTCTTTCAAAATCCAGGTCAGGTGGATTAAGAGGCTCGACGTGACAGCCCATCTCAGCCAATCGCTCGGTGAATGCTTGCAGCGTGGCGCGTGTTTCTGCCGTGACCGGTACACCCCCAAAATCATCTGTCCAGGCCAGGCGCAGGTCTTTCAGGTCTGGCTCGGCGGGCAGGTTTAACGAAATGGATGGTACCTTCACATCTTTGTTATCCGGTCCAGCAATAATCGGCAGGCACAGTTTCAGGTCTTCAATGGAGCGGGCTAAGGGACCGAAGGAGACCATATGACGGAAAGCCTGGAAATCCCTCTCCGCTAAGCCAGGGGTCAGCCCGGTACTCGGGACCAGATGTTCGGTCGGTTTTAGACCGAAGATACCGCAAAAGTGAGCGGGAATGCGGATAGAGCCACCCAAATCACTGCCAATCTCCAACGGCGACAGGCCGGCAGCCACGGCAGCGGCTCCTCCACCGGTACTGCCCCCAGGGGTGCGACTGATATCCCAGGGGTTATTGGTTACCCCAAAGATCGGGCTATTGGTCTGAATATCCAGGCCCAGTTCCGGCAGGTTTGTCTTGCCCAGGATAATGGCTCCGGCGTGGCGTAAGCGAGCGACGATGGTCGCATCCTGTTTGGGAACGTAATCGGCCAGGAGAGGAAAACTACTTGTCGTCCGGAGGCCGGCCGTGGCGTAATGGTCTTTAATGGTTACCGGTACGCCATGCAGCGGCCCCCATATTTCTCCTTTGAGCAGGGCCTCATCAGCTTCTTTGGCTCGATGCCGGGCCCCTGCCTCGTCTAAGGTCACAATCGCATTCAAGGTTTGGTTGTGGCTGGCAATTTGATCCAGGTGAGCTTCTACGACCTCCAGGGATGAAACTTCACCTGATCGGATTTTTGCTGCCAACTGGCTGGCTGTAAGAAAGACTAACTCATGGCCCATCTTCTTTTACCTCCTCGATTTGACAGGCATTTTACGTCATTTGACCACCGGCCGCCAACTTTTATAATTACATAGGACCAGAATTGACAATGAAAAAGTAACTTCCGGTAAGGCAACCTCGTAAAGCGCCCAACCACGTAAAACGTAAAGCGTAAAACGTAAAAATGAACTGTAGATAAGTCATTACGCTTCACGTCACTTGCCCTGCGGGTTTACGTTTTACGAGTTGGCTGGCAACATCAAGCGGAAGTTACTTTTTACCCCGCTGGCAAGCCAAATTCTGGTTTGATGAATTAGGGCGCGTTACTCGAAGGTTGCGAAGGGATGAAGAAAGTTTAACGTTGTGACATTCGTCTTGGTTATTCGTGACACATGACACTTTTCTGTCATAGGGAAAGAGATAAAATTTGTATTAGGTGTATAATATTTTAATTTAATTTTATCAAGGAGGATAAGATGTGTAGACGCAGAAGTTGGTTTTTTGTTGTGGTCTTGGCCATCCTGGCCGTTTTTTTGCTCAGTGGCTGTGCCGGGCAGCAGGCTGCCCAACCGGCTGCAGAAGGAGGCGAACCATATGAAATTGCGGTCGTGGTCAAGATTACCGGTATCCCCTGGTTCAATCGCCTGGAAGAGGGGGTAAAGCAGGCGTCCGAGGAGTTGAACGTGAACGCTTACCAGGTCGGTCCGGCGGACGCAGACCCGGCCCAGCAGGTCAAGGTGGTGGAGGACCTTATCAGTAAGGGGGTCGATGCCATTGCCGTAGTGCCCAACGACGCCAAATCCCTGGAACCGGTCTTTAAGAAGGCCAAGGATGCCGGCATTGTGGTCCTGACCCACGAGTCACCCGATCAGGTGGGCAATGATTACGACCTGGAGTTGATTGACAACGTCAGGTTTGGCCAGTATCACTGGGAGAAGCTGGTCGAGTACATGGGGGACTCCGGACAATATGCCATTATCGTCGGCTCGCTGACCGTGCCCTTGCACAACCTCTGGGCGGATGAGGGGCTGAAATACGCCGCCGAGAAGTATCCTAACCTGGAGCTGGTCACCGAGCGAATCCCCTCCGGGGAAGATCAGGAGCTGTCCAGGCAGAAAGCGCTTGAGTTGATCAAAGCCTATCCTGATCTAAAGGGGTTTGTCGGTTTTGGCAGCCTGGGACCACCCGGCGTTGCTCAGGCGCTCAAGGAAAAGGGCTTAGAGGATAAGATTGCCAACGTGGGGACGGTCATTCCCGGCCATGCGGCGCCTTATCTCAAGGATGGCTCTATGGACCACGGTATCCTCTGGGATCCCAAGGATGCTGGCTACGGTTTGGTCTGGGTGGCCAAACAGATGTTGGACGGCAAAGAGATTAAAGAGGGGCTGGAAATTCCTGGCATAGGGCCCGTTGAGCTTGATGGCAACATCATCAAAGTTGATGCCATGATCGACATTACGGCAGACAATGCCGAAAGTTACGGCTTCTAAAGTTTCCGGCGAATGAGGGCCTCTTTGCCTCGGGCAAGGAGGCCCTTTTTAAGTTGTAAGCGTTTAGATGAATGGCGAACCCATACCCAAAAAGCGGGCACAGGCAGGGCCAGTGTGGCGAATGATGAATGGCGAAACATGTTTCACGTTTCACGCAACACGCAACACGTCTTTGCCCTGTGGGTTCACGCAGTAACACCCGAAGTTTCTCTCCAAAAATAGCGGATAAGCACCATCAATAGTAAAATGGTCGGTATGAGCATGACAGACACCTTCCTTTCTATGAAGAACATCAGTAAGCGTTACATTGGGGTACAGGCCCTGGCTTCGGTTGATTTTGAGATTAATGAGGGTGAGATCCATTGCCTGGTCGGAGAGAATGGATCGGGCAAATCAACCCTGATCAAAATCATCTCCGGGGCCATTCAGCCGGATGATGGAGCCCAGATTGAAATCAATGGGGAGCAGTTCCACGATTATCACGCCATCGATTCCATCCGTATGGGGATTGAGGTTATCTATCAGGACCTGTCCCTCTTTCCGAATTTGACGGTGGCCGAAAATATCGCTCTCAGCCGGACCATTGCCAAAGGGCATCGGTTGATCAACTGGAAGAACATTCAAAGCATTGCCGAGAGTGCGATGGCCCGGATTGAGGTCAACTTACCGCTGGATGAACTGGTGGCTGATATTTCGATTGCCGATCAGCAACTGGTGGCCATCTGCCGGGCCTTGACCCACGGGGTCAAACTGGTGATTATGGACGAACCCACCGCCTCCCTGACCAGGAAGGAAGTGCAGGCACTTTTTGCGGTGGTCAAGGATATGCAGGCCAAGGGCATCGCCACCATGTTTGTCAGCCACAAACTGGACGAGGTGCTCCAGATTGCGGAAAGGGTCACAATCTTACGCGATGGTAAGAAGGTGGGCACTTTTCCCAGCCAGGAGCTGGATGACGAAAAGCTGACGATGCTCATGACCGGCCAAAAGCTCGAGTACACCAAATACGTGGCCGAGGCGAAGCAAGAGGAGGTTCTGCTTGAGGTCAAAAATCTCTCGAAGCGAGGCAACTTCAAAGATGTCAGCTTCCAACTCTATCCGGGCGAAATTCTGGGCATCACCGGTCTCCTGGGATCAGGGCGGACGGAGCTGGCCCTGGCCCTCTTTGGTGTGAACCCGGCCGACTCCGGCCAGATTCTGATCCAGGGCAGAGAGGTGGAAATAGGCTCTGTTCGAGCAGCAATCCGGCTGGGTATCGGCTACGTGCCGGAGAATAGGCTGGTGCAGGGGCTGATTATGCCGCAACCGGTGGGCAAGAATATCGTCCTGACCGTGCTGCGGAGGTTGCTGAACAGACTGAAGCTGATCGACTCAACCAAGATGCAGGCTAACGTCAATAAATGGGTCAAGGAACTTTCCATCCGGGTACCCTCGGTGGACTCACCGGTACAGACCCTGTCGGGAGGAAATCAGCAGCGGGTCGTGCTGGCCAAATGGATTGCCACCGAACCGAAAATCCTGATTCTGGATGGACCGACGATTGGGATCGATGTGGCCGCCAAGGGGGCTATTCAAGACATTGTCAGAAACCTGGCCAAAGAGGGCCTCGGGGTCATCCTGATCTCGGATGAGGTGCCAGAGGTGTTTCATAACTGCAACCGCATCATCGTCATGCACAAGGGCAGATTCATCGCTGAATTTGACGCCGCCCGGACGACAGAAGATGAAATTCAACATTGCATCAACACGGCCGGTTAAAGGACTGGGGAGATGAAGAAATTATTGACACGCCATGAAACTTATGTCTTTTTGGTGATTATTATTTTTTCCGCCATCATCACCTCACAAAATCCCAGTTTCTTAACCCTGGAGAATCTATTTGATCTGATGAAAAGCTATTCCTTTTTGGGCATTCTGGCGGTGGGCGTGTCGTTTGTCTTAATCTCCGGTGGCATTGACATCTCCTTTACCGCTACCGCCACTGTGGCCATGTATGTTATGACCGTGATCATTATTGCCTACGGGGGCAATATGTTCATTGCCTTTTTGATCGCCGGCGTCGTGGGCATTATCCTGGGCTTGTTCAATGCCGTCATCGTCTACTTTTTTAAGATTCACAGTATCATTACCACCATTGCTACCCTCAATATCTATTACGGTATCCTGACGGTCCTGTCCGGCGGAAAATGGATCTACGCCCTGCCGCCCTGGTTTCGGGAGTTTGCCGATATCAAAGTATTCATCCTGACCAACGCCCAGGGGATTAAGTATGGCTTGTCCATCATTACGGTGATCTGGCTGGTTATTGTCGTTCTGGCCTGGTTTATTCTCCGTTACACGATGTTAGGGCGGGGTTTATACGCCATGGGCGGTAGCCCGGCCTCAGCCGAGCGAGCGGGGTTTAACATTTTTCGGCTACAGATGTTTGTCTACTCTTTTATGGGCCTGCTGGCCGGTATTGCCGGGGTGATTCTGGCCCTGCTGGTGCAAACCGTGGCCCCGAACTCAATTGTGGGTAAAGAGCTTGACGTGATTGCGGCCGTGGTGCTGGGCGGAGCCAGCCTGTTCGGAGGTGTGGGTACGCTGTTTGGGACCATGCTGGGGGTGGCCCTCATCGCGATTATGAGCAACGGCTTAACCTTGATGCGGGTGCCCTCTTTTTGGTACAACGTTTTCATCGGCCTGATCATCATCAGCAGCGTCAGTGCCAGCGCCTACCAACACAAGCGGAAACAAAAACGAATGATTATTGTGGAAGAAGCCGAATAAGGTATCCTCTCAAAAAGCAGGGGCGAGGCAACTCGAATTGATGGTATCGGAGCAAATAACCTGCTCTCCGAGTTGCCTCGCCCCTACGTCACCAACAAATTTGAAGAGGATACCGAATAAGCTTGGAGGCAAACCGTTGAAGCTAAAATTCTCAGAATCGACCATATTGGGCCTGGTCATGATCGGCGTATTCTGCTTGATGTGGATTCTGAATGGCTATCAGTTTATCCAAATCGGCAATTTTCAGTCTATGGCTTTTCAATTGCCCGAGCTAGGCATCCTCTCCCTGGCCATGATGGTGACGATGCTGACGGCGGGCATCAATCTGTCGATCATTGCCTCGGCCAACCTGACCGGGATCGTCACCGCTCTGATTCTGACTCAATACATCGCGCCTGAGGCGACCGGCCCCGGCTTATGGGCCATGATTGTTTTGGCAATCGGGGCAGGGCTGTTAACCGCCACCATGATCGGCCTGTTAAACGGGGTTCTCATTGCTAAAGTGGAAGTCTCCCCCATTCTGGCCACCCTGGGCACGATGATTCTCTTGAATGGAGTGGCCATTGTCCTGACCAGGGGCTATGTCATTTCCGGGTTTCCCGAACCGATTCGCTTTATCGGCAACGGCCTGGTCTTCGGCATTCCCATGCCGATGATTATCTTTATCGCCTGTGCGGCTCTTATGGCCCTGCTCCTGAACCGTACCCGCCTGGGGGTCAATATCTACATGCTTGGTTCTAACCCCACGGCCTGCTTCTTTGCCGGAATAAATAACGCCAGCGTGTTGCTCAAAACCTATCTCATTTCGGGCCTGTATTCCGGCATCGCCGCTATCATTATGATCTCCCGCTTCAACTCGGCCAAGGCCGATTACGGAGAGTCCTATCTGTTGATGACGGTTTTGGCTTCTGTCCTGGGGGGTACCAGTGCGGCCGGTGGCTTCGGCAAGGTGTCCGGCCTGGTGATCGCTCTGATCATCTTACAGTTTGTCTCCAGTGGGCTCAATCTGCTGCGGGTCAGTAACTTTTTGACCATTGCCATCTGGGGCATCATCCTTATCCTGGTGATGGTCATTAATTATCTGAGCCAGCAGTACCAACAGAAAAGGCAGACCACATGAGTAATTTTTTAGGCATCGATCTTGGCACCACCGGTCTCAAGGTGACGTTGCTAACCGAGAGCGGTCAGTTCATCGGTTCTGAATATTGCGAATATCCGATTTTGTCGCCTCAGCCCGGTTATGCTGAACAGGACCCGGCAGCGTGGTGGACGGGTTTCATCACTGCCTGCCAAAATCTCAAGGGTGAATATCCGGCCGATTTTGAGGAGATCGTTGGTCTTGGCCTCTGTGGGCAGATGCATACCCAGGTTTACCTGGATCAGGAGGAGCAGGTCCTCCGTCCGGCCATTACCTGGATGGACCAACGCTCAAACGATATCGTTGACCGCATCAACCAGGATGACGAGGCCAAAAATTTAGTTTTTCAGGAGACCCGAAATTTTGCCTCCACCACCTATACTGCGCCCCAGGTCCAGTGGGTCAAGGATCACCAGCCGGAGGTGTGGAGCCGGGTGGCGAAAATTTTGGTGGCCAAAGATTTCATCAAATTCAAACTGACCGGCCAGATGGTCACCGACTATGCCGAGGCCAGCGGCACCCTCTTATTCGACGTGGAAAAGCGGGTCTGGTCCGGCCGCCTATTTGAGTTTTTTGGTATTCCCCGGGCCATGTTCCCGGAGGTGCTGCCCTCCGACGAGATCATCGGCCAGGTCAGCCCGGAGGCGGCGGAATTGACCGGCCTCAAGGCCGGTACCCCGGTGGCCAACGGTAGTTCGGATAATTCCGCTGCGGCCCTGGGGGCGGGGATGATCAAATCCGGCCAGGTCACCCTGATCATTGGCACGGCGGGCGTGATCACGGTTTGCTCGGACAAACCGCTGGTAGACCCGCAAAATCGGACCCTCTGCTGGCATTACTGTTTGCGCGACAAATGGGTGACGCTGGGAGTCATGCAAACGGCCGGGGAGTCGCTCAACTGGTTCAAGAATGCCTTTGATAAAGACGAGGCCGTTAGTCGTTCCGGGGATATTTTTGAGCAGTATAATCAGGCTGTGGAAAAGGTGCCCGCTGGTTCGGGGGGGCTGATCTTTCTGCCCTATCTGAATGGTGAGCGCACGCCTTACTGGGATCCCTTTGCCCGGGGCCTGTTTTACGGGATAAATCTTTCCACCGAAAAGGCTCACTTCATCAAGGCGGTGATGGAAGGCGTCTCCTTTGGCCTGCGGAACAACATCGAGACGGTTGAGTCCCTGGGCATAACGATTAACGAAGTCAGGGCAGTTGGCGGGGGCTTGAAGAGTCCGGTCTGGCTGAATATCCTGGGCAAAATCTTAAAGAAACCGATTGTCACGGTCAGTGTGCCGGATACGGCCAACCTGGGTAATGCCTTACTGTGCGGCCAGGCCCTGGGGGTCTATTCCTCGCTGGAGGAGGCCGTAGCCAGAATGGTGACTACGGATCAACGGGTATTTTACGAAGAAGCGACCCAGGTTTACGAGGGGCAATACGACATTTTCCTGGAACTGTACGATCAACTCAAAGAAACGTTCAAGCGTGCTGCTGCTGTAAATACGCTGTAGGTCGGAAGGCTTCGCACTGCCTACTCGCTCGAAGGGGACCTGCACTTACACCTGCGCCGCAAGGGCAGGTATCCCTGGCGAGCAAAAAACTACCGGAAGATTGGATAAGTAAGGGTGAGGAATGATGCAACAAATCAAGGCTGAACTAAAGCAAGCTATCGTTGACACCGGCCGGTTTATGATCCGCCGGGCGTTGACGGTCGGTACCTGGGGCAATGTCAGTATCAGAGACCCTGAAACCGGTTTGATTTATATCAGTCCCAGCGGTATGGATTACGAAGAGATCCAGGCTGAGGACGTGGTGGTGCTCAACAACAAGATTGAGGTGGTGGATGGGTTCCGGACCCCCTCGTGTGAAAGAGGCATGCACGTGACGGTTTACAATGCCAGACCCGAAGTCAATGCGGTGGTCCATACCCATCCCCTTTATTCAACCGTGCTGGGGGTCAACCGGATGGAACTGCCCGGCATCAGCGAAGATTTCGTCCAGATTGTGGCAGACAAGATCATTTGCTCCGAATATGCTTTGCCGGGCACGATGGAGCTGGCCGAGAATGTGGTCGAAGCTTTGGGAGAGCGAAACGCCGTTCTGCTGCCCAATCACGGCACGCTGTGCGTGGGCGAAAACATGAAGCACGCCTTAACCGTTTGCCACGTGGTGGAAAAAACCGCCCACATCTACATCATGGCCAAAAGCATCGGCACGCCTCACCTCATCTCCGAGGAAGACATCAAAGCCATGCAGTATTTTGCCCGGAATGTGTACGGGCAGAGGTAGTTTTTTCTTATGTATCATCTCAAGACCGTGACCCTTTTTTCCGAAAAATACCCCACCCAGGAATATTTCCCTTTTAACCAACCCATTTTCCATCAAACCAGGCGGATTGAATTCGTTTCACCGGTAACCTTCTTCATTGGCGAGAATGGCACCGGCAAATCGACGTTGCTGGAAGCTTTATCTCACAAATGCGACATTCATATCTGGCGAGACATTCAAAGACCCCGGGTTGAAGTCAACCGGTATGAGAAACTGCTTTACAAATATATTGCCGTCAAATGGACCAATGGCCGGGTGCCGGGCTCGTTTTTCGCCTCGGATATCTTCCGCTATTTTGCCCAAACCCTGGACGAGTGGGCCGTGTCCGATCCTGAAATGCTTAAATATTTCGGGGGAAAATCGCTGATCACCCAATCCCATGGCCAATCCCTGATGTCCTTCTTCAGAGCCCGCTACCAGATCAAAGGACTGTATCTACTCGACGAGCCTGAAACTGCTCTGTCCCCAAAGAGCCAGTTGGATTTAGTCAGACTGTTGAGAGATATGAGCCGAACCGGGCACGCTCAATTTATTGTGGCCACCCACTCGCCGATCCTGTTGGCCTGTCCTGGAGCCAGGATTTACAGTTTTGACCACATCCCGGTCAAACAGGTCGAGTACGAGGACACAGAATATTACCAGATTTACAAAGCCTTTATGGAGGATCGGCATAAATACCTGCAAGCATAAGATTTTCTGCGTTATATGCCTGTTTGTGGTTCTCATAGGCTGTACCCCGGCCGGTACGGCCACGCCACCCCCGGTTTCCCCGGCTTCGATTGCTGAGTTTCTCCAGATTGTCGAGAGCAAAGACTATCATCAGATGTCCCGGCAGGGGCAAGAGGTCTTCAAACCAGGGCTAACCATCCCCGACCATGCCGGGCGGTTCAAGGAATTTCCCTCTTCTGAGTTTGGTCCAAATCGGGTGCGATACGTCTTCTACAGCTTTAAGGGGGAGGCCAGTGCCGGGGAGGTTTATTTGATCCTGGAGCAAGATTCAGGCAAAGTGGTTGAGTTCAACTACTTCGAAGCATTGTTTGAGTAATCGAACCCATCAAGAAAGCGAGTGAAAAACCATGTCGCTAAGGGCATATATAAGAAGATTAGAAGATCAAGGGGATTTGGTTAAAGTAACAGCGCCCATCTCAAAAACGTACGAAATTGCCGGGGTGCTCAAAAAACTGGAACCCAGGCCGGTCCTGTTTGAAAACGTCAAAGAATCAGATTTTGGGGTGGCCGGCAATCTCTTTTGCACCAAGGCCACCTTTGCCGATTATTTTGGCCTCGACGTTCCCGACATCATTCCAACCTTGACCCAAGCGATTGACAACCGGTCCCCCTGCCAGGTGGTTGACACTGCCCCCTGTCAGGAAGTGATCCGTTCGGAGCCTGACCTGGATGAGCTGCCTATTCTCAGGCATTGTCAGGGCGATGGGGGCAATTACATCAGTGCGGGCGTGGTGATTGCCAAACATCCCGCATACGGTCAGAATGTCGATTTTCACCGCTGTATGCAGTTTTCCAAGACAGAGATGGCCGTGCGCGTGGTCCGGTCTCGCCATTTTGATACCTTTCTCCGGAACCGGCCGGAACTGGAGGTGGCCATCTGTACCGGCAACTCGCCGAATGTACTGGCAGCGGCGGCTATGTCGGTCGATATCGGCATCGACGAATTAGAAATCGCCAACGCCCTGGAACCGTTAAAGGTGGTCAAGGCCAAAACGGTTGATCTGCTCATCCCGGCCGAAGCCGAGTTTGTGTTGGAAGGAACGGTTTATCTCGACCAAACGCACCCCGAAGGACCGTTCGTCGATCTAACGGAAACCCAGGACGTTATCCGCCAGGAACCGGTCTTTGTGGTCAAAACCATCACCCATCGCCGGGATGCCATCTGGCAGGCTCTCTTGCCGGGCGTGCTTGAACACAAACTGCTGATGGGGATGCCCCGAGAACCGACCATTTTCAAAAAGGTGAACGAGGTGGTGAAATGCCTGGATGTTAACGTCAATCCTGGTGGCTGTTCCTGGCTGCATGCCATCGTCCAGATTGATAAACAGGCGGAGGATGATGGCCGGCAGGCCATTCAGGCTGCCTTTGCCGGTCATCGCTCTTGTAAACACGTCTTTGTGGTCGATAAGGACATCGACATCTACAATCCGCTGGAGGTGGAGTGGGCCATGGCCACCCGTTTTCAGGGGGACGTGGATATGATTGTCAAAGACCGGGAACCGGGTTCCAGTCTTGATCCCAGTGCTGAACCGGGAACGAAGATGACCACCAAGATCGGTTTTGACCTGACCAAACCGCTGGCGACCAAAGGAAAAACCTTTGATAAGGCCCCATTCCCGGAAGTTGATCTTAATCACTCAACGTTCGTTCATTTTTTTCGGCAAAAGCCAGATTGATATTGCTGTGTACAAGGAAGCAACAATGTGGAAGCAATAAGACGAATTTTCGTCATCAGTTGGGTTAATGTTGGTACTTTAAC